>CALMVL010000198.1 GCA_937873265.1 uncultured Granulicella sp.
CTGCTGGTAGGGAGGGACGGGGGAAAGCTGCCGGAGGTGTTGCTCGCAGACGTCCAAACGGCGTTCGCGGGGATGGCCGTGGCGGCGACGACCAAGGTGCGGGCCGGGCTGGTGGAGGGATTGCTGGGGCGAGCGACCGCGGTCGAGGCCAAGTACCTCCTGAAGCTGATGCTGGGAGACATGCGCATCGGGGTGAAGCAGAGTTTGGTGGAGGAGGCGATTGCGGCGGCCGCCGCGGCGGAGGTCGTCGCGGTGCGGCACGCCGTGATGCTTGAAGCGGACCTGGCGGGGGCTGTTGAACGCGCGTTTCGCGGCACGCTGGGGGAGGCGCGGATGCGGCTGTTTCATCCGCTCGGGTTTATGTTGGCCAGTCCGGTGGAGACGCCGGAAGAGGCGGTGGAGCGGTTTACGGCGAAGCCCGCGAAGGCAATGGCAGCAGCGAAGACCCCGAAGAAGAGACGCAGCAAGAAGGCCGCCGCGGAGGCAGAAGATGCCGCGGAAGAGTTCGCCGACGCACCGGATACCGAGTTGATTGCCGCGCCGGAGCAGGAGGAGGCGGAGCGCCTTGCGGTCGAGCCAGGGTTCGGCGGTTCCGGGGCTGCATCTCGGGATGAGGGGAACGCGATGCCGGAAGCGGTCGGTGAGGCCCCGGCGGCAGGCGGGAAGGTGGAAGCCTACCTGGAGGACAAGTATGACGGGATGCGCGCGCAGCTGCACTGCGGCGACCCGAACACCCCAGGCCGCGTGGTCCTGTATTCGCGCAACCGCGACGACGTGACGGAAAGCTTCCCGGAGCTGGTGGAGGCGTTTGCGCGTGTCGGGACGGAGCGCGGAGGCGAAAGCGCGGACGGCGCTCTGAGTGTCGCTCCCGGCGAGGCAGACCTGGCGGCCTTGGGGACGGGGGGAACGAGCGCGGGAGCGGTGATTCTGGATGGGGAGATTCTGGGCTGGGACTTCGCCGAGGGCAAGGCACTGGCGTTTGCGCTGCTGGGGCAGCGGATCGGCCGCAAGCGGGTGGGAAACGCCGTGCGACGAGAGATCCCGGTGGTGTTTATGGCCTTCGACGTGCTGTACGCGGGCAACGGACTGACCCTGGATCTGCCGTTGCGCGCCCGGCGCGAGCGCCTGGAGAGCCTCGTTCGGGCAATGGAGCCGGTGGCCCGGTCGCCCATCGAAGTGCCGGAGACACCGAAGGCGGCGAAGCCTCGGCGAGCAAAGGCGGCTCACACGGCTGGGCAGGCTGGCCTGTTTGCTCCCGGCTTCCCGGAGGCGGCAGTCGCAGGCGAGCGATCGGAGGCAGCAACGCCCCCTTCGGCGGAGACCGTCCAGCGGCTGATGATTTCGCCGGCGTCGCTGGTGGAGACAGCGGCGGCCATCGACCAGGCGTACCGGGATGCGCGGGCGCGGGCGAACGAGGGAGTGATGCTGAAGGCGGCGGGAAGCCTGTATCTGCCAGGGCGGCGGGGGCTCTCGTGGGTCAAGCTGAAACGCGAGCTGGCGACGCTCGATGTGGTCATCACCGGGGCGGAGTACGGCTCGGGGCGGCGGTCGCAGCTGTTGAGCGACTACACCTTCGCGGTGCGCGGGCCGGGCGGCCATCTGCTCAACGTGGGCAAGGCGTACTCGGGGGTCACGGACGCGGAGATCGTCGACCTCACCGCGTGGCTGAGGGCGCATACGCTTGAGGACTTCGGGCACTTCCGAACAGTGGAGCCGCTGGTGATTCTGGAGGTGGCCTTCAACAACATCATGCGATCGGACCGGCATGCGAGTGGCTTTGCCCTGCGGTTCCCGCGCATCGTGCGCATCCGGACGGATAAGCCGGTGGAGGAGATCGACACGGTCGAGCGGGTCGAGGAGGTCTTTCGGACGCAGCCGGACCGGCCGGCGGAGTAGCCGGGCAGCACAGACTGCACCGGCAACGCACCGCCCCCAGCAGGACGCGGAAGCCGGCGCGGCGTTTCCGCGCATCTGACACGGGATGGACTACAGACATCTGGGACGGTCGGGACTGAAAGTGCCGGTGCTTTGCTTCGGGGCGGGAACCTTTGGCGCGGGCGACGAATTCTTCAAGGCGTGGGGCGAAACCAGCGAGGACGAGGCCAAAAAGCTCGTCGACCTGTGCATGGACGCGGGCGTCAACTTCTTCGACACGGCGGACGTATACTCCACCGGCAAAAGCGAGACGATGCTTGGCCGGGCGCTGAGCCACCTGCGCCGCGAGGACGTGCTGATCTCGACCAAGTCGACCTTCCGCGTGGGCAAGGGACCGAACGACGTGGGGTCGAGCCGGTACCACCTCATCCAGTCGGTTGAGGCGAGCCTGAAGCGGCTGGGGACGGACTACATCGACGTCTACCACCTCCACGCGTTTGACGCCTCCACTCCCGTGGACGAGACGCTGCAGGCGCTGAACCACCTGGTGCTGTCAGGGAAGGTGCGATATCTCGCCGCCTCGAACTTTTCCGGCTGGCACCTGATGAAGAGCCTCAGCGTAAGCGAGCGCTATGGATGGGCGAAGTATGTGGGGCACCAGGTCTACTATTCGCTGGTGGGGCGCGACTACGAGTGGGAGCTGATGCCGCTGGCCGTCGACCAGGGCGTGGGCGCGCTGGTGTGGTCGCCGCTGGGCTGGGGCCGGCTGACCGGCAAACTGCGGCGCGGCCAACCGAAGCCGGAGCAGAGCCGGCTGAACAACCAGACGGTCAACGATGCGGGGCCGCAGGTCACGGACGAGCACCTGTACCGGGTGGTGGACGCGCTCGACGAGGTCGCGAAGGAGACCGGCAAGAGCCTGCCGCAGATCGCCCTCAACTGGCTGCTGGAGCGGCCGACGGTATCGACGCTGATCATCGGCGCGCGCAACGAGAAGCAGCTGCGCGACAACCTCGGGGCGACGGGGTGGTCGCTGACTCCGGAGCAGGTGGCGAAGCTCGACGCAGCCAGCCGGGTGAACCAGGCCTACCCGTACTGGCACCAGGTGCAGTTCGCCGAGCGAAACCCGTTTCCGGTGCCGCAGGAGATGAGCCGGGTTTGAGAGTTCGATGGATCCGGAGCTGCCGGCGCACGGTTGCCGGAGCGTTTCGGCGGGCTGTGCTGCTGTGCACTTTACCGGAGGAAGCAGGATGGCCGGGATGCGTATCGGCACTGCCGGCTGGAATGTTCCCGCCGCACTGGCGCGGAAGTTTCCGGAAGAGGGGTCACACCTCACACGCTATGCCAGCCGGCTCTCCTGCGTGGAGGTCAACTCCACCTTTACGCGGTCGCATCGACCGGCCACATGGCGCCGCTGGGCAGCGGCTGTGCCATCCGGGTTTCGATTCGCGGTGAAGGCGCCGAAGGCCGTCACCCATGAGGCCCGCCTGGTCCGCTGCGGAGCGCTGCTGCAGCAGTTTTTCTCAGAAGTCCACCATCTTGGCGATGCGCTCGGCCCGGTGCTTGTGCAACTCCCCCCGAAGCTTGCCTTTGATGGCGGCATCGCTCGCGAGTTCTTGATGACGGTACGAGAGCTGTACACGGGTGCTGTTGCCGTGGAGCCTCGCCACGCCTCATGGTTTACGCCCGAGCCAGGATCTCTCCTCCGCGAATTTGGGATGGCTCGTGTCGCTGCAGACCCGCCTGCCGGGTCCGCTGCTGCTGCCGTACCCGGCGGCTGGTGCGATCTGATCTATCGCCGACTCCACGGCTCGCCTCGGGTGTATTCCTCCGGTTACTCGTCGGCGTTTCTTGACGCCCTGGCGCAGGATCTGCGGCACGATCAGCAGACGGCCGCCGAGGTGTGGTGCATCTTTGACAACACAGCGCTTGGAAAGGCTGCCGGAGATGCCCTGGCTCTACAAACACGCCTTCCCGCCGGACCCGCGACAACGCTGTGAACCACAAAGTGCTTGATCGGCTCCGGCGCTGACCGTCTACGTCTTTCAGTCGGCTCTGGGACGCGCCAGCTCAGTGAGTGGGAGTTGGCGGGGGAAGTTCGGTGGAGGTTGCAGAGGCGTTTTGTGGGTGGCTGGCTGCGCCGTTGAGGTGAGACGTGTGGTCGCGGGGGGCGACGCGGATGATGGCGGACTCGATCGCCGCGTTCACGCGAGCGTGGGCGAACTCAGCGGTGACGCGGATGCCGTTCATCACCGCCTTGTCGTTCGACGACCCGTGGCCGACGATGCAGACGCCGCGGACGCCCAGCAGCGGAGCGCCGCCATACTCGGTGTAGTCGAGGCGCTTCTTGAATGCGGCGAAAGCAGCGCGGGAGAGCAGGGCGCCAACCTGTGAGGTGACGGTGGACTTGAGGCTCTCTTTGAGCGAGGTGTTGACGAGCCGGGCCAGGCCCTCGCTTGATTTGAGAGCGACATTGCCGACAAAGCCATCACAGACGACCACGTCGGCCCGGTTGTTGTAGAGGTCGCGGCCTTCGACGTTGCCGATGCACTGGATGGGAAGGGCGCGGAGCAGCGGGAGGGTATCGCGGGTGAGGGCGTTGCCTTTGGAGTCTTCTTCGCCGATCGAGAGAAGACCCACGCGCGGGGAGCGGATGCGGAGCACGTCGCGGGCGTAGATGTCGCCCATCACGGCGAACTGTACGAGGTTGCCGGGGTCGGAGTCGACGTTCGCGCCGACGTCGAGCAGGAGCGACGGGCTGCCATTCAGGGTGGGGAGGATGGT
>CALMVL010000199.1:0-10918 GCA_937873265.1 uncultured Granulicella sp.
CGCCCGCACCATCTTCCCACCCCCGAAGCCGTCCTCGTGATGACAGAACCGGCGGGAGGCGCCCAAGAGTCCGCCCGCAGCTCGCCACAGGGTCTCGCGTCTGAGACCTTGGTGTCACCGACCTCCCGGCCCGTCACCCGTCAGGCCACCCAGGTCCTCTGTCACTGCCACTGGCAGACCTACGCCGTCCGTGCCCACGCCCCCACCGCCATCCTCGTCCACGGCCTCGAAGGATCCTCCTCGTCCCAGTACGTCTTGGGAAATGCAGCCAAGCTCTTCCGCTCCGGCGCAAATGTCATCCGCATGAACATGCGCAACTGTGGCGGCACCGAGCGCCTCACCCCCACGCTCTACCACTCCGGCCTGTCCCAAGACGTCCTGGCGGTACTTCGCTTTTTTTCCGTTCGCGAGCGCCTCCGCTCTGTTGCCCTTATCGGCTACTCCATGGGCGGCAATCTCGTCTTGAAGGCCGCCGGCGACGTAGGCCCGGAAAGCCCCGCCAACTTGCATGCCGTCATCGCCATCTCCCCCGCCTGCGATCTCGGCCCTTCCGCCGACGCCCTGCACCGCCCGCTCAACCGCGTGTACGAACACCGTTTTCTCCGCGCCCTCCTTCGCCGCTATCGCCACAAGACCACCCTCTTTCCCCAGCTTTTCGACCCCGCCCGCGCCCGTCGGATCACGTCCCTCCGCCAGTTCGACGACAGAATTACCGCCCCGTACTCCGGCTTCGCCTCCGCGGACGACTATTACCAGCGCGCCTCCGCCGCCCGTGTGCTCAGTCGCATTACCGTCCCCACCCTCTTCCTCCATGCCGCTGACGATCCCTTTATCCGCATCACCCCCGCCACCCGCGCCGCACTCGCCGCTAACCGTAACATCACCCTCGTCGAACCCCCGAACGGCGGCCACTGCGCTTTTCTTGCGCCGCCCGATCCCGCCACCGGCTATGACGGCTACTGGGCCGAACACACCGCGCTCCGCTTCGTTCTCCAGCACGCCTGACACTGTGGCGAAGAAAAAGCGTAAAAACCGGGGCGTCCAAGCCAACATCACACCCGCGACGACGATCCAACCACTATCCAAAGCGCAGGGGAATCCGTGATCAACCGCAAAGTAGCCGAAAAACGGGTAGCGTCGTCACACGCGACCACCCATCTTCCCATCGTCCACCGTCTTCACACCCTGCTCCATACCATGCGAGCCATCGACCAGCACGAAGAACAGCTCTGCAGCCTTCTTCACCACATCGAAACCGCCGGCCGCCTCGACCCCACGGTCACCCACGAACTCCGAATCCTGCTCGAAGATCTCCCCGCCCTCAGCTACCAATCCGACCTCGACGCCCTTCGCAAAGCCCTTCCCGTTGTCGCTAAACCTCCGACCGGTCACCGGAGATGACCTTTTGCCGGCTCTTCCACGCGTCTTCGGCAAAGAGGCGGGGTCCCACTTCAATCAGCCGGGGCATCATCTGAAATACGGCGACCCGGGTCCACGGTGAGCCGTCCCTCTGCCGCAAACCCCTCTCATTCAGATCGCTCACGATACTTGCGTACGAGAAGTCGTGACCAAGCAGCTCCATCATCTGCATCAGGGCTGCATTCTCAGTCGGATCGACCTCTAAGCGAGCACAGTCGGCCGAGAGACGAAGCCCGTACGGGATCTCGTCGACCGGCGAGGTACGGCTTCGAGCTTCCGACTCGGGAACCTCTCGCCGCCATTCAATCGAGACCATCTGCCAGCCAGCGCTCTGCCTCGCCCTGACCGCATCCGCGCTGTTGGTTTCGGTGACGACATCACGAATCCGTTCGTAAAACGCCATACCACCTCCCTGGACACACCACCGTCCTGGCGTCTAGGCAAGCGAACTGCCAAACTTATGTCGAACACAGGTCCCTCCAGCAGGCGCACGGTCCAGCTCCCTCCGAGAGGGTGTGTGTCCACTTTCGGCAAACGTCGTCCGGATATGAACATGCTTCATGTTGCAAGCGCGATTCTGTTGACCACAAACCAGCCATCGCAGGCCGATCTCGACTCAATGTTGCGATTTCCGTTCCTAACTGACCCGGCGCACGATACAGTGAGACCGGCCGCTTTCACCGAAACTTACAGGATCAAACGATTGCCTAAACTCCCGTTCCACCTTTCTGCCGCCGTCCTTCTCCTTGCCGCCTTCACGCTGTCACCCGCCGGCAAAGCCCAGCAAGCCACCTCCGCCGCACCCACGGACGCGGAGGTGAACCGCTTCGTCGACGACCTCCTCTCCAGAATGACTCTCGCCGAAAAGATCGGCCAGACGGAGCAATCCGCCGGGCAGACGATGTACGTCTCCACCGCCGAGCAGGATCGGCTCACCCGCTCCGGGGAGGTCGGCTCCTTTCTCTTCCACACCGATCCCGAAACCATCAACCACCTCCAAAAGGTCGCCGTCACCGAATCCCGCCTCCACATTCCCCTCCTCTTCGGCTACGACGTCATCCACGGCTTCCGCACCATCGCCCCCATTCCCCTCGCCATGGCGTCCTCCTGGGACCCCGACCTTGTCACCCGCACCCAGGCCATGGCCGCCGCCGAGGCCCGCGCCGCCGGCGTCCACTGGGCCTTCGCCCCCATGGTCGACATCGCCCGCGACGCCCGCTGGGGACGCATCATGGAGTCTGCCGGCGAAGATCCCGTCCTCGGCGAAGCCATGGCCGCCGCCCAGGTCCGCGGCTTTCAGGGCCCCTTTGTCGGCAGCCCCGACCACGTCCTCGCCTCCACCAAGCACTTCGCCGGCTACGGCGCCGCGGAAGGCGGCCGCGACTACGAGTCCTCCGACATCTCCGACGAGCTCCTCTACAACGTCTATCTCCGCCCCTACCACGCCGCCGTCAACGCCGGTTCCGCCACGATCATGTCCGCCTACATGGACCTGAACGGCGTCCCCGCCACCGGCAACCGCTGGCTGCTCCAGGACGTCCTCCGCAAAGACTGGGGATTCACCGGGTTCGTGGTCTCCGACTGGGACGCCGTCAAGAATCTGGAGGCCCACGGCTTCGCCTCCTCTCCCGCGGACGCCGCCGTTCGCGCCTTTTCCGCCGGCGTGAACATGGAGATGACCTCCTCCGTCTACCGCCAGTTCCTGCCTGAGGCCGTCAAGTCCGGCCGGATCTCCGAGGCCAACGTCAACGACATGGTCCGGCCCATCCTCGCCGCCAAGTACCGCCTCGGCCTCTTCAGCAACCCTTACGTCGACCTCAACCACTTCAAGCAGGTCACCGGCTCCGAAGGGGAGCGTACCGCCGTCCGCGAAGCCGCCGAGCAGACCGCCGTCCTTCTCCGCAACGAGGCCCACACCCTCCCGCTCTCGAAGTCCATCCGCTCGGTCGCCGTGATCGGCCCCCTTGCCGACTCCAAAGTCGACACGCTGGGTTCCTGGTCCATCCACGGCGACCGCGACCGCGTCGTTACCATCGCCGGGGGGATTCGCGAAAAGCTTCCCCAGGCACAGGTCAGCGTGTCGCTCGGCGTGGAAATCACCCGCGGCGCCCCCACCATCTTCGATGAGCAGTTCCCCCCCGCGCCGCTCACGCTTCTCACGCCCGAGGCCCGTGCAGCCGAGTTCCAGCATGCCCTCGCCCTCGCCCGCGCCGCCGACACCACCGTCCTCGTCCTCGGCGAAGCTCAGACCATGAACGGCGAAGCCGCCTCCCGCGCCTCGCTCACCCTGCCCGGCGAGCAGCAACGCCTGCTCGAAGCCGTCGCCGCCCTCGGCAAACCGGTCGTCCTCGTCCTGATGACCGGTCGCCCGCTCGACATCACCTGGGCCTCGGAGCACGTGCCCGCCATCCTCAACGTCTGGTATCCCGGATCCGAGGGGGGACACGCCGTCGCGAACCTCCTCTTCGGCGACGCGAACCCCTCCGGCCACCTCCCCGTCACCTGGCCCCGCTCCGCCGGCCAGGAGCCGCTCTTCTACAACGCCAAGCTCCCCATGGACCCCGAAAACAACGCCCGCCGCTACTGGGATCTGTCAAGCGCCCCGCTCTACCCCTTCGGCTATGGCCTCTCCTACGCCAACATCACCCTCGCGGACCTGAAACTCACCTCTCCGACCGTCTCCACCTCCCAGCCCCTCAGCGCGTCCGTCACCCTCACCAACGCCTCAGACCGCCCCGGCGCGGAGGTCGTCCAGCTCTACACGCATCAACGTTCCGGCAGCACCACGCGCCCGGCCCGCGAGCTCAAGGCCTTCCGCAAGGTCACCCTGGCCCCGCACGCAACCGAAACGGTCACCCTCACCCTTTCTGCCGACGACCTCTCCTTCTGGAGCGCCTCGCTCCGCCGCCGCACCCTTGAAGCCGGCCCCTTCGACCTCTGGATCGGCACCGACTCCACCGCCACCCTGCACAGCACCTTTAACCTCACCACCCCCTAGCCACTGGGTCGCTGCGAAGTGGACACCACATCGCAGCCGTCCGTGTGCGGCGGTCTACTTGCCTGGTGCAGCGGGCACCATCACCGCGTCCGCGTCGACTTTTGGGATCCCAAAGTGCCCTGAAAGATGCAGCAGATCCAGCGGTCGGAGGTCGCCGGCGACCTGCACCAGATTCATGGTTCGCGGGCCGCGCGACAACACGGCCACGTCATCGATGTTGGCGCCGCGAAAATGGAGCCACAGGTCCGTCATCTGTTTTGTTGGCTGTGCAGCCTGTCCCGGCGTCGCGTGCGCGTTGACCAGGTGCTTCCAGCCGGCGGCGTTGAAGGTCGAGACCAGCGACGCCATCGCTTCCGGTGCATAGAACGCGGGCTGCTGAAAGCGGTACGTGTCCACCGTGATCGAGCTTAGGCCGGCGACGATGCGCCGGGCCTCCGCGGCATCGGTGCCGAGCACGCCCTGCGCCGCCTCCAGCATGGAGCGATCAAAGGTGAACGACGTGTGCGTCGCCGGCTGGTCCGCGAGTGTTGCGATCTGCTGCGGGATGGTGGGCATCGGCGGCGGTGGCGGACCGAAGTTGGAAGGAGGCGGTGGTCCGCCGGCCTGCGGCTGCTGCGCCTGGATCGCCCATGGCAGGGCGAGAGCGGCAACGGCGAGCGCGAGGAGATGTTTGGGCGTGGAGCGAATCATCGGACGAAGGCCTCCTCCGGTTAGACACGTGCCCGACGCAGAAGTCTCACCGGCCCGCCGGGACGGAGGTGAGCGCTCCTACTGCGGACGCGGCGCGAAATAGCCCTTGCGGGTGCTGACGTGGTAGCGGGGATCGAGCGCGGTGAGATAGATGGTTCGGAAGGAGCCGTCACTTTTGAAGTTCGACGGCCGGTACTGCACGGAGTATTGCGACCGCAGCTCGAGCTCGATGTTATGGAAACCGGTCGCCACATCCTCGATCTTGGTCGGGTAAAAGGGCCGGCCGCCGGTTGCCTCGGAGATCTGCCGCAGCACCTCGTCCCCTTTGTCCTTGGACGGGCTGACGTTGGTCGAGATCGAATAGACGATCGTCTCCGCGCGCTGGCACATCTTGATGGCGTCGGACTCAAGTGCGCGCGAGTAGTTGTCGTCGCCATCCGAGACCAGGATCAGCACGCGGCGCACGGCGTTCTCGTCGCGCAACGTCAGCATCTGGTCGCGGCAGGTCTTGTAGAGTGCGTCGAACAGCGCCGTTCCGCCGCCCGGCCGAAGTTTCGCGATGCCCTGGTTCAGCATGCCGACCGAGTTGGTGTAGTCCTGCGCGAGATCGGTCTGGATGTCGAAGCCTTCGACGAAGGCGCGATCGTTGGCATGCAACACCTGCAGAAAGAACTCGAGCGCGGACTGCTGCTCGAACTGGAAGCGCGACCGGATGGAGGACGAGGTGTCGAGCATGATGCCGACGCGGAGCGGCAGGTCGGTCTGCTGCTTGAACCCGGTCACCGAGAGCGGCGGGTAGCCGTCGTCGAGCAGGCCGAAGTTCTGCTGGTGCAGTCCGGTGACGAAGCGCCCCTTTTTGTCGGTGACGGTGAAGACGAGGTTGACCTCGCGCGCCTGCACCCGGATGGTCGCAACCGGCTCGTCGGCATTCGCCGGAGCGGAGCTGCTGCCCGCAGTGGAGGACAGCGCCGGCGCGGTCTGTTGGGCTGGCGTCGTTTGCTGCGCGGGCGCGGTCTGGGCGGCCGGAAGGGGGGGAACCGGCTGCGCCGCCGGGGAAGGCGCGGGGCGTGGTGTGCCGGGCGCGTCGGGCAGCGTCTGCTGCTGCGCTGGCGTCCCCGCGGTCTGGGCAGAGGCAAAGGACAGGGCGGGAAGCAGCAGCAGGCCCAGCGAAGCAACCGATCGACAAAAGACGTTCACGCCGTCATTCTACCGAATGCGGGTACGCCGCGCCGCTGCCGCGACACCGCGGCTCCGCAGTTTGGCAAGCAGTGCGTCGAGCTCCGGCGGCAGCGCGGCCTCGAGCGCCAGGGGCTCGCCGGTGCGCGGGTGCGTCAACGCGAGACGCGCCGCGTGGAGGAAGTTGCGCGAAAGCACGATGGGTGGGGCATCCGGATTCGCGAGGTGGCGGATGCTGGCCGGCGCACCGTACACCGTGTCGCCCACAACCGGATGCCCAAGCGCCTGCAGGTGCACGCGGATCTGGTGGGTGCGGCCAGTCTCGATGGTGACCTCGACGAAGGTGAACGGACCCCACTCCGTCTCGAGCCGCTCCAGCACACGCACGTGCGAGACGGCCGAACGGACCCCGGGCGCATCCGGAGGACGCCGCGTGGTCATGCGGGTCCGTCGCAGAAGATCGCGGCCGATCGGCAGCTTCACCGTGGTGGCGTCCTGGCGAAGATGGCCGTGGACCAGCGCCAGATACGTCTTGTGGACCTCGCGCTCGGCGAACATCTCGCCCAGACGGCGGTGTGTCTCGTCGTCCTTGGCCACCACGATGAGGCCACTGGTCTGTTTATCAAGCCGGTGCACGATACCCGGCCGGAGCTCGCCACCGACGGAGGAGAGCTGGCCGGCGAGGTGGTGCAGCAGCGCGTTCACGAGTGTGCCCGACGATCGTGGGTCCACTGACGCTTCCCCGTCTCCCCCGTCCTCCGGCTCCGAGGCGCCCGCGCCGGCGTGAACCATCATGCCCGCCGGCTTGTTGAGGACGGCCAGCGTCTCGTCTTCGAAGACGACATCGAGCGGGATCGCCTCGGCGATCGCTTTGAGGGGTTCGGGCCGGGGACTGCCTTCAATCTCGATCACCTCGCCGGGCGTGACGGTGTGCTTCGGCTTGGCTCGCGCGCCGCCGACGCGGACCTGCCCGTGCTCGATGAGCAGCTGTACCCGCGCGCGCGAAATGTTTGGGATCGCCTGAGCCAGGTAGAAGTCCAGGCGCTTGCCGCGGGCTTCCACGGGAGCGACGAAGCGGCGCACCTCCCCCGGCGCGCCCAGGCCCAGATCCATCGTCGGGATCGCCGGATCCAGCTCCGGTTCGACGCCGCGGGTGGCGACATACTTGGCCCGCACCGATCGGCGGCGCTGGCCCTTGGGCAACATGTTCTTAGACGGCATGCGAGGCTCCCTTTCGGTTCCGCGGGCCAGAGGGCAGCGCACCGGCGCAGAACACCACAGCCCCGGCGACGATCATGCCCAGAGCCAGCCACTGGATGGGATCGAGCAGGCTGGTGAAGGGCGGCTCGTAGATGTACGGCTGACGCCAAAACGTGAGCAGGAACTGCGCTGTGCCGGAAAGCGCCAGGGCCAGGGCGGCGGTTGTTCCCCGACAGGGCGTGTGCGCGCTCCCCCACCAGACCAGCCACGCCGTGATGCCGGCGGCCAGCAGCGCCGCCAGCAGCGCAACCGGGTAGGCGCGGGTTCCGCCGGGATGATTCGGCAGGCCCAGGCGCGCCGGCAGGCCTGGGTCCGAGCCTTCGGCAAAATGACCCAGCGCCAAAAATGCCCAAAGCAGCGTGGCGCAGGGAGCCCACGCATCCAGCATGCGCAGGATCGGGATACCGCGCCAGCGCAGCCAGAGCGCCACCGCGACCCCCGTGAGCAGCATGCCCGTCGCCGTAAGCGAAGGCACCATGAGCAGAAGAATGGGAAACGCCCGAAAGCTGCGGATATTGGTCACGACCAGAAGCACCCGCGACAGAACAAATGCGCCCACGCCCGCCAGAAGACCCGCGTTCCAGGCCTGTTCCGGATCGATTCCGGAGCGGGGCGCCGTCACCTGCGACAGCTGCAGCGCGCAGATGAGCCCGAAAGCGGCCAGCACGCCGAAGGTGGGCAGGTTCAGATGGCCGAGGTGGAGCAGCGTGGGAAACATGCCGCTTGTAGTGTAGGCGCTTGCCGCAGGCGGACGGAGAAGCGCATCCTGCGCCGAGCGGCGCTATCGGCTCGAGCGGCGCTACCGACGACAGAAGTGTACGAAACCGACCCACGGGGCCGTGCGTCGAGGCGCTGGTGAACCCGTCTTAGACGGCGGGATCTCGCCGTGGCTCTTTAGGCATTCCGGACTGGCGGACACTGCACACCGAGCCATATCTACGAGCAAGATCCCTGTTCAATGAATATTGGTTCAACCAGCGTTGGTCGCGCACCTGCTTAGCAGGCCGGTTTCATAGGTTGGATGCTACTGGCGACTCCCCGTTCTGGCAAGTCAAGTCCCATCGTCGCCCTACAACGAAAGTCCGGTTGCGAAGACGGTTCCGCGTGTTCTACATGTGCGCGTGTACGTCTGGGTCGCCGCGCTTCACATCATCCGGCACGGCAATCCGGTCGAAGTCCGCGGCCAGCTTGGCGAGCCCCGGCGCGACCTCCGCGCCCGAAAGCGGCTTGCCGTGCCCCGGAGCGACCGTTCCGGGCCTCAGCCCGGCAAGCTTCTCGACCGAGCTCTTCGCGGCCGCCCAATCCGGGGTGAAGTAGCTCGGCGGCCCATGGAGCTCGGGGTGTTGCACCAGCGCCGCCTCAAAGAAGCTCTCGGGTTTTGTGGTGCAAAAAGCGTCGCCCACCAGCAGCGTGCGATCGCTCTCGCGGAAGAACGAGACGTGGCCGGGCGTGTGGCCGGGCGTGTGCATCAGCGTCCATCCCGGCAGTTCGACCAGGGTGAGCTGCGTGCCGTCGCCGGGAAGCGCGCGCAAACGGTCGCCCACGTCAATCGGATCTCGCGGAAAGGTCGGCCCCATCAGCGGCATAACGCCGCCGCCGGCCTTCCAGTTCGGCGGATCGTATGCCTTTTGCCCTGTCAGGTACGGGAATTCGAGCGTGTGCGCGTAGATCGGCACGTCCCATCCGTCGGCCAGCTCGCGTGCATCGCCGGCATGATCGAAGTGGCCGTGCGTCAGCACGATGGCATTGGGCGCGCGGCCTCCGTACGTCGTTTCCACCCAACTCCGGATCCGCCACGCTGTGTGCGGGATCGCCGCATCGATCAGCGTCCACGATCCATCCGTGTGCGCAACCCCAAAGACGTTCACAAACGCGATGCGCAAACCCTTCACGCCCGGCGCGACCTCGTCCATCGGCACGACCAACTCGTCCGAGACCTCAACCTTGTCCATCGGTAGGCTCCTCTCTCATGCGATGCGTTCCGCGACGGCCGGGATCGCCTCGGGAGGAGGCAAGGGAGCGCAAGTGGCCAGCATCTCTTCCTGTTCGCAAAGGAATGTTCAGGGTGCCAGAGATCGCCGGTGCAGCAGGGCCGATTCTGGCGTAGGGCAGCATCGGCCGAAGACTTGGGCGCAGCGAGAACCAAGGCGGAGCGGAACCAGGGAAGCAAGCGGAGCCGCGTATCGCGGAGTTCCGATGAATCACAGTAGCGCAGAAGGGGCTGCAAGGACGAGACAAATTTTGCGGCGATCAGCACCACGCGGCCGCCCGGAGCATGGAGGATAGCGGCGCAACCGCACATTGGGGCGCGAAAATGCGTGGATCGAGACCGCCGCGCGGCCTATCCCGCCCGCCGCTCTTCGAGCACCTCGTCCAGCATCCCCGAGATCGAGCCCGTCCGCGACCGCACCGCGGCCTGTGCCTGCCGCAGGCTGTGCGACAGCGCCTCGTGCCGCGATCGCGCCGTTGCGAGCTCGTCAGCCAGGTTCAACGCCGCCAGCACCGCCACGCGCAGGGAATCGACCGTGCCGCCCCCCGCGGCAACCGCGCGCATCTTCGCGTCTACCTGCTGCGCCAGGCCCTCCAGATATGCCGGGTCGCTCCCGCGCAGGTGGTACACCTGATCGTAGATATTCACCGCGACTGCTTGCGCCGGCTCAGCGGGTCCGGCCACGCCTCGTGCCCCCTCGTGCATCCTGCCTTCCTCCATGCGGTTGAACCACAGACCAGCGAGACGTCACACGAGCTCATCCATCTGGTGCAACATGCGTTCGATCCGCTGTCGGACCTCGGCTCGCTCATCCTGCAGCGCGGCGAGCTCGCTCCGCGCTGCCTCCGCAGCGACGGCCTGCGACTCCCTCTGCCGATGCAGCTGTTCCAGCTCAGCGGCCTGCTCGCCCACGCGCTGCTTCAGCCGGGTCAGTTCGGCCTCCATGGTCGCGCGCGCCTCGCGTTCCCGCCGAACAATCTCGACGGCCCGCATCACCCGCTCCTCCAGCGCCTGAAACTCGTCTGTCCCGATCGTGGCTGATGTGCTCATTGGCCCGTGTGTGTCTCCCCCGCCGCGAACCGCGCGACGCGTGCTCAAAGTATAAAGGCTCTGCCCGGATCTTCCGCCCCTCCGGGTGAGGCCCCATCGGAGCGCTTCCGCAGCCTCGACCGATTCGCGCGGACACAGGCAGCCGCGGGCTGCCGCGGCCGCCGCGCAACCCACGTCTGAATATGCTGCCCGGACATGGCGAAGCGCGGCGGCGGAGGTTGGATTCAGCAGCGGCGAAGCCGGTCAAAAATTGATGCGGGCGCCGACAAGCATGTTGCGGGCCGGGTTGGTTCCGGTGCTCTGGGCGAAGTTTCCGTCCTGGAGGTTGGTATCGA
>CALMVL010000199.1:11018-14730 GCA_937873265.1 uncultured Granulicella sp.
TCGAGGCGAAGTTCGAGGTTGACGCGCTCGGCAAGGGTCGTGACCTTCTTGATCGTGAAGTCGAGGTCGGCGTAGCCGGGATTGCGAAACTGGTTGGGCGCTTCGTTGCCCTCGGTCCCGAGCGCGGGCAGGGCAAAGTCTCCGCAGGGCAGGATGCCCCCGGGACAGGCGGCGAGGACACCGCGACCGGTATGGTAGTCGCCACGGTTATGGCTTTGCGCAGCCGAGATCATGTTGGGGTAATCATTGTTATCGCCGTCGGCGTTGAAGTCGCCGCTGCCGGGGGCGAAGGCAAGGTTGCCCGGCGTGGCGGGCAGGGCGGGGTTGAGGAGCTGCGCATGGAAGGCGGCGCCGGTGAAGACGGTGAAGGGGGTACCGCTCTGCAGGACCCAGGTTCCGGCGAGGGTCCAGCCACCGAGAGAACGGCGCTCGAAGCCGTTGCTGAGATGGCTGCCGGGCAGCTCGTAGGACGCGCCCAACGAAAGCCGGTGGCGTACGTCATAGGGCGAGCTGGCGTAGTACTGGTTGAAGGGGTAGGCGGTCGGGTAGTTCTGCCAGTCGTCCAGCGAATGCCCGAGCGTGTACGAGGCCGTCAGAAAGCCGCGCCGGGTAAAGCGGCCGCGGCCGGAGGCGACGAGACCGTCGTAGTTCGCGACCGAGGTGTTGAACGCATAGTTGATGTTGCCGAAGCTGGTGTTCAGCCGGGTCTGGGTGCCGGAGCAGGAGTTCACCGCCGCGGTCATTCCGGAAGCAGGAGTCTCGGTGCAGCTGATGTGCTGAATCAGGTCGCCGGAAAAGATGTTGACGTCGTTGCCGTAAGACGTGTTTCCGGTGTTTCCACCGGCGGCGATCAGGCTTCCGGAGTGGGAGCCGACGTACCCAACGCTGACGACGAAGCCGGGGGTGACCTGGCGGTCGACGGCGAGATTGAAGTTGATGGTGAAGGGACTGCGGAGACTGGAGTCGACCCCGCCGATGCCGATCTGGCCGCCTACGATGCCTCCTTTGGCGTCGAGCGGCTGCCCGCCGAATGCCGGGTAGGGGTAGCCGAATGGATATGTGTTTTGGGTTCCGTAGCCGAAGATCGGGGCGGCGGTGGATCCGTTGTTATAGAACGTAGGCCGGGCGAAGTTCGGTGGATTGCCGCTAAGTCCGTTTTCCGAGTTGCCCAACGTGAAGTAGTCGTGAAAGAGGCCGATGCCCCCGTGCACGAGCCACTTGTTGTCGTCGCCGGGGGCGTACGCGAAGCCGCCGCGCGGGCTGAAGACCCAGTTCAGGTCATGGTTGTAGACGTGACCCTGGGTGGTGACGACGCCATTGGCCACCTGATCCTGAAAGGTCGAGCCGGAGCCCAGGTGGAAGTTCGAAAGGCCGGTACCGGCAAGGGAGGGATAGGCGTTGCCGAAGTTATCGTAGCGGATACCGTAGTTGACGGTGAGTTTGGTCGAAACCTTCCAGGAGTCCTCGACGAAGGCGCCGCCGGTGGTCTGGGAGTAGCCGTAGTTGTTGGCCTTCGGCTTGCCGGTGAGGGGATCGTAGGTGAGACCGCCCTCGGAGTAGGGATCGTTGTTGATCAGGTCGATGAGGCTGTTGAACTGGAACGTCGGCTGGGCGTAAGCCGCAGCGAAGAGTGCGATGTCATTGCCATGCCAGCCTTCGTAACCGGCACGGATGGAGTGCGATCCGTGGATGTGGGTGAGGACGTCGCGCCAGTGGTAGCTGTGCTGGATGTAATCGCCCAGGGCGAAGCCCGATCCGAAGCCGACGCCGAGTCCGGTGACATTGACGACGGGAACGGTGAAGTTGCCGCTTGAAGGCGCGAACCCTTCAATGCGGTTGTACCCGCCGAAGGCCTCGTTGAGCGTGTTGGGGGAGAAGTTGTGGGTCTCGCTGCCCTGGAGCGAGAAGGTGTAGTAGTTATTGCCGGTCTGGAAGGCGGGTCGGATGGCGGGACCGCCCGTGTTGATCGTATCCCGGTAGAACAGACCGTACACCCGATCCTTCTTGAAATACTTGTCGATGCGGATGTTGTACTGCTTGGAGTTGTTGAACGAACTCGAGTTGAAGTTGCCCTGATCGAAGACAGGGGTGCTGCAAGGAATGTTGTCCGTGCTTGGCGTCCCGCAGCCTGTGTTGGGGGAGGCGGATGTTGGCGAGCCGAACGCCTGGGCCGCAGTACTCGAGACGTTGCGGAAGGTCACATTGCTGGGGGTGTACTTGGTGAGGAGCTGCACCTCGGGGCTGTTCGGCTGGACAGTGTTGGCGAAGGCGACGAAGGCAGGATCCTCATAGGTCTGGATGGAGGTGCCGTTCGAGGCGAGCGAAAGGTACGGCTCGTACCCGACAAAAAAGAAGAACTCGTGGTGGGGAAGAATCGGTCCACCGACGCCGAACGAGAGATTGTTGGTGTGGTACGGAGCTACGCGGGTTCCCGCCGCCGGCCCGTATTCGCCGCGCGCCGCGAGGCCCTGGTAGGTGTAGTACTCGCTGGCGAAGCCATGGAATTGGTTGGTTCCGGACTTGGTGGTGAGTACCGTCTGGATAGAGCTGGCGCGGCCGTAATCGACGGTGTAGGTGTTGGTCTGGACGTTCGCTTCCTGGACGGAATCGGCGTTGGGGGTGAGGTTGACCACGCCGGGCCGGATGCTGGAGGTGACATCCAGGCCGTCGACAATGTACTGGTTGCCATTCGCTCCGCGGCCGTTGGCGCTGGCGTCGACAGAGTTCTCCGGGTTGAAGTTCGTGGCTGTTCCGGCGCCGAGGCCGGTAACGCCGGGCGCGAGCGTGATGAGCGCAAGCGGGTTGCGAGCGGCCAGGGGCAGCTGCTCGAGGGCGGCCGTGTCGAGGGTGAGTTGGTTGCGGCTGTCGGAGGTATCGAGCAGCGGCTGCTGGGTGGTGACCTCGACCTGGGTGGAGACGGAGCCGACCGCAAGCGAGATGGGAACGTTGCGGACCTCGTTGGTGTTGAGGACAAAGGTAGTTTTGGCGGTGCTGAAGCCAGCGGCGCTACCGGAAAGCTGGTAGTTGCCCGGGGCGAGCGAAGCGAAGCGGTACACGCCGGAGCTGTCGGCCGTGGCGTTTTGCGTGACGGAGGTGTCGACGTTGGTGAGGGTGACGGTGGCTCCAGGGACGGCTCCGCCCGAAGGATCCTGCACCGTGCCCTGGACGGATCCGGAAAACTGGGCGAGGGCGGGAGGAGCGGTGGCGAGCAGCAGCGCGAGCACAGCGAGGAAGCTAAGCAAAACCGGGTGCAACGATCGAGGAGCGGCGGTGGATGTCATTTGGAATCCCCATCTGGTGTTGAACGGCGTTGGCGCCAATTGCAAACGGTTACACGGCGAGATCGTCAACCGGGCTGACGCGAGATGCGCAACACTTTACGCTCGCGGCGGAGCGTTGCGCCAGTGGAATTTGCGCGAGGGCCGGGCTGGGGCTTGATCGACGAAGCCCGCTTGGGCGGCGTATCCTGAGCGATCGGAACGAAGGTACAAGCGGGAAAGAACGACCAGCGAAGCTGAAGGGGGGAGATTCGGGATGGCAAAGCGTGGGGTGAAGCGCCGCGAGGTGTTAAAGCTGCTGGCAAGTGCGGGGACGGGGTTGGTGTTGCAGTCCAAGCTGGGGGGAGCGCAGGAAACAGCTGCTGGGCGCAAAAAGGGTGCGCGGGCAGCAGGTCCTGCCGATATGCGGAAGGGGGACGCCGGGCGGAGTGGGG
>CALMVL010000200.1 GCA_937873265.1 uncultured Granulicella sp.
AATCAATAGTTTGCAGCAGGTCCTTTTGTGCAAACCCACTGATTTCAGGTCTGTTAGCTGAGGTAATACCCAGGGGGGTGGGGGGTGGGGGGCACCCGGGAAGCCGCCGAGGCTCACGGAACCAGAACAATCTTTCCAACCCCGCCCTTCTCCGCGATCGCCTGCCCCTCCCCCGCATCCCGGAGCGGCAGCAACCGATCTACCGGAACGGCGAATCGCTTGTCCCGAATCGCCTCCGCATACCGCACCAGTGTCGCCGGATCTGGCTCCGCCATCATCGCCGCCACCCGCACCGTCGGGTGCATATACGCGCCCGCCGGCGGCCCCAGCAGCGTCCCAAACACGCCGCCCTGCTTCACCTTGCCCAGCAACGTCGTTGCCGTCTTACCGCCCACTGTGTCCGCCACCGCGTCCAGCAGCCCAACCTCGGACATCGCGTCCTCGTCATCCAACGCCACAACCTCCATCGCGCCCAACCCCTTCGCCTCGTCCACCTGCTTCTTGCGCACGCCCGCGATCACCTTTGCCCCAGCGGTCAGCGCCGCGTACACCGCAACCCGACCCACGGAGCCCAGCGCCCCAGCCACCAGCACCGTCTGCCCGGCGGCAAGCGCACATGCCTTCCGGATCAGCTGGTCGCCGGTCGCAACCACCAGCGGCAGCGTCGCCGCCGCCGTCAACTCCAGCCCTTCGGGAACCTTGGCCAGATCGCTCGCCTTCACCGCAGCCAACTCCGCATACGTCGCCTGCGTCAACGCCATCACCTGGTCGCCCGGCTCAAAGCCGGTCACACCCGGCCCAACCTCGCGCACCACCCCCGCGAGATCGCGTCCCAGCACGCCCGGAAACGCCACCGGAAACCGCGCCTTTGCCTCGCCGCTCCGCATCTTGTAGTCCACCGGATTGATACTCGCCCCCGCGACGCGCACCAGCACCTCGCCCTCGCCCAGCTTCGGATCCGGGAAGTCCTCATACTGCAGCTTGTCCGGTCCGCCGTACTCATGCAGCACACTTGCCTTCATCGCCTCACCTCTCCCCAACCTGCCTTCCCATACGATGCAGCCCCGCACCGACCGTCGCCCCATCTCCGCGGCAGTGGCGTACTTCTCCGCCCAAACCTGTAGCATGGAAATAGGTCCTGCTTCCGCGTTCTCCGGCAAGCCCGCTGGATGCCCTGCCGGGCACCGTCCCCAAAGAGCCGCCCAGCGGCGGCGGTTCTGGCAATTGGCTCGGGGCGACAGAGAGAGGCAACTCCTCTGCGGCGCAGATCCGGTACATATCGTCTGGAGACCCTCATGCTGCTGACCGCCAAACGTCCCTTCCAACCGTCGCTCGCCATCGGCCTGCTGGTCGGGTTGCTTGCGGGCTGGGTTGGATGCTTTGCCAAGTTCGTTGCGGAGAAGATCTACGAACCGCGAACGCTGGGGCAGACGCCCCCGCCGCTGGTCCTGGCACAGAAGCTCACCGGGCACCCCATCGCTGCCGGGCAGCAGAGCCTCGTCGTTCAGGGCATCCACTATGTCTTCGGCGGCGCGACAGGCGCGATCTACGGCGCGGCGGCGGAGTTCGCGCCGATCGTGACCGCAGGGTATGGCGCGGCGTTCGGCGTGGTTCTCCAGCTTTTCACCCACGAGACGCTGGTGCCTGCAGCGGGGCTGGACGTTCCGGCATCGCGGCAGCCGGCGCGGGAGCACCTGAGCGAGTTCTTCTCGCACATCTGCTATGGGGTCAGTACGGAAGCGGCGAGGCGGTGGTTGCGTCGGCGTGTGGGTGGGCTGCAGCCGGCGGAGCGCACGACGGAGGTCCCTTCGGCCGGTTAGACCGGACTCCGTTGTGGGTGTGAGACCTCCTCGGGTGCATCGAGGTATTGCCGCCAGCCGTCGCCTTCCGCCAAGCCCTTGATCAGCTCAAATCGGCGGCGAAGAAGGCCGCGGATGTGCGGAACAAGCACGGCGCGGCCAACGAGCCACCCTGGCCAGCCGAAGGGCATGGTAAACCGAAGCTCGTCGCGAAGAACAACGGAGCCGTTGCCGTTGTCGACAAAGGCGTGGTCGTGCTCGAAGGAGGCGAAGCGACCGCGCAGCATCGCGTCCTGAAAGAACTGGTTTGGGACGAAGTTGCGGATCTCGCTCTGGTGGTACTGCGGCAGGCCGAGCTGCCAGCCCGTCCAGAGAACGGTGTCGCCAGGCTGCACGTGACCGGAGGTACGACCGGCCTTGGGATGCATCTTGAGCTCCCGCTCCACAACGGCAACGCTGGTGGACAGTTGGAAGCAGCGGTCCACGGGAGCGTGGACGAGGATCTGGTCGCGCAGGATGAACATGGCTGCAAGTGTAGGACGTGACGGAGCGCGCGCAAGCGGTTCTGTGCGTCGGCAACAAACGGTCATCGGACGTTGACGGGCTCGCAAGCGGCTTTGGGCGAGCGGCGCAGATCTAGGTCGTGGCGGTCGGCTGCTCCTGAATCTGCTCATCGGGAACCAGCGAGATCGCGTGATCGCGCACCAGAGCGGCGGCGCGAGCAAGGAAGTGCTCGACCGGCACGCCGCCCTCGTCGCCCTTGCCCCGTGTGCGGACGCTGACCTGATCGGTCGCGGCTTCCTTGTCGCCCATCACGAGGACGAAGGGAAGCTTCTGGTGGGTAAACTCACGGATCTTCGCGTTCATCTTCTGGTTGGAGGCATCCAGCTCGACGCGGAGGCCCGCGGCCTCGAGACGTCGCTGCACCGCGCGCGCGTAGTCGACGTGCTTCTCCGAGATCGGGACGAGGCCGACCTGCACCGGCGCGAGCCACATGGGAAAGGCGCCCGCGTAGTGCTCGATCAAAACGCCGAAGAACCGTTCAACCGAACCGAAGAGCGCGCGGTGCACCATGACGGGCTGGTGCTTCTCCCCGTCCTCGCCGGTGTACTCCAGGTCGAAGCGGGCCGGAAGGGTGAAGTCGAACTGGACCGTGGAAAGCTGCCACAGACGGCCGAGCACGTCGACGAGTTTGATGTCGATCTTCGGGCCGTAGAAGGCAGCTTCGCCCGGGATCTCGGTGTAGGGAATGCTCTTGCGGCCGAGCGCCGATCGGAGCGAGTCGATCGCACGCTGCCAGTTTTCGGGGCTGCCCGTGTAGCTCTTCTGGTCGTTGGGATCCCAGGTGGAGAGCTCCACGCGGAACTCCGCAAATCCGAAGGTTTGGAGGACCGACTGCGCGAACTCGACGCAGGCGATGACCTCACCTTCAATCTGCTCGGGCGTGCAGAAGATGTGCGCGTCATCCTGGGTGAAGCCGCGGACGCGCAGCAATCCCTGCATGGTGCCGGAGCGCTCGTAGCGGTACACATTGCCGAGCTCTGCGTAGCGGACAGGGAGATCACGGTAGCTCTTGGGGGTGTTCTTGTAGATCAGGATGTGGCCCGGACAGTTCATGGGCTTGAGGCGGTACTCGGCGTCGTCGAGCTCCATCGGCGGGTACATGTTTTGGCCGTAATAGCCCTCGTGGCCGGAGGTCTTCCACAGCTCGCGGCGCATGATGTGCGGCGTGTAGACAAGGTTGTAACCGCGGCGGATACATTCGTCGCGCATCCAGTCTTCCATGGCCTTGCGGATGAGACCGCCCTTGGGATGCCAGAAGATGAGGCCGGAGCCCGCGACCTCCTGGATGGAGAAGAGGTCCAGCTGCTTGCCGAGGACGCGGTGATCGCGCGCCTTGATCTCTTCCAGTCGTTTGAAGTGGGCGTCCAGCTCCTTCTGGGTGAAAAAGGCGGTTCCATAGATGCGCTGAAGCTGCTGGTTGCGCTCGTCGCCGAGCCAGTACGCGCCGGCAACGGAGGTAAGCTTGAAGGCTTTGACGCGGCCGGTGGAGGGAACGTGCGGGCCGCGGCAGAAATCGGTAAAGTGCCCGTTGCGGTAGAGGGAGAGTTCGTCGCCGGGTTTGGTGAACCGCTCGATGAAGTGGACCTTCATGAACTCGCCATGGCGGGCGTACTCGGCGAGGCCGGTTTCGCGGGGCTCGGTTTCGCGAACGAAGGGTTCGTTGCGGGCGACGACCTCCGCCATGCGTGCCTCGATGGCGGCAAGGTCGGCTTCGGTGAACGGCGTAGCGCGGAAGACGTCATAGAAGAACCCCTGATCGGTGGCGGGGCCGTGACCGAGCTTGGTTTCGGGGAAGAGCTCCAGAATCGCGGTCGCCATGACGTGCGCGGCGGAGTGGCGAACGACCTTGAGGGTGGCCTCATCGGTCTCCTTGAGCAGCTCCAGGCGAACGTCTTCGTGCAGCGGAGCGGCGAGGTCGACGAGACGGGCCGCGGAGGTGGGTTGGTCGGCGTACATGGCGGCTTCGGTCTCGCCGGCAGCAGCTTCCGCGGCGCCTTCGTCGGCTTGCCCGCGAACGGGTTGAATGCGGGCGACAACGGCGACGGCGGCGAGGCGGGGAGAGATGCTCGTCGCGATGTCATGCGGCGTGGTTCCGCGGGGGACGGTACGGACAGAACCATCGGGCAGGTGGACGGAGATTTGGCCGGGCGGCGGGGACTGGCGTTGGTCGGAGCTCACGCATGTAAGCATATCGCTCGGGCGCGAGAAGAGTCTTTCTGCGGGGAGGGCGAGGAGAGGGTGGACTGCAACGAACGTGGTATGGGCAGGAGCGATGAGGGCGATCTAGTGTGAGATGTCTGGCAAGAGCCCCCACGACCAGCGCTGAGCTTACAAGAGGGGTCACAAGGAGAGTCTGTTATGCAGGTTTTGGTGAGGAAGACAGAGGGAAGTGGCGACGTTCAGTGCGGCATCTGCGGGCAGGGTTTTCGACTCTACTGGGAGCGAACGGCGAACCATGAGCAGGTGGGGATGGAGATGACGATCCGTGAGGCGCTGCATCGGCAGCACATGGAGGCGACCGACCAAAGCGCGCACCCGGTGATTCCGTTCAATGTGCCGAGTTGGCCAGGATTGCCGCAGTTTTCGGCGGCTGCGTTGCTCGGCGGGCTTTCGAGCGTACGGCGGGTTCCGGCGCTTACGCGGCCGAGCGCGAACTGACGATTCGTCGCGAGAGTGCAGCGTGCGGGCTGGACCGAGGCGTTCGACGCGCCTTGGTCC
>CALMVL010000201.1 GCA_937873265.1 uncultured Granulicella sp.
CTTCGTTTGCTCCGGAGGAGTTTGCGCCTGATGCGGTTACAGATGCCTCGGACGACGGGGATACGAGTTTTGGGTTTGGGGCGGAGATGACGCCGAGCGTGGAAGATACGGGGCCGGCGAAGACGGGATTTGATACCAGCTTCAACTTCGGGTTTGATTTTGGGCCGAGCGAGGAGATTTCGACCATTGCGGCAGAGAACGTGGTGGACACGGACGCGGCGCACGGGATTGCCAGCTTCAATCCGTTTGCGCCGGTGCCGCTGAAGGCGAGTGCCGCGGAGACGCGACGGAACCGCATGGACGTCGCGGCGGCCGAAGCAGCAGAGGCAAAGCCGGAAGAGCGGCCGGCGTTTCGCAAGCCGGGCGAGGCGGCGACGCTGCCGGAGCTGATCAAGTTTTTGAATGACCGGTCAGGGTACATCCGGGCGCTCGAAGATGAGGCGACGCCAGAGTCGTTTTCGCGGATTGAGAACCTGAAGGAACTGGCGAACGCGGCGCAGGATGCGCAGGAGCGGGGCGAGACGCTGCATGAGTTTCTGGACCACGCGGCGCTGGTGAGCGATGCGGACGGCTACTCGGCGGAGGCGCGGGTGACGCTGATGACGCTGCATGCGGCGAAGGGGCTGGAGTTTCCGCTGGTGTTTCTGGCGGGAATGGAGGAGGGGCTGTTTCCGCACTCGCGGACGCTGACGGATCCGACGGGGCTTGAAGAGGAGCGGCGGCTCTGCTACGTGGGGATGACGCGCGCGATGGACACGCTGGTGATGACGCGGGCGCGGTACCGGCGGCGGTACGGCAGCGACATGCCGGAGGCGAGCGTGGCGTCGCGGTTTTTGGAGGAGGTGCCGGGCAAGCTGATTGAGGATCTGAGTCCGGCGGCGATGGGCGGCGGGCGCGAGGAGTACGGCTCGCGCTATGGCGGGGCGTACGCGACGCCGTACCCGCGAGCGGGCAACCGCTTCGGCAAGCAGGCCGAAGAGGGCGAGCGGCACTACAGCTATGAGGATGAGGACCAGAGCGGAGGGGGCACCAGCAACGGCGTGCGGCAGTACATGCAGCAGACGCGGGTGATTGGCGCGCCGCGGGCTTCTGGTGAGGCCGGATCCCTGGACAATGTGGCGAAGTTTTTCGGCGCGCGCGGGCAAGCCGTGCCGGGGCAGCGGAGTGGTGGCGGACGGCCCAAGCTGGAGGTGCCGACGCCGACCGGGCGCACTGGACTGAGCAAGGGAATGCGCGTGCGGCACCCGAAGTATGGGGAGGGCATGGTGGCGCAACGGGAAGGCGATGGGGACGACGCGAAGATTACAGTACAATTTCAAGGACACGGCATAAAAAAGCTGGTGGAGAAGTTTGCCCAGTTGGAGCGCGTGTAAGTTTCTGATCGCGAGATCGGCAGATAGAGAGTTCAATCACGATGGCAAATACGAAGAGCATTACCGACACCGAAGAGCGCAAAAAACTGAAGCGCGCGGCGCGCAAGAAGGCTGCCCCGAAGGCGAAGCGCACGACCCCCCGCGGATCGGCGAAGCAGAAGGTGAAGAAGGCAGCGCGCGGCGCGAGCAAGCGGTAGACGCCCTGAGCTCCACGCACGGCATGTCGCCCTGAGCGGCCGGCAGAACGAAGCAGGCCCGGCTCAGGGCGTCGGTGTCTCTGGTATCGGCATAGGCCGGCGCGCTGCATGCAAAGCGATGTTTGGTTAGAGCGATTCAACCTCCCCCGTATGTGATTTTGCTGTGAGGAGCCGCGAGCTGAGCAGACAGATCTTTGCCCGCAAGTCGATCGACAAACTTATCGCGGAATCGGAGCGGCCGGAGCATGCGCTGAAGAAGACGCTGGGGCCGGTGAGCCTGACGGCGCTTGGCATCGGCGCGGTAATCGGGTCGGGCATCTTTACGGTGATCGGAACGGCCATCGGCGGGAACCCGGCGAAGATCACCGATTGGAAGGGGTCGCCGATTCTGGACCTCATGGTGGGCTGGCTGCACCACGCGAGCGGCGCGGTTGCGGGTCGTCCTGGAGCGGGGCCAGCGCTGGTGGTGTCGTTGGTTCTGGTGGCGATCGTTTGCGGTCTAACGGGCCTGTGCTACGCGGAGCTGGCCAGCATGATTCCCATTGCCGGCTCGGCCTATACGTACACCTATGCCACGATGGGCGAGCTGATCGCCTGGATCATCGGTTGGGACCTGATCCTGGAGTACGCCTTTTCGAACATGAGCGTCTCGGTGGGCTTCGCGGCGCACATCGTGGACCTGCTTGACTGGCTCGGCATTCGGCTCGACCCCAAGTGGCTTTCGCCGGCCTATCTTCCGCTGGGTTTGCAGGACCTTGCCGGGAAGGACATCTTTGCGCCGGGCTGGCACTTCGGCTTCGATATCCCGGCGTTCATCATTGTGCTCCTGCTGACGGTCGTTCTGGTGCGCGGCATCCGTGAGTCTGCGAGCACAAACAATGCGATGGTGCTGGTGAAGATTGCGGCGATTCTGATCTTTGTTTTTTTCGGTCTGTCGTTTGTGCACCCCGCGAACTACCACCCGTTCTCGCCGAACGGCTTCTCCGGCGTACTGGCCGGCGGGTCGATTATTTTCTTTACCTACATCGGCTTTGACAGTGTCTCGACAGCCAGCGAGGAGTGTCGGAATCCACGGCGCGATGTTCCGGTGGGCATTGCGGGAACGCTGGTGGCGTGCACCATTCTGTATATCGGCGTGGCTGCGGTGCTGACCGGCATGGTGCCGTGGCAGTCTGTGGCGGGCGACGGAGCGCCGGTGGTGAATGCGCTGAAGCGGGTCTCGCTCGAGCCGGGTGGGGCGCGCCTGCACTGGGTGCGGCTGTTTGTGCTGATCGGCGCAATTGTGGGGATGATCTCGTCGATCCTGGTGTTTCAGCTGGGGCAGGCGCGGGTGTGGTTTGCGATGAGCCGCGACAAGCTGCTGCCGGATGTCTTTTCGCATCTGCATCCGCGATATCGCACGCCGGCGTTTGCGACGTGGGTGGCGGGCATTCTGGTGGCGATTCCATCGGGGCTGTTCGATGTGGGGACGTTTGCCGAGATGTCCAACATCGGCACGCTGTTTGCGTTTGTTCTGGTGAGCATCGGGGTGCTGGTGCTGCGGGCCAAGGAGCCGGAGCGGCGGCGGGGATTTCGGGTTCCGTTTGGGCCGGTGATTCCGGTGCTGAGCATTCTCTTCTGCCTGCTGCTGATGGCTGGTCTGCCTGCCATCACCTGGGTTCGGTTTTTTGTGTGGCTGGTGATCGGGCTGGTCGTGTACGTCTCCTACAGCCGCCGGCGCAGCGAGTTCTACGCCGGAGGGGAGATCAAGCCGTAGATGGGTTTGGCTGCTTGTTTGCAAAGCGTTCGTTCCAGCAGGGAGTGCATTGCGGGCGTTCCAAAATGGGACTCCGAGGCGATGAATAAGCGAAAATCTTTGAGAACCCTGGCGCAGAAACTGGGCAGGCGGGTTAGGCTGAAGGGCGACGGCATCCAGAGGCTCAGATGGATTGCCACTTCCGAAGGGGCGAGGGTAGTCGATGTTTCGTCCGCACATCAGTCGCCCCGGTCACCGACGTCAGCCGGCTCTCGCCCTTGTGGTGCTTCTGCTCTGTGTGGGCGGGTTCGCGGTCGGGGCGGGCGCGCAGGGCGCTCCGGCGGTTGCGCCGGCGGTGATCGAGGAGCGGGTTGTCGGACCGTATGACGTCCATGTGCTCGCGGGCGGGCCGGGGCTCACGAAGCCCGTGCCGCCGGAGAGCCGGGTCTTGCGCGGCGACGGAGCGTTTACGCTGTCGCTCTGGGTCGAAATGCGTCCGGACACGCCACGGACGACGCTGCTGGCGGGGCTGGGAGATCCGGCAGCCGAGGACTTCCGGTTTCTGGGCCTCATGGAGGGCCGGCCGTCGCTGCGGTTCGGCCCGGGAAGCATGATCAGCGCGACCGCCGCCCTGCCCACGTCCGGCTGGCACTGCCTGGCGGCAACGTTTGATGGCACGATCTCGATTCTGTACGTCGACGGCGCCGAAGCGGCTCGAGGGCAGTTCGCGACCGCAAACGTCGCGCCGCGCCTTGTTATCGCGCCGGCGGCAACGCGGGCGCTGCAGATGGGAGAGCACTTTGGCGGGGACGTGGCCCAGGTGACGGTGCTACCGGACGCCGCGACCGCGCCCGAGATCCGCGCGGCGGCCTCACATGCGCCTGATGCAGCTCTGTTGCGATGGGAGGAGGCCGCGAAGCCGTGGGAGGTGCAGACCCGCAGCGGACGCCTCTATCTGGAACCGCAGGATCCATCGCTGATGCCGCACAGCCGCGCTCCCCTGGGCAGGCCGACTGTGAAGCCGCTGCCGCCCGCAAATGCGCCTGTGCTTGAGCCCTTGGGCATCGCCGGCAGCTGGATGCTGCGATCAAAGTGGATGCTCCAACCCGCGCCGCAGGTGGCCGGCGATGGTCCGGCGCTATCACGTGTGGGTTTTGACGACCGGAACTGGATGCGGGCGACCGTGCCGGGGACGGTGCTGACGACCATGGTCGACCGCGGTGTGTATCCGGACCCGGACTTCGGCCTGAACAATCTCGCCATTCCGGAGTCGCTGAATAAGCAGGACTACTGGTACCGGATTGAGTTCCCGACGCCGCGCGAGGCGGCTGGACACCATGCCGCGTTGACCTTTGAAGGGATTAATTATGCGGCCGAGGTTTGGCTGAACGGCAAGCAGATCGGCACGGTGCGGGGGGCGTTCATACGCGGGCAGTTCGATGTGAGCGAAGTGCTGAAGGCGTCGGGCGGGAACGCGCTGGCTGTCCGGATCTCGCCGCCGCCGCATCCTGGCATTCCCGAGGAGGAATCGGTGCTGGCCGGACCGGGAGAGAATGGCGGTGCGATGTGCCTCGACGGTCCAACATTTGTCGCGACCGAGGGCTGGGACTGGATTCCGGCGATTCGCGATCGCAACAGCGGCCTGTGGCAGGACGTGGTGCTCTCGATCACCGACCAGGTCAGGATCGGCGATCCGCAGGTGATTACGCGTCTGCCCTTGCCCGACCTTTCGACGGCGGATGTCCTGATCGACGTGCCGGTGAAGAATCTGTCGGGAGCGGCGGTTGGGGCTTCGATTAAGGCGGCGTTCGAGGGCGTGGCAGTGACAAAGCAGGCGATGCTGCCGCCGGGCGAATCTGTGGTGCGCTTCACGGCGGCGGAGTTTCCTGAGCTGCATCTGTCGCACCCCCGGCTATGGTGGCCGAATGGCTACGGCCGGCCGGAGCTCTATCACCTGAACCTGACAGTCAACGACGGAACCGTCGAGTCCGATCGGAAGCAGCTGACATTCGGCGTACGCGAGGTGACGTACGAGCTGAGCCTGTTCGATAGCTCGGGACGCCTGCGCCGGGTTGAGGTGGCGCCCACCGTGGCGCATGCGCGAGGCGAACAGGTGGTGGATGTGCGCCACCCAGCAATGCGGCAGACAGCAGAGTTCTGGGCGTCGTCGCTGACGCAGGCCGGCGAACATTCGCCGGCGGTGACAGCGGTGACAAACGAACCGGAGTTTACCGATCTGGTGCTGAAGGTGAATGGGGTGCGCATTGCGGCGCGTGGGGGAAACTGGGGCATGGACGACTCACGCAAACGGGTGAGCCGGGAGCACCTCGAGCCGTTCTTTCGGCTGCACCGGGATGCCAACATCAACATCATTCGCAACTGGGTTGGCCAAAACACGGAGGAGATGTTCTATCAACTGGCAGACGAATACGGGATGATGGTCTGGAACGATTTCTGGGCCTCAACCGAGAACTACAATCTTGAGCCTGAGGACGTGCCGTTGTTTTTGGCAAATGCCCGTGATGTTGTGCGGCGATTTCGGAACCATCCGTCCATTGTGATGTGGTGCGGGCGCAACGAAGGCGTGCCGCAGCCGGTGCTGAACCTGGGTCTGATCGACGTCCTGCGCGAGGAGGACGGAACCCGTTATTACACGCCGAGCTCGAATCGCGTGAACCTGCGCGACAGCGGACCGTACCACTACGAACGTCCCGACCTTTACTACACGACCCTGGACAAAGGCTTTTCGGTGGAGCTTGGGATTGCGTCGCTATCCACACGGGAAAGTCTGCAAGCCTCGATGGCGCCGGCCGACCAATGGCCGGTCGGAGACGCGTGGGCGTATCACGACTGGCATCAAGGTGGAAACGGTGACGTGCATCCACTGCTGGAGCACATGAACGAGCAGTTCGGCGCGGCATCCGGCCTGAACGACTTTGAGCGCAAGATGCAGATGTACAACTACGTCGGACACCGGGCGATCTTCGAGGGATTCAACCAGCACCTGTGGTCGCCCAACAGCGGCCGCATGTTGTGGATGACACAGCCCGCGTGGCCCAGCAACCTGTGGCAGATTCTGAGTTCGGATTACGACACGCAGGCGTCCTACTACGGCGTGAAAAAGGCTTGCGAGCCCTTGCATGTGCAGCTCGATCTTTCCGACTTCACGGTTTCGGCGGTGAACACGACGCAACAGATGGCGAGCGCGGTGGCGGTGCATGCGACGGTGTACTCGCTTGGGGGCAAGCAGCTGCTAAGCCGGGATGGAACTCTGGACCTCGATGCGAACGCGGTGCATCCGCTGTTTGCGCTTGGTCTGGCTCCGCTCTTCGCGCAAGAAGGCGTGGTGCTCGTCAAGCTTGAGATGCGCGACGCGCGGAATGCACTGGTGTCACGCAACGTGTACTGGCTTGCAGCGGAGGAACGGCAATACCGAAAGCTGAATACCCTGGCTCCCGTGACACTGCACACCAAAGCGACCGCGGCGAGAGAGGGTGACGAAATCGTGATCGACGTGGACCTGTCGAACACAGCCTCGACACCGGCCATCGCGGCGAAGCTGACGCTTGAAGATAGGCGATCCGGCGAGCGCATCCTGCCGGCGTACCTGTCGGACAACTATGTTTCGTTGCTGCCAGGCGAGACGGTACATGTGACCATGCACTACCCGATTCGAACCGCGCCGAAACCCGTGAAGCTGAGTCTGCGAGGATGGAACGTGGTCGAAACCGCCGATCCTGTGGAGGCGAACTTCTGAGGGTGCGGACCAGATGTGGAGGCTTGGATTGTTCCAACGACAAACGCATCAATCGCGCTTGAGCTGACCTTTGCGCCGGGACCTGGGCGGTACGCCAGCGAACGCTAAGAGAGTGGACTGGCGATCAAGCGCTCGCTGCACCGGCAGAGGCATTGGGGCGACGACCGGAGCCCGCCGGGTCGGACGTGGCAAGACAGGGGGAACCCACAGTTTCGGCGGACGACTGATTTAGGGCGGCAGCGCCGATGTCGCTGGGGTGCGCCCTGTTAGCCGGCTCTGAAGACAAATCCGCACATTCGTGGCAGACTGACGCAGACGACGCGAGCTGCTCGCTCGGGGTACGCGCAAGCAGCAAGGTGTTTCTCGCTCTGGCCTGGGAAGAAACGGCCTGTTTTCCAGTCAATTTTTCGTAGCACCTAAGTGGAGTTCCTATGCGGAGCTGCGCAATGTTGGAGTGGACTAAGCACGGAACCTTTCGACACTCGATGGACGCAAGAACGCGCGATCGGCTGCACAAAGGCCGACACGGAATTTTTCGAAAGTTGAGCAGAAACATGAAACGAGGAATCGCCGGAGCAGTGGCAGCAGTGATGGTGGGCGCGGTGTGGCTCGGGTTCGCCAAGCGCACCGTGGCCCAGAGTGACCTGAAGGTGACGTACGGCAGCAACGGCGTACAGCAGCTCTCGTATCTGGGCGTGGTGCTTGAAGACCTGAACGCGTACCCGTCGGATGCCTTTCACATCTACCACATGAAAGCGACCGACCTGCAGGGCAATGTGTTGGCCGGCGGGCAGTACGGCTGGGGCGAGAGCAACAGTGGACGCGCCTGGAACGCCGGCTCGCAGACCATGACCTACACCTTCAGCTGGGGCTCGATCGCGGTTCAGTACGCGCAAACCGGAAACACATTGGACATGCGAGTGACCGAAGTCAACGCCTCCGGCTCGGGCATTATCTTTGATGGCGCGTCGATCTATCCTCTGGCCCTTCACATGCCGCAGCTGCCGGTGGGATTCACCGACGCCTCCTACTCACAGTTGTCCTACACCACGACCGGGCCCAGCGTTCTCGTGGCGGACTATGGCGCGGGCGAGGTCGTAGCCGTCGCGCCCGACGCGTCCAGGCCGCTGTACAGCGGCTTCCAACCTGCCGGCAACGGCGTGAGCTACACAGCCCTGATCAGCGGAACGACACCGGACAGTCTCGCGACATTTCTGCCGCATTTCGATCGGCCGGTGCAGCCGGGCCAAACCGACACGTTTACGGTGTCGCTGCGATTTGCGCCGTCCGGCACGCCCACCGGAACCCTGGCCGCGGACGCCTACGCGAACTGGGCGAAGACGTGGCCAATGCAGCTGAACTGGAAAGATCGGCGGGCTATCGGCACGGCCTATCTGGCGAGCTCCCCGACCGGCAACGCCAACCAGCCGGGCGGCTATCCCAACAACCCGCGTCGCTACTTCAACGACAGCAATGCAAGCGACTTCGATGTCACCACGCCGGCTGGTCTGGCAAAGTTCCAGGCCAGGGTTCTCTCGCAGGCGGCGGCCAACGTGCAAAATCTGCAGCACCTCGGAGCGCAGGGGGCCATCACCTGGGACATCGAAGGCGAGCAGTTCCCGCAGAGCACCAGCTATGTCTGCGCTCCCGACCAGATCGCGCAGGTGGCGCCCGAGATGGAGAGCATTATCGCGAACCCGACCTCGCCCTACCACGGCATGAAGCTCGACGACGCGTACTTCTCGATTATGCGATCGGCCGGATTCCGCGTCGGCGTGTGCATCCGTCCGCAGCACTTTACCCTCAACGCGGACGGAACGGCGTCGCAGGTGTATTTGCCGGACGCGGCGATCCCGGGCGAGCTGATCCGCAAGATGACGTTCGCACACGACCGATGGGGCGCGACACTCTTCTACGTCGACTCGACCGTCGAGGCGAACGGCGCGGTACTCGACCCGAGCATTTTTCAGCAGGTCGGCGCGGCGCTGCCGGATTCGTTGATCATCCCCGAAGAGACGGTTCCGAAGGACTACGCATACACCGCCGCCTTCAAGAGCTTCATCTTCCTGGGTGCGACCGGGACCGACAGCACCGTCTATAACTACTACCCTCAGGCGTTCAGCGCGGTGCTCGTCAATGACGTCGCGCCGAGTAAGCTGTCCGCCGCGCTCCCGCAGCTGACGGCGGCGGTGAAGGCCGGAGACATCCTGATGGGCCACATCGATTACTGGCAGGACAACAATCCGACCATTGTGCAGATTTACGCCAGTGCGGGAAGCAGTGCGACGGGTAACGGAGGCTCGGGGACACCGGCGCCGACGCAGCCCGCGCCGCCGTCGCCGGTTACGCCCTCGCCCGCACCGGTGTCGCCGCCATCGCCGTCAAACACCGGTGCGGTCCGTATCGTGTCGCCCACTGCGGGCGAGAGCGTCTCGGGGACGGTAACGGTGACCGGACAGGTGAACGTGAGTCTGGACGCCGCCGGGTCGTACCTCATGGTTGATGGAGCGGAGGTCGGCACGGCGCGGGTCTCCGGCGCGCCCTACCAGTATGCGCTGGACACGGCCATGCTCAGCAACGGAACGCATGTGCTGCAGCTCTGGGCGCACGACACGGGCAACAATACCGACCTGTCGCAGACGGTCACTGTGACTGTCACAAACACAGTCGCGTCGGGATCCGGTCCAACGTCGGGCTCCGGGGCAACGCCTCCCCCCGCGCCAGCCCCCGCTCCCGTCACCGCAACGGCGCCGATTACGCTGACCTATCCGGCGAGCGGACAGGCAATTTCGGGGCTGGTCGCCGTGACGGCGACGATCCTGCAGGGTCTCGACGCGGCAGGCTCTTACCTGATGGTGGACGGAGCCGAATTCGGCTGGCAGCGGGTCGACTCCGCGCCATTTCTCTACCAGCTGGACACATCGACCCTGAGTGCTGGACCGCACACCTTGCAGATCTGGGCGCACACCGTTGCCAATGAGGTGTTGCTGTCCAACCAGGCGGTGGTCACGGTAAGTCACTGAGGCCCGTTGAACCAAAAGCGGCCGCCAAACAGCCCCGGCGGCGCGCCGCCAAGCCCGTTCAGGTGAGCGACAGCATCGCGAACCTGTGTGCGGCAGCCGGACCGGACGGGTGAGATCCTCTCGTTTTGTCTCGATAGGGTAGCCGCTCGGCGAGGGCCTGCTGCATCGCGCGCGCGCGTTGCTGCCAGGTGGCGCTCTGGCCGGCTTTCCAGCGCAACGATCGCAGGCCATCCTTGAAGTGCAGCGCCTTGAGCCGGCGCAGCGCTTCGGCCGCGTTCTCGGCGGAGTCCACCAGTTGGAGCAGCGGCTCTTTGCGCAGCAACTCCTCGAAACCTCGCGTGGCCAGAATGGGCTGCGCCGCCGCGAGGTGCTCGTAAAACCTTGTGGAACTGCCGGAGTAGGTGGGCTCACCCCGCAGATACGGCAGGATGGCGACATCCAGAGCGCGCGCGTACGTTGCCAGCTCGCCGTACGGCTTTTTGCCCACGAAGCGAGCTGCAGGATGGGCCATCACCATCGCACGCGCGGCACGCTGCGCGGGGTCGGCCACCTCCATGGTGGTCGGGCCGACAAACGCCCACGAGAATCCGGCGCTCAGCCGGATGAGGCGCTCGAGAAAGATCCAATCAAGATTGCCGGCCAGGTTGCCGATGACGCCGGCAACCGGGCGGGGCAGGCCCGCGAGGTCAGCCGGCAGGTCGGCCGGATGCATCGGCGGCGCAGGCAGCAGATTCTTCTCCCGAGTCGCGTTCGCGATCACCTCGATTTTGGTCGGATCGCAGCCGGCCCGGTCGATGAGATACTCCGCCAATCGGAACGAGTTGGGGCAGACAAGGTCGGCGATCCCGCACAGGTACTGGTCCAACCGACAGACCTGGGCTGCGTCCGCACTGGGGTAGGCCGCAATCAGATCGGTAAGCCAGTAGACGACCGGGCCCGGCCAGTGCGCCGCCACCGAGGCGAAATACGGTACGGTGCAGATAAGCGGCGAACGCGTCGGATCCTCGCATTGCCGCGCGATGCGCTTGGCGAGTGAGGAGCCAAGATCGAAAAAGAGAGAAAACGGAAACCGCGAGTACCCGCGCTGCAGGGGGAAGTGACGGATGCGCAGCGGCGGATCCGTCAGAGTCTCTTCGAGCTCCGGCAACCCCCACGGCAGCAGGTGCCGCTCGGGCTTCCAGCCAAGAACGGGAACGGACTCAGAGAGAGCCGAAGCGAACTCTGCGTCAAGGGAATCGGATATCTGCAGCAGCTGCCAGGTCACGCGAGGGGTCAAAAGAGATCTGCTCCACAGGTAAGCAAAACGCGGCGAGAACACCATCGACGACGGCTCCGGTCAGGGGCGCGCGTCACGATGGCTCGTATCCCGAGTGAGGCAGAACAGTGGTCGAGCTACAAAGAGGTCAGGCTACTCCGGAGATCGCGCTGTGTTCCTTCATCTGCGTCGCCGGTTCAGCTAAAAAAATTTCCTTACCTTTGATCGACTCCTGCATGAGGTGCAACACGGACATCATGAGAACAGGAGCCTTGCTCTCGGCAACCCGGGTAAGGTTAAGGTGCCCGTGCCGCCCAAGCGACATCGTCATCTCCCATGAGATGTCATCCGCACGCCCGGAGAGGGTCTCTTCAAAGGAAACCCCATGCAAATACATGCGCACAGAGGCGAAGCGGAGGTCGGTACATGCGGTCCGCACCACCTCCCAACACTCACTGACCGTCTCAGCCCGGGTTAGCGAGCGGTCAAGCTCTTGGAGGTAGATCTCCTCCTGCAGCACGCGCAGGATCTTCTTCTTCGAGAGCGTGCGGCGAACGGCGGAGAACTCCACGTAACCGAGAGCTTTGACGCCGGCAAAGACGAACGCACAAAAGGCAAGCAGCGTCAGCGGCCGGAGATGGCGGAGGCTGGCCACGTTAAGCAGAATGGAGAAGAACGCAGCGATGCCGCAGAACCCATACAGGATCAGCGCGGCGTCCCGCGGCTTGAAGCCGAGCGCCAGCACCATGTGGTGGACGTGACCTCGATCCGCCCCAAAGATTGGCCGCGAGCGCATGAAGCGCCGGGAGATCGACAGGCCGACATCGACCAGCGGAAGCGCCAGCGCCATGAGCGGAGCCACCATGCCGAGCAGCGATCCCGAGCGCTGGCTCCAGATCAGGCCGAAGCAGCCGAGCATGAAGCCGATCGTCAGAGATCCGCTGTCGCCCAGAAATACGGAAGCGGGAGCGAAGTTATAGCGCAGAAAGGCGAGCAGGCAGCCGACCAGCGGAATCGTGGCCATCGCCAGGCCGGTGTTCCCTTGCAGAATGGCGGCGATCAGCGTCGTGCCAGTGGCAAAAAGGCCCACACCCGAGGCCAGACCGTCGAGCCCGTCGATCAGATTCACCGCGTTGGTGCATCCGACCAGCCACAGGAAGCTGAGCAGCAGCTCGGCCCAATGTTTGTAGCCGGTGGCGCCATGGAGTGTGGCCATCCGTGCGCCCAGGCTCACGGCAAGGGCCGCGGCCACAGCCTGTCCGGCCAGCTTTTGCCATGGCCTCAGGCCGATCAGATCGTCGATCAGGCCTGTCAGAAAGATCAGGCCCGTCGCCGGCAACAGGGCCCACAACAGATGTTCGTGCTGGATGCGGATCCGTGCACCCTCCGGGGCAAACAGCAGCATGAGTCCAAGCGCGGCGGCATACGAGAGCGCAATCGGAATGCCGCCAATGCGGGGGATCGGACGGAGGTGCAGCTTACGATCGCCATCCGGGTGATCCACAATATTGAGGCGAAGAAACAGATTCCGCGCCAGCGGCGTGGTCACAAGGCAGACGAGAAAAGCAACGAGACCTAAACCGAGAATTGCATGCATACCATCTCTCCGTCGGAGTTTACCGAGACAAGGGGCCCGGAACGTGCTCGTACGGTGGTGCAGTACGTCTAAGCTCGCCCTCTGTGAGGGCGAGGTCGAGTTCACCGGCGTGAACCGGCGTGGCGCCGAGGATGCCCAGAATGCGGGCGACTCCCAGCGGAAGTGTGAAGTGGTTGTCAAATGCCTGGCGCGCGCGAGCGCCCGCAACGCGGACCAGGTTGCGGTTTGCGGCGAGGGTTACCAGAAGCTCCGTGAGCCCCCGCTCGTCGCCGACCCCAACGTGCCATCCGCAGCCGAAGCGGCGAAGGATGCGCGCCGGAGTCGCATCGGCCGGACCGACAAACAGGATCGGCCGGCCCGCGGCAAGCAGGCCGTACACCTTGCTCGGAACCACCGATCCGCAGGTCGCGTCGCGCTGCGTCACCAGGCCGATGTCACCGGCCGCAAGGCTTTCGCTCAGCGATCCGCGCTCAACATAGGGGCGCATGTCGACCGAGTGGAGGTTGTGCACGCGCACGAACTCTGCGAGCTCGGCGCGACGGCCGCCTGAACCGGCGAACACGAAGCGGACCTGACTTCTGGCGTGCTCTGCTTCAAGCGCCGCGATCGCTCCAGTCACCGTATCCAGCTCATGCGCCAGGCCGAGATTGCCGGAGTAGAGCACAACCAGATCGGCCGGATCGCCGGGCCGGGCGAGCGGCTGAATCGCCGAGCCGTCGGCCCAATTGTCGGCAACCCAGATCTTTTCGGGGGCAACTCCGCGCGCAACCAGCCGCGCCTTCATGCACTCGCCCAGGGCGATGATGCCGTCCGCCCGCTCACGGGCAACATCGGCCAGCCGGCCAACCACGCGATCGAGCACGCCGCCTCGCCGGAAGTAGCCAAGGTCGACTGCCACATCCGGGTACATGTCCATCTCCCAGATGAAATGCCTCGACCCGCGTAGCCTCTTCAGCACCGTTCCCAGCAGCGAAAGCAGCGGCGGCGTCGTGAGGGTCAGAACCAGGTCCGGGCGCGGCAGCCGCAGCCCCTGCACCACCGCCGAGACATAAAAGGAGCCGTAGGAGAGCACGCGACCCAGCTTGCCGCGGACGAAGGGAAGCGCTTTGACGCGGTGCATCTCGACCGGCGGGGGCGCCGCGCCCTCCATGCGGATCGCATAGCCGCCGTCCGCGCTGATCGCGTACACCTCGTGGCCGTTCTCCGCCATCCCCCGCGCCAGGTCGGTGAGGAGCTGGCTGGTGGCCGCCGCGTCCGGCCAGAAGAACTGATTGAGCAAAAGAATCCTCATACGCTCGCGTGCTGCTCCGGTGTGCTGGCTGGTGCGGTCGGGGCTTCCTTGATCCGCCGCATCTTGACAAAGCTGGCCGGGTTGCCGGCAAAGATGGCAAACTCCGGAATCTGGCCGGTGATCAGACTTCCAGCGCTGGCGACCGATCCCACCCCGAGCACTGCGCCCGGAGCCAGGATCGATCGAGCTCCAGCCCAGGAGCCGTCTTCCATGGTGATTGGAGCAATCAGGAGACCAAAGTGCGGATCGCTCCAGTCGTGGTTGCCGGTGCAGAGATACGCTCCCTGAGACAGGCAGCAATCCGCGCCGATGCGCACCGTGGTCAGGTTATCGATCCAGCAGTCCTCGCCGATCCACGTGTCGTTGCCGACGACAAGGTGCCAGGGGTACTTGACGTTGACCCCCACCTTGATCACGACGCCCGAACCGATTTCCGCCCCAAACATCCGAAGAAGCCGGACCCGCAACCCGGACGATGGGATGAGGTGCGACCGCAGCAGCGGCAGACCGAAGAAAAACCACAGTGCCCGCCACAGGGGAGACCGCCCCGGGTGGTACCACGAGTTGTCGTAGTGACGCAGCTCGACCGGACTGGCCGCTGGGTTGGGAATCGGGCTCATCGCGCACGTCCTCTCGCCGCGCCAGCCCCGGTCGACGAACAGATCCGGGATCCGAACAGTCCTGACGGTGCGGGGCCGCCTTCGCAGAAACGATACACGTCCGTCATTTGCCGGCCGATTGCCGCCCAGCCGAAGCGGTCCTCCACCAGCCTCCGGCCGTTTGCCCCGATCTCACGATTGCGCGCCGGACCGTTGCCGAGAAGCAGTCTTAAGACTGACGTGAGCGCGGGCACTTCAGATGGGATCTCCCATCCGGCGTTCGCTTTGGCGACCTCCGGCAGGTGGCAGTGGGTGGTCACAATCACCGGCAACCCCATGCCCATCGCCTCGAGCGTCGACACGCTCAGGCCCTCCGAGTAGGACGGCAGTACAAAAGCTTCGGCTGCCGCCAGGGCCGACCACTTCGCCTGTCCGGTCAGCATGCCGGTAAAGCTGACGGCGCTGCCAAGTCCGCGCCCGGCGACCCGTGCCTCGATCGCCTGCCGGGTGTTCTCGAAATCCGGCCCGGCCAGCACAAGATGCGCGTCCGGGTGCTGCCGCCAGACGTCGGCCCACGCGTCCACCAGCAGATCGATTCCCTTTTTGAAGTGAATTCTTCCCAAAAAGAGGACAATCCGTTTCCCTTGCAGGGAAGGAAACCGCCCAAGGAAGAGCTCCGGCCCGATACCCACCGGAAGGTGAACGCCATTCGGAATGACCGCCACCGGCTGCTTTGCGCCGAAACGCCGATAGTCTTCGGCCTCGGCCTCTGTCAGGGCGTGGAGGCACCGGGCGCGGGCGACGTTTCCGCGTTCGATCAGGGCAGCGTAGATCTGCTTCTTGAGCCGCTTATTGCGCAGCGCCCAGGGCTCCAGCATCCCGTGAGCCGAAAGCACATACGGGAGCCCGGCCCGGTGCGCGGCGCGAACCGCAACCGCGGTGCTCGTCTCCCACAATCCGTGGATGTGTACCCCGGCCGAACCACGGACGAGCTCGTCAAAGCGCCGCCGGAGGTCGCGGTCACGCAGCCAGGCCACACGGCTGGTGGGCCAGGCAGTGACGTCCACGCCGGTCAGGGCGCTCTGCTCTCCCGGCGCGCAGAACGCGGCGATACCCGGCCGCGAAGCGTCTGCTCGGGCGGAGGCAACGGCCACCGCCAGCTCCGGCACAACAGCGCTCAGACCACCGTACCTGGGGTCCACATGCGACACCACATGGAGCCAGCCTGCCCCGCGTCCCGCATCCGCCGCGACGCGGCATCCCACGTCGCGCACGGTCTCACGCCCGTCCGGCAGAGGCGGTTTGGAGGTCATCTCGGGTCGTTCGGTCGTGGCCAGCATCGGTATCGGCTCCAAAGATCGTGGTTCGTGGTCCGCTATCGTTTCCGCGACGCGCGGTTGGCGCGGATCGCGCGGGACGGTCGCTTCGCCGGTCCGCGAGTCGAGGTCAAACGCTTCCCATCCCGCACAATGCGGGCAACTTCGAGGCCAAAGTTCGCCGGCGAAAACATCTCGATGCGGTCCATCGATTCAGTCCGCATCGCGGCCAGCTTTTCGGGGCTGAACGAGGACATCAGCTGGAGGCACGCGGTCAGCTCCGTTTCGTCCTGCGGATCGAAGACCAGGCCATTGCGCCCGTGCGCGACCAGGTCCTCGGCTGACCCGCATCGGTTCGAGACCAGCACCGGCAGACCGGAGGCCATCGCCTCATTCACGACCAGGCCCCACGGCTCGCGCGTGCTCGGCAGTACAAAACAGCCTGCGAACGCGTAGAACGGCGGCAGATCGCGGGATCCGCGATGTCCGGCGAAGTGTACCTGGTCGGCATAGGGCGAAGCGGCAGACCTCGCGCGCAGCCCCGTCGCCGACGGGCCGTCGCCGACCAGCACCAGCGGCCAGCTGCCGCCGGCCTCGCGGTAGCGGAGCCAGCAGTCCAGCAGCGCCACGACGTTTTTCTCCGGCGCCAGCCGGCCGACATACAGGAAATACGGCTGCGTCGGCAGGCCAAACTGCTCCGGCGTGTGGTCGTCCCGAAGCTCGTTCGCCTGCTCGCGATACCGGGCGTTGTCGACCACGTCATAGAACCGGGCAATGCGTGCCGGCGCAAACCCGAGCTGATGGAGGTAGCGCACGTGCGCCGTTCCACCGGCGACCGCCCAGCGAAAGAGCGACCGGATCAAGAGCCCTTTCAGTCCTTCCTTCCACCAGCTGCGCGCGTGGTCCGCCGCCGTGCTCTCGGTCATCAGCACGCCCGTGCGTCCATGGGCCCGCGCCCACACCGCCGCCGCAATCGCCGGCAGCGTGTAGTACCCCGGCACCAGCACCACCTCCGGGTCGAGCCGGTCGAGCGCCCGCCACACCGCGCGCGCCAGCCGCAGCTGCCCGGCTCCCTTCCACGAGGCGTCCGGCATCAGTGTCTCGACCGGCAGCCCCGCCGGCAGCTCCTCGCGGAACTTGAGCCCGGCATGGACGCCGATCCCGCCGACCATCTCGAGGCCGACGACCGCGCCGGCGAGCTCGGGCGTGCCTAACAGGCCTTCGAAACGAGCGACGTGGTACGCGTACCAGTCGATCCACAACACGACGACCCGGCACCGGCCTGCCGGAGTTCCGGCGGAGGCGGGCATGGGCAGGGCGGACATTTGAGCGCTAGGCACGGTGGCGAACTCCATCAAAGCGGAAGGCTTGCCTGGCGCGGGGAGACGTCAGGTCTGCGCCGGAACGGACCGGCATCGGCGGGCGGCGGCGAACCGGAGCGCGATACGCCCACCGCCACGAGAGCCAGCACGGAAGCGACAGCAGAATGGTGCGAAAGATGACCGCCTCCATCGTCTGCATCACCAGGTAGATCGAAAGCGCCGAAAGCACGACGTACTGACTCGCCCATGGTCCGCCGGTGGTCACCGCGCGCCGCCAGACCCGGCCATAGATCCACCCCAGTACGGCCATCGCCGGGATGCAGCCATACCACAGCTCCACCCAAAGATCGGACACAATGCCTGGCGCCGAACCGACCGCGCCCACCCACCCCAGCGCATCGGCGAAGCCTTCGCCGGTGCCGGCGTTCTGCAGCAGCTCGGGAACCCCGAAGTCCTCGTATTTTGTCGGCCAGATCGCGCTGGGGATCGGCCGCACCATCACCTGCGCGAGATACCGCCGCATCCAGAAGTAATGGTCGCGACGCTCGGACGCGAGAATCGATCCGGCGCCGTAGATGTATTCGTTCCCCGTGTCCGGTTTTTCGACGATGTCGCTGACATCGGTGGTGACATCGAACGAGGATCCGAGGTAGATCGATCCGCGATTGGTCACCAGAAACAGCACCAGCCAGCCCAGCGCGACGCCGGCGACGCCGATGATCAAGACCGGCGGCCGCTGGCGGCGATTCAGGTACCAGGCCATCAGAACCACGATCACAATGGCGAAGGTCGGTCCACGGCGCGCCATCAGCACCGCCTGCGCGAGCCACGGGGCGCCAAACAGCACGGCAAACCCGATGCACCAGAGCTTTGGCCCGCCCTTTGCCATCGAACTGACCGAGAGCATCACGCCGACCAGAAGCAGCAGCGATCCGTCGCGGATGTAGCCGTTGTCGTCCCATCCGCCCGAGTACGATGCGCTGAACGCGTTCACGAATCCGCCCACGTTGTGAATCGTGATCAGCCAGCATGTCAGCCCCAGCATGCCGGAAAGGAGGCCGCCGATCAGCAGACGCCGACATGCTTCCGGCGAAAGCTCGGCGCGCGGCGAACGATCGGGCGCCGTCACCGGCCGTCCGAGACGAACTCCGGCGGCCAGGCAGGCGACCACAAACGCCAATAGGCCAAGGATGTTGAGCCGCTGCACAAACAGCAGCTGGTCGGTGTCGAAGAAGCGCGCCAGGCCATCGGCGGCCAGCAGCTTGGACGGCATCCAGGCGTAGAGGAAGCCCAGCATCGGTCCGATAAACACGAGCGGATGAAAGACATCGCGGCTGCCGTCAAACGCGGCAATCACGCCGATGGCGCAGATGGCGGCCGCCAGCCAGAGCATGGCCTCAAACACGGCTCACCCCCTCGGGGAGGGCGGACTTCGAGCGGCGCAGCAGGCCGAGCGGCATCCTGAGCAGGCGGCGAAGCACGGCCGGCGCCGGCAACCAGCCATGGCGCTTGCCAAGGAACCACAGCAGGGCAAGCGCGGCCATCGTCGCTCCAAGCATGGCACCCGTGATCGGCCAAGCCAGCTCCGGCCGGCTGGAGCGCAGCATGGCCAGGGCCGCGAGCGCCGCCACGGTCAGCGTTCCGGTCGCGAAGACGGCAGGCATCCCCTGCGGCACGGTGTCCCGGCGAAACAGCACGAGCAAAACCAGCACGGCCGAGAGCACGTGCGCGGCGAAGTAGATGGTGAGCGCGCGCGAGGCGCTTCCGCCGTGAAAGAGAAACGCCGTCGCGGCGGCGGCGACCGAGATCGCCCACACCGTGTTGATCACGCCGGTCGACCGGATCGAGACAATCGAGAGCCGCGCCGCCGCCGGTGCGTTGCCCATGTGAGCCACCGCGACCGCGAGCGCGATCGAGCAGGGAACCGCCGCTCCGGCAAAGGTCGCGCCATACACATGGAGCAGCAGCGGGATGGCGAGGATCGCCGCCGAGGCCAGCGCGAGCGACGCGAACGTGGCCGCAAAGGTGCACAGCGCCATCACATTCTGCGGTGTCTTGGCCGCCTCGCCCCTGGGGTCGGCCATGATGGCGTACGACCCTTCGGTCAACAGCGATGGGGCGAGCCCGACGATGTTGCGCAGCTGGCTTGCGACCGAAAAGAACCCCATCTGGATCAGCGTCGTATCCGCCCGCGCCACCAGCGTCATCAGCCACCAGCCGGAAAGGTTCGCGGCCACCAGACCGGCCAGCTGCACAAACCCGAACGCCCACACCTCGCGCAGCATCGGGCCAAGCGGCAGGGGAGCGGCAGGGGACGCCGGTCCGGCCGCGCTCGCCGAAGAGCGCAGGCCCAGCGGTGCTGCCAGCAGCAGACACACCGCCACCGCACCCGTCGTGACCGCTCCCTGCGCGATGATCATGCGCACCGGCGAGTGCAGGTGGGCAAAGATCGGCAGCAGCGACACCATGCCCAGACCCACCACCACCGAGAGCAGCACCAGCGCCGCGAGCCGCCGCTGCCCGGTAAAGAAGCCGCGCGCGCACTCGAGCAGAACGATGCCCACCGCCGAAAGCGCCGCCCATCGCAGAAGCCCGGTGAGGCTTTCTTTGCCGAGCAGATGTGCGATGGGCGCCGCTCCGAACCACAGCGCAACGGCGGCGAGCACGGCCGAAACCGCCGAGACGATCGCCAGCGCCCGTCCGAGGGTGCCGTACCCGGGCGTCCCGTGCTGGTACTTGCCGGAAAACCGCGCCGCCGTCGACCCGATCTGGCCGGCCGCGTAGGTCGAGATATTGTTGGCCGTCGAGATGGCCAGCGAATACGCGCCAAAGGTCGCGATGCCGCCGAAGCGCGCCGCCAGGATGTTGGCCGTGAAGCCCATCCCGCGCTCGATGAGAATGCCCGCGCCGAGTGCGGAGGTTCCGCTGACCAGGTGCTTGGCCACATGCTTCGGCACCGGACCGGCGGCCGGTCGGGAGGCGGCCGCCGGCCCCGCTCCAGCCATGACCGGAGCCAGGGGCGACGCGACGTCGAGCGCCGGATCCGCCGTGTCGAGGGTGGATTCGGTGAAGGAGGCTGAGCTCATGAGCGGAGCGCGGCCTCCTCGGTCGCTTCGGCGGCGTGCTTGTACTGGTAGTACGACCGGTAATAGCTGCCCATGCCCTCGCGGCGCGGGTCGAACCCGTTCAGGATCGTTCCCACCATGCGCACCCGGTCGTGCTCAAACAGGTCCCGCGCCGTCGTCGCCTGGTCGCGGCTGGTGGTGCCGGCGCGCAGCACCAGGATCGCTCCATCGACGTGCCCGGCGAAGATCCGCGCGTCCGCCATGTGCAGCATCGGCGGCGTGTCGATCAGAACCACGTCGAACTCCTGCGACAGCCGCGCCAGAAGCTCGCTCAGCCGCGGCGAATGGAGCAGCTCCACCACCTCCTCGTTGCCCGTTCCGGAGGTCACGATCGACAGGTTCGGGATGGCGGTCGGCTGGCACAGATCCGCGATCGGCGTGTTGACCAGACTTGCCTCGTTGCGCAGGATGTCGCGCAGACCGTGCGTGTTCGGCACGTCAAACGCCCGGTTCAGGCCGGGCTTGCGCAGATCGCCGTCGACCAGAACCACGCGCCGCTTGGATCGCGCCAGCGCCACGCCCAGGTTCGAGGTGACGGTTGTCTTGCCTTCGGTCGCGTTTGGGCTCGAGACCACGTACATCCGCGCCCGTCCGCCGGCCGTATCCGCCAGCAGGATCGAGTAGGTCGCGTTCCGGTAGGCTTCGGCCACGATCGAAAAGTTCTCATCCCAGCCAGCAATCGCCAGCGCATTCCGCTGTCCCTCGATGCGCTCCGAAACCTCCATAGCCGATCCGTAGCGGCTCAGACCGCGTCCCGCCGTCACCTTGGGCAGCACCAGCCCCTTTCGGCTCGCCGCCGCCGGAATCACGCCCAGCTCCTGCACCTGCAGGTACCGGGCTACCTCGCCCGGAGCCCGGAAGACCTCCGTGTTGCGCTCCTTCAGGAAGGCAAAGGCGATGCCAACCACCGATCCAAGCAGCAGGCCGACGATCATCGAGATCGACCGCCGCGGCGTCACGGGAACCGCCGGCGGCTTCGCCGCGTCCACCACGCGCACGGTGGAGACCTGCATGGCCGAGGCGAACCCGGCCTCGCGCGCCCGCTGCAGCAGCGTCTGGTAGAGCTGCTGCTCGCCGTCCACCTCCTTCTGCAGCAGGCTCAGCTTGCTCGACTCGCTCAGCTCGTTCGAAACACTGGACTCAGCCGCCTGGTACGCCCGCCGCAGCAGGTCCTCGCGGTGCCGAGCGGCGCTGAACTCGTTCTGGACGCGGCTGGTGCTGGACTTCCGGTCGGTCACCAGCTCGGCCTCGACCTCGCGGATCTGCGACCGCAGGTGAATCACCCGGGGGTTCTCCTCGGTCAAGGGCGGCACCAGCTTGGAAACCTCCGCCTGCAGCTCGGAGAGCCGGTTTTCGGCTGCGCGGTACGGCGCGCTGTCCTGCACGCTCGGCAGGGTGTCGGCCGCGGCCGACCCGTTCATCGCGACCTGCGCCTCCTTTTCCATGCGGTCGGCCTGCGCCCGCACCAGCTCTGCCTGCATCTGGCGCAGCCGGTCTTCCGAGACCGAGTTGCTCTCCGGACTCAGCAGCAGACCGTTTCCGCCGCTCGCCTGCTCCAGCCGGTGCTTGGAGTCCTCGTACTTTGCCCGCACGTCCGCCAGCTGGCGCGTCAGATACTCGCTGGTCGTCTCCGCCTCGCTGCCCCGGACATCCTGATCCTGCGCCTTGTACTCGCTGACCAGCGTATTGCAGAAGGTCGCTGAAAACCGCGGGTCCCACGACGAGCACGTGATCTCGACCAGACGGGTCAGGCCGAGCGGCTTGATCTTGACGTGCTGCGCCGCGTCCTCGACCAGGGCGTTGTAGGCCAGCGGTTCGGTCCGGGCCAGATGCAGGCTGCGCCGGATGCGCGAGATCATGTCCTGCCGTTCGATCGCCGCCGGATGCGCTTCGCGCTCAAGCCGCGCCACGGTGCGCTCAAGCAGGGTATCGCTCTCAAGCAGCTTGATCTGCGTCTGGACGTAGCTGTCGCCCGGCGCGCCGGAGCTGTCGCCGGTCATCGCCACATCGCGCCGGTTCATGAAGTCCCCGTTGAGGCTCTGGATGTCAAGCGATGTGCGTGCCTGATACACAGGCTTCTCCCCCAGCGTCAGCAGAACCGCCAGAACCATGCCGGCGAGAGCGCACTTGAGGATCGCCCATCGCCACCGCAGAAGCACACGGTAGTAGTCCACCAGCATCGATCGGCCGGAGCTGCCGGCTGTGCCCGTCCCGAAGTCGCCGAAGGACATGCCCGCCGGGTACCCGGCGGGGTAGGGAGCGCGTTCCAGCTGCCCCGGGGGAGCCGTCATCCGGGATCTGCGGAGAGAGGTTTCGTCATCGCGGGAAAAGTGATTCATGGTGTTCACCTAAGAGACAGAGTTTTCGTTCTCCGGATCTGGCCCGGACCGGAGTTTCGCCGTCGCTGCGGCATCTCCGGGTACGGTCCAGCGTCCTTGTGCGTACCGCATCGCCGGCCAAAGCCCTCGCTCGCCCGGCCTAATGCGCGTAGATGGCGAGACCCACCGCGCCCTGGAGCACCGTGTCAATGGTGCGGCGGGTGGCCGTCTTGGCTGCGCTGTTTGGCACAAACAACACATCGTTCGCAAACAGTTGCACGTCAGGGGCCTTTCCTTCGAGAATGCTCCGAACATCCACGGGGATGTCCGTGACCTTCGACCGATCCCCTTCGGTCGGCCGCAGGATCCGCGCCTTCTTGCTCTGCGCGTCCGGCGCCAGGCCCTCCGCGAGCGAGATCGCCTGCAGCAGGGACATCGACTGGTGCGACGAGAGCGGGAAGCCGCCGGACCGGCGCACCTGCCCGGTCACGTACACCACCTCGGCCTTTGGGATCGAGATCACGTCGTTCGGCTCGACGGGGATGTTCTCCGTCGGGTCGCTCGCGTTCAGGAGGCTGTCCAGCGACACCACGGCGGTCGAAAACCGGCCCGAAGGGTCCATCTTGGCGTCCGGCAGCGGGATCTTGCCCCAGGCCGCCTCGCGCGTGACCACCACCTTGAAGCCGGCATCCGGCTTGACCCCGCCGGCCAGCGAGATGACCTCGATCAGTCGCTTCGGCCCCTGCAGCTGGTGAACCCCCGGCGTGTTCACCGAGCCGATCACCGAGACCGGCCGGCTCTGGTTATCGGTCAGCGCTACGGAAATCTCCGGGTCCGTGATGTACTTCCTCAGCCGACCGGCGAGGGTGGTTTTGAAGTTTTCAAGCGTCAGCCCGCTCGCCTGGAAGTGACCGGCCAGGGGCAGATCGATGAACCCGTTCGGGTCGATGCGAACCGGCTTATCGGGAATCTCTTCGATGTCGCCCACGTGGATCGAAACCGAATCGCCCGGCCCGAGCACATAGTCGGGATTTCCGGTCTCGGACGCGGCTGGCTGGTTCGCGTGGCTCTGCTGGGCAAATCCGCCTGGCCCGAAACCGAGGACGAGGATCATACCGAAAACCACGGAACGTTTGGAAGCAAGAATCGCCATCGTCTTTCTAACAGGACGCTCCGCCGGAGCCATTGGATGTTCTATAACCCGGTTGCCGCCCATTTCACCCGCCTCTCCCGCACTGGTCAGAACTTGGTCAGTCTGGTCGCATGATCCGCCGCCCCGAGGGCGATCCGGAGCCTCGCTCCACCACGGACGTTGTGTCCGCACCGGGGCAATCGTTTCGTCGAATTGCGCGGGCAGCTTTGGCTCGCACCAGGCCTGGCGGTTTCCCATCCCTATCTCCCTCTGTCCCTGTCGGCTCGCCCCCTGGCCCCCATACGGGCACGCGGCGTGAGCGACGCCCAAACAGGATGCAACCCATCGGCCAAAGATGCCGAACTTCTGCGCTTCCCTTCCTTCGGTCAGGAATCCGTTCCATTTCGGGTCGGCAACGCCCTGACCGGAGCCACTGGACCTGGCTCGCACCCGAAACTCCGCCGACACCGATGGCGCAAGGGCGCTCAGGCGATCCGCTCCCCCGTTCCGGTGTTCTGAAATGCTCCAAGGCTAACCACTTCAGAGTAATCCCGTTCGCACCCTGCATCCCAGAGTGGAAGTTCACTTCCACCTCCGGCCTGGACGCCACATCCAGTTCGTCCCCGCAGATTTCGCCCTGTCACACGGCACGCCGCCATGAATCCTGCATCACATGTCGGTACACCAGGAGTCCACTCCCATGAAGAAGTTGATTGCCTTCCTTGGATTTGCCGCGCTCGGCGTTGCGGGCTACCTCGTCCTGAACCCACCGCGGGCCACCGATCCGGCCGACGACGTCGACCAGTTCGGCAGGCGCGTCGGCCGGTGGGGAACCAAACAGCGGGTGAGCGGCGCCGGCAACTCCGTCGCGGGCGGCCTCAAGCAGACCGTCGGGGATCTTGCCGGCTCAGACGAGCTCAGCAACGCCGGCGCCTTTGACCAGGCAAAAGGGGCCGTCCAGGACACCGTCGGCCAGGCCGCCCACGCCGTGGAAGACACCATCCACGACCTGAACCGATAACCAGCCGCTCCGATAACCAGCCGCTCTTCCATTTTGTGAACCGACACGCTCCGTAGTCACCGCGACCACTCACCTATGATCACCCAGCAAGCGCCAGCCATCCCATCCCGAACCGCCTCCGACCCCCCGTCGTCGACGATGTTCAGTAATCTGTGGGACGCCCGAACCGCCCGCGCCCTGATCACCGCGCTGATCTTTTCCCTTGTTCTCGCCTTTTTCTGGACGGCTCGCGAGACCATCACGCTTTTCCTGTTTGCCATCCTTTTCGCCTACTTTCTCGCCCCACTCGTCGGCCGCCTGCAGGGTCGGCTCCATGGCCGCGGCCGCGCCATCCTTGTCGTATACCTGCTTCTTGGAAGCGTCCTGGCTGTCATCGGCTTTATCGCCGGTCCCCGCCTGGCCGATGAGTTCCGTAGCCTCTTCAGCAGTCTGCCCTCGCTGGTCGACCGCATCGCCTCCGGCCAGCTCATCGCTCAGCTCGGCCAGCACTACCACTGGAACGGCGCGCGCGAGGATCAGGTGCAGCACCTGCTTCAGGACCACCGGTCCGACATCCTCAACTACAGCAAGGCCGTTGCCGCCCGTCTTGCGTCTCCCGTCCAGCACATCTGGTGGCTCATCCTCATCCCCATCCTCAGCCTCTTCTTTCTGAAGCAGGGCGAAGAGATGGCCACGGACGCGATCGACCTCGGCCGATCGGGTACCGAGCGCACCACCATCCGCGGTTTGGTCAGCGATATCAACATCATGCTCGGCAGCTACATCCGCTCGCAGATCATCCTCGCCAGCCTCACCCTGGTCGCCTACACCGTTGTGCTCTCCATCCTGCGCGTGCCCTACGCCGTCGTCCTTGGCCCCATCGCCGGCTTTCTTGAGTTCATCCCGGTCGTCGGTCCGGCCGTTGGAGCCGTCTCCGTCCTGCTCATCGCCGTGCTCGCCGGGTACCCCCACGCCGTCTGGCTCATTCTGTTTCTTGGCATCTGGCGTCTCACCCAGGACTACGTCTCCGCCCCTCGCATCATGGGCAGATCCCTTGAGATCAACCCTCTGCTCCAGATCTTTTCCGTGCTCGCCGGGGGAGAGATTGCCGGCGTCGTGGGCGCGCTGGTCGCGGTTCCCGTCGTCGCCACCCTGCGCATCCTGTGGCGGCGCGCGGGCAACACGTCCCCTGCAACCAGCCCTGCCGAAGCCCCACAGGCGCTCGAACGCCCCGTCTCCCCCTGATCGGACCCGGGTCGGAAGGGCAGCTCCGGCCCAAGTGCCCTAAACGGCTTTCCTCTGAAACGTCGTCTTCTTCGTATTCCGGAACGAGTCCTTGGCTTTCACGGAAGCAGCCGAAGCGGAAGCGGTCGGCTTCCCGCCGCTCTGTTGCTGCGCCGCCTTGTCGCGGAGCGCCTGGAGCTTCTGCGCTTTCGGGCCGAGCCCGCCGATCTTGAGGGTGGATCCGGGTTTTGGAATAAAGTCGCTCATGGGACGTATTCTAGCCGTTCCGTCTGCGGAGCGCGTCGATCCCGCAACGTGCGTCGACGGCAAGTCGAAGCAGCTCTGGGGCGAGATGCGGGGCGAAGCCACTACCCTCGTACCCTCGGCGGGCGACCGTATGCCGTTTGGGAGACGTGGAACTTTGGCTTTCCGTGGAGAGATCGACATGACCGAGGTGGCCCACCCGACACAGACGGACATGGCGGCCGTGCAGGAGCTGCTCGCCGAATACTTCGAGTCCGTTGGCGTGGTGGTGCGGGATTCGCCGGAGGATATTGCGGTCCTGGTGAATGAAAACGCCGGCGGGGTCTGGCTGGCGTGGGTCGACGGCGTCCCAGCCGGATGTGTGGTGCTGCGTCCCCTGCCGGGCATGGACGCGGCGGTGGAGTGCAAACGCCTGTATGTTCGGCCGGCCTTTCGCGGGCGCGGGCTGGCGGACGCGCTGCTGGACGCCATGGAACAGGGCGCCACCGCAGGGGGAGCGAAGTGGGTCTACCTGGACAGCATGGAGGAGATGGCGGCGGCGCTGCGCGTCTACCGGCGGCGGAGCTACACGCCGTGCGCCCGCTACAACCGCAATCCGCAGGCAACCGTCTTCCTGCGCAAGCAGCTGGGTTAGCGTGTACGGGTTCTCGGCAACGGCTCCAAACCCAGGCTGACGCGGGTCTTGCGGGGAAGTTTGCCGAGCGTCAGCGTGTGGGCATCCATCAGCCGCTGGTGCAGCTCGCGCGTGGGCATGGCGGACCAGCGCTCCAGGCTCACCCAGTGGGCTCGGGCGAGGTAGGGCGCGGGACGGACACCCTCACGCTCGGTCAGTTCAGCGAACCCCTCCGCAGTGGTGGGAAAAGCGATCACGCCATGGAATCCCTGGCTGCCGGGGGTGAGGTCGATCAGCGCGAACATCTTGCCCCCGATCGACTTGGGAGCGACCCAGAAGACAAGGTTGTCGCCCCACTGCAGGGTCTCGGAGGTGTGCGGCAGGGCGAGCAGAAAGGCGCGGGTGGCTTCGGTGGACATGGCGAGCGGCACGGATGGGCGCGCACTTCACTGTAGCCGATCGGAAGCCCCGCACGTGAGAGCGGAACAGCCCCGGGCAGCGACCCGAAGAGCCGATTCGGACGAGAGGGTCGCCCCGCGCATCACGAGAGAGACACTCGTCCCGAGAGGAGAAGATCCCGGATCGGAGCGATTCACTCCGGGTTCGCCCGGCCGTGCGTCTCTTCGAAGCGGTCGAGATGCAGCAGAAACTCCTGCCAGATGCGCGCGGTATCGGCTGCCGTGATCACGTTCACCGTCGCGCCGGAGACGCCGGGGCGGAAGTTCATGGTGTCGTCGAGCTCGGGACGCGGCTGCGGTGTCGCCGTCGCAAGCCCGCGCACGTACGCCAGCGTGATGACGTCCCAGATCACCCACGGCTTCGAAAAGTCATTGACCCGCAGCGGCTTCACCTCGCGGAAGTACCAGTCCTGATACTCGCTCCACAGCCAGGCCGCAACCGGCCCGTGCCCCGCCAGCAGGTCGCGGGCCTGGGCGAAGTTGAGCCCGAGGGTGCGCTCGCACACCTCGGCGGTGCCGATCGTCAGCGGCACGTCGGCGTGCAGCAGCACCTGCCACGCGCGCGGATCGTTCTGCTCGTTGTACTCGTTCGCACCACCCGGGCCCAGGTTGCGGAACGCCATCGCCACCACGCGGATCCGCTGCGCGATCGTCGGATCGGTCAGCAGGGCGGACGCGACATCGGTGGCCGCGCCGATGGTCAGCACCGTCAGCGGCCGCTCCGCCGTAAACCCGCGCGATTGCTCGATCAGAAAACTCGCCGCTGCGCTCGGCTGCGGCGCGGTCCTGCTGGTCAGCGGCACGCTCGAGCCTTCCAGCAGCGGTGGGTGCACCGCCAGGCCGAGCCGCTGCTCGACCACGTCGCGCAGAATGCGCAAGCTGGTGTGCGCGGCGGGATCGGGCAGGCTTGGCGCGTGCGCCGAAAGGATGCCGCGCACGTCAAACGCGGGATCCGTCAGCAGCCACACAATCGCCCACTGATCGTCGATCTCGTTGCCGACGTCGGTGGAAAGAATGACGGGCGTGGGCGGGACGCCTGCCGCCTGCGCCCCCGCACATCGAACGGATGCGGTCATCAACAGACAGACTAAGCCCAGCGGAAGGGCGACGCCCGTCGATTGCCGGCGGGAATGCCGCGGCTCAGCCGGTGCCGTGCGGAACAAGCGTCTAGCAAGAAACATCATGGTGTGCCACTCTCCGATCGACGACGCCAATGCGTCTGAGTGTACTGCCGTGCCGGTTCACGGCGTGGGCCTACGGCGCTGCCGGCCGGTTTGAGAGCACCTCTTTTCCGCCGCTTGCGGCAAGCAGGAAAACGCTGTGGGGCGGCAGCGGCGGCACGGTGTCCGGTTCGGTCCAGAGAAAGATGCGTTGCGGCGACTCCCACTTCGCAGCCAGCGACGCATCATCCTCAAAGATCGGAGGCGCGTCGGTAAAGAACGATCCATACCAAAGATTGGACGAGCGGCCATTCAGGATGTGGATCGGCGGCGCGCTTGGGCTGGGTGTCGGAAAGGCGCCGTCTCCCGTCAGGTATCCGGGACGCCGCAGGTAAAATCCGAGCGTCGAGCCAGCCTCGTACTCGCCGTTGATGACCAGGAGGTCGCCCGGCCTGACCTGCGGCTCGATGGCGCGGGCAAGCTGCGCCGAGCTCAGCACCGGCGAAAACGTGACCAGTCCCGCGTGCGCGGCAAACAGAAACAGAAACGCTCCGGCGGCCAGCGCAAACGTCCCCGCCTCAGGATCGAAGCGCTGCCGGGCCAGGTAGCTCGCGAGGCTTCCGCCAAAGAAGGCCACAGCCGTAACCAGCAGCGGCCATCGGAACGCACCCATCGCCCGCGCGTTCAGGTCCAGAAAGTGGCCGAAGGAAAGCGCATACTCGCCCGGGTTCTGCTTCAGCAGCGAGGCAAGGTCGGTGTTCGGCGCGGGGGTCTGCGTGTGCAGCAAAAACCAGCCGCACACAAGCGCGACCAGCGAGCCGATCCCCAGCCAAACCGCGGCAATGCGCTGCCCGGCGCGCACCCGCACCCCCGGAACCACAAACGCCGCGGCCTCCTGCCTTTCTTCGGCCAGCCAGCCCGCCAGCAGCAGCGCAAGCGCCGGAATGGAGGGAAGAACGTAGTACTCCTGGCGGGTCGAAAGCGAAAAGAAGAGCATCGGAACCGCGGCCCACAAGCCGAACAGCAGACGCGCCTGCTCCAGGTTCGAGAGCCGCTCGCGAGATCCCGCGTCCCGCCGCAGCAGGGGCGAGCCAAGCAGCGCGCGCCGCCACGGAACAGCCGCAACCGCATGGAAGGAAAACGCACTCCAGGGCATCAGCCACACCAGCAGCAAACCCCAGAACAGCAGGAGCGGAACCGTGTCATAGTCGCGGGGAACGCGAAGATTCAGGTAGCGCAGAACATGTTCGTTCATGAAATAAAACCACGTCCAGCCATGGACATTGCCCGCCGTCGGCAGCGGAACCACCCAGTGGCCGTGATGGAGCTGCGGACTTCCCGGCTGTCCCTCGGTCCGATTCGCTAGGCCGGCGGCGACATGCCATGGCGCCGCGATCAGGAAAAAGACCAGCAGGCTCGACGCCGGGTGCGCCTGCCGGAGATCGCGCAGCGTCGCTCGCCAGCCGCCCGTCCCCAGCAGGTGCAGCAGCACGATGCCCACAGGGAACACAAGGCCGATCAGCCCTTTGGTGAGCACGTTCAGGGCGCAGCAGGCGGCAAACCCCCAGCTCCACCACCGCGGAGGGTGGTCCAACTCGGTCGCGCGCCAGTAGCAGTAAAGCGCGAGCGCGAGCCAAAGGCACACCATCGCATCGGGAATGGTGATGCGGGTGAAGATAAAGATTCCAAAGCTCGACAGGGCAACGAGACCCGCATACAGACCTGCCGCAACGGAGCGAAACGCCCGCCGCGCGAAGCTTTCGAGGGTCCACGCGAGCGCCAGCACCGTGACAGCGAGCGGCAGCCGGGCCGCAAGCGCCGTCGCGCCAAACAGCTGCATGCTCACCGCCATCGACCAGTAAAGCAGCGGCGCCTTCTCGAGGTACCGGATGCCGTTCGCGTACAGGGTCACCCAGTCGTGGCGCAGCAGCATCTCGCGCGCAACCTCGGCGTGAACAGAATCGGCATCATCGAGCAGCGGCGGCCGCGCCAGCGTGAAGCTGGCATAGACGACAATCCAAAGCAGGAACAGGATCAGACGGTTGCGAGCGGCTCCGGGAGACCGCAGGCCATCAAGCGAGAGCATGGAAACATTCAACCAGTTGCGGGCCGTCGATGTCAGGCGGCCGTGCGACGAACACCCGGAACCCGAAACGAACGGCCGCCATTGGGCGTAGTCTGAAACAGATGGGTGAGGCGCTACAGACAAGGGAGCCGGCGAGCGTGGGGCCGCCGACGGAGCTGATCTTTGGAGACTGGTACCCCTCGGTAAGAACCTCCCGGCTGCGACGCGGCAAGGCGGTCAAAACGCTCCTGCTCGGCGTCCCCCTGCTGGTCGGCCGCAAGCGCGACGGAGCGATCTTTGCCCTGCGCGACCTCTGCCCGCATCGCGGCATCCCCCTCTCCGCCGGCTGGTTCGACGGCGAAACCGTCCAATGCAAGTACCACGGATGGAAGTTCGAACCGTGCTCCGGGCAATGTGTCGAGATCCCCTCGCTCGCGTCCACCGACCATCTCGAGCCCACCCGCATCTACGCCAACGCCTTCCCGGCCGAGGAGCGCGACGGCTACGCCTGGGTCTATCTGCCCGCCGCCGGCGCGGGTCGTAGACACAGCGCCCTCCCGCCGCTCCCGGAGCTCCCCAGGTTCTCCCCGAACTTCCGCTCGGCGCACCTCCAGGCAGATCTGCCGTGCAACGTCGATCACGGCATCATCGGTCTCATGGACCCGGCGCACGGGCCGTTTGTGCACCAGGCCTGGTGGTGGCGCTCCCGCGCCTCCATCCACGAAAAAACCAAGCACTTCGAGCCGATCCCGGACGGCTTTCGCATGAGTTCGCACGCCCCCAGCGCGAACTCCGCGCCCTACAAGCTGCTCGGGGTCTACGGCCAGCCCATCACAACCACCATCGACTTCCAGCTCCCCGGCCGGCGGTTCGAGACCATCCGCGCCGGCGAGAAGTGGTTTTCCAGCCTCACCACCGTCACCCCCGTCACGCCCTCCACCTGCCGCATCGACGTGGTCGCCGCCTGGAACATCTTCTTCCGCGTCCCGTTTGTCACCTCCATCGCCACCTTCTTCGGCGCGCGCTTCCTCCGTCAGGACCAGCAAACCATGGTCGAGCAGGCGGAAGGTCTGAGGTCGCGGCCCAGTCTGATGCTCATCGACGACGCCGACAAACCGGCGAAGTGGTACTTTGCCCTGAAGCAACGGCGCCTGGAGGGCCGGGGCGAGCATCCGCTCAGTGGGCCGGTGACGCTGCACTGGCGCAGCTAGACGGCAGCAGCCCCCTCGCGGCGCCGGCCCAACGTGCATCAGACATCTGCATACCCGGCTGCCCGGCCGCGCGCCCTGTGCTTCCGCGCCAACCGGTACAGCAGGCAGCCGGCCCGTACCTCGGCAACTCGGAGGACCTGTGGATCTTGATTCCGAACGGCAAGCCCGCATCCAGGACGCCATGCGCGAGGCCGGCCTCGACGCTCTCCTCTGCGCCGCCCCCTCGCACGTCCTCCTGCTCACCGGCTACTGGCCCGTGATGGCCGCGAGCGTCGCCCTCGTCGCCCGCTCCGGCGAAGTCCACGTCATCGCCCCCGAGGACGAACGGACCCTCGTTGAGGCCGTCTCCGGCGCCACCCTCACCACCTACCTTCCCGGCCGCCTCGAGGAGATGGTCGACCCCGTCCAGGCCCTCGCCAAACCCCTCCTCTCGTTGCTCGACCGCCTCCAGCTCAGCCGCGCCAGCCTCGGCCTTGAGCTCGGCTACGGCGTGCAGCCCGCCAGCTATCTCACCCAGGTCCACTTCCGCGCCTCCCTTGCCGACGTCCTGCGCGACCGGCAACCCGCTGCCCGGATCCACAGCTGCGACGCCCTCGTTGAGCGCCTCAAGGCCGTCAAAACCCCCCGTGAACTCGATCTCATCCGGCAGGCCTGCACCGATGCCGCCGCGGGGTTCGCCGCTGCCGAAGCTGCTGTCCACCCCGGAGCCCGTGAGAATGAAGTCGCCGCGGCCGCGCTCGCCGGCTTCGAGCGCACTCTCCCATCCCCCCTCGCCGGCGTGCCCGCCAGTGAGCGCCGCGACGGCCATTTCTTCTGCATGTCCGGCCCCAACAGCGCCACCGCCTCCGCCGCCTTTGCCCGCACCCGAACCCGCGAGATCGCCCCCGACGATCTCGTCATGATCCACGCCAACACCGCCGGCAACGGCTACTGGACCGACATCACCCGCACCTTCACCGCCCGCGCCACTCCCTCTGCGCCGCCACCCGCGCGCCACCGGCAGATGCGCCAGGCCATCTCGGAGGCCACCGCGGCCGCCCTCGCCGCCATCCGCCCCGGAGCCCGCTCCGTCGATGTCGACCTTGCCGCCCGCAAGGTCATGCAAGGACACGGCTTCGGCGAAAAGGAGTTCGTCCACGGCGTCGGTCACGGTGTTGGATTCGCTGCCGCCAACGCCAACGCCCTTCCTCGCATCCACCCCGCCTCTCCCGACATCCTCGAAGCCGGCATGACCTTCAACGTAGAACCCGCCGCCTACTTCCCGGACTTCGGCGGCATGCGCCACTGCGACGTCGTCGCCGTCACCCCTACCGGAGCCGATGTCCTGACGAACTTCTAGCCTTCCCGCGCGCGCCTCGACCACTGCCAGAGCCCACCCGTCACCTCCTCCGGCAGCCGATGCCCAAGCTGCCGCGCCAGCATCACCACCTGTCCCCGGTGATGTGCTTCGTGCGCCACAAAATACGTCAGAACATGCCCCACATCGAGCGGCAGATTGCGCCACAGGTAGCCTCGCGACTCCGGCAGGCTCCCTCCGTGATCGCAACCAAGCTGCAGCAAATCCCAGATCCCCGCCGCGCTCACGCCGAGCGCTGCCAACAGGCCGTCCGCGCCCACCGTCCGCCGGTCCACGTTCGCCGGCGCCACCAGCCCATGCTCGCTTCCCAAGGTCTTAATCCACCGGCACCGCACGTTGTGGAGGTGCGCCAGCAGCATCCGCACGGTCTTCTGCGGTGCGCCCGGCACCTTCATCGCCCACAACTCCGCAGGCAGCCGGTCCACCAGAAACGCCGTGACGCGCGCATTCGTCGTCCACGCCTCCAGAGTTGTTCCGCGTAAGTCGGGAACAGAGTCCACCGCACCCCCTCCTCATCCAGAGCGCAAAGTCGCCAACCAACGTCCCTGCTTCCTAAGCCCCCTCAATCAAACTGCGGCAGCCGCTGCAACTCCTCCTCCGGCACCGGCTCCACCTCGCCGCCCGCCTTGACCCACGCCCGCAAACCCCCCGCAATCACCGTCGTGTTGCAGTTCTGCTGGTTCAGCAGGTACGCCACCCGGACGCTCGTGGCCTCCCGAATGCACGAGCAGTACAGGTAAATCTCGCACTCCGGAGCCATAAACTCCCGCAGCGCCACCAGCTCCTCCTCCAGCCGGTTCGGCTCCACCCGGATCGAGTTCTTGATGCGCTGCATCCCCGGGTCGTAGTAGCCATGGCTGCGCACGTCCGCGATCACCACCAGCCGGTTCGGGTCCTTCTCCTGCAGCCGTTGAAACAGCTCCGCCGCACCCACCTTTTCGATGTTGCTGAACCGCCGCGCCTTCAGCGTAAACGCAATCCAGCTGGCCGCGTAGCACGCCACCAGCACCAGCACGCACAGCAGCACCACATGCCCTGCCTTGGCGATCCATCCCTCGATCACATGGATCCACCGCCGAAAGGCAAACCCCAGCAGCATCCACGACCCCGTATAAATCATCGCCCCGGCCGCATCCAGCCGGAGAAACCGCGCCAGCCGCATGTTCAGGCTTCCGGCCAGAGGAGCCGCCATGGCCCCCAGCCCCGGCACAAACTTCGAAAACAGCAGCGTCTTCGGCCCCCGCCGGTAAAAGTAGTCCGCCGACCGGAAGATGCACTGCTCCGGATTCGTCGTCAGCCGGCACAGCACCGCCAGCAGCCACCACCCGGTGTACCGCCCTCCCAGGTACAGCACCACATCGCCCAGAAACGTCGCCGCCCAGACGGCCAGAAGCGCCACCGCCAGCCGGCTGCCGCTTCCACCCGCACCCGCCCCGACGGCCAGCAGCATCACGGAGAAGGGCATGGGCAGCCCCAACCCAGCCAGAAATGCCACCAGCTCCGTGATCGCAAACTGATGCCCTGCGATCAAACCCCCGAGGTCCATCGTGCCCAACTCTCCCGCCTGCTGCTTTGACCATACGATGCCGAAGCCAACCCTGGCGACCCAACACTTGGGAGGGGCGAGGGCAAAAGAGGCGGCAGGGGATCCAACAGCTTTCGAGCAGCAGATCGGTCAGCTGCGACGGCGTCCTGCCGAAGCTCCATCCTGCGTCGCGCGAGCGAGGCTGTTGCCGCCGGTCGTGTGGTCGTCCGCCCGGCACAAGAACGTCTCTGTGTCCCTTTTCTGGCGTCGTTCGAACGACCTCCCGCAGGTCGGTCGCTTACTTCACCTCAACATCGGTCGGAGCGGCTCCAGTGATCGGCGAGCAGCAGGGAGTTTGCCGGGGAGCGTACTCCATAAACTCGATCCGGGTCAGGTCGGGATCAAAGAGGTTGAGCTGGATTTTGCCGTCTCGACCCATCTGAGGCTTGCCGCAGCCGGCGCCGGCACAGCCGTTGCGCTCGAGGCTCGCGATCACGGTCTGCATGTCGGCGGTGCCCAGGGAGATGTGGTCGGCTCCGCCGTGGGCGCGAAGATCCGCGTCCGGACGGTTGTTCAGCATGTACTCCAGCCAGTCCGTGCCATCGGGAACCTGCAGCGAGGACCAGTCGGTGGTGCCCGGGTGCATGCTGCCATGCCAGAGGGGACGGAAGCCGAGCAGGTCGCGCCAGAAGGCGTCCTCTTTGGCCGCGTCCTGAACAACATAGCCGACATGGATCAGGCGGCGGGAGGTGGCCTGGGGCAAGGGTGCGCCGGCCGCTGCGATCTGGGCGATGGGGCTGTTGGCGTCCTGGACAAAGTAGACCAGGTTGCCTTCAGGATCGTGCACGGCAAACTGCCCCTGTGCGAGCGGCTGGGCGATGGCGACGCCGTGGGCCTGGAGGTAGCGCTGGAGCTGGGCGGCGTCATGCGTCGTAAACCCAACCGCGAGCATGCGCACGTTGGGTGCAGGAGGCGGCGACGTGGGGTCGAGTTCGATCCACTGGGATGCATTGATCGGGTAAATCCAGAGGCCGGAACTCTCGTGCCGGCCGAGGCCGAGCGTATCCCCGTAAAAGTGCTTGGCGGCTTCGGGTTGGGTGGTGGAGAAGCGGGCAAATGCGACGCCGGTAATGGGGGGACGGGAAGGCGTCTGCTGCGCGAAACCGGGCAAACAGGTGGCGAGGAGAACGGCAGCGAGCAGCGAGCGGCGGACCATGGTGGGCACTCTACGCTTGCGGCGGTCGCGTGGGCAAGCGGCGCGCGTGCGCAGCACCGGGGCGTCGGATGCAGAGCAACCTGAGGGCCAGCGGCCGCCGATACCCTGACTCCTTTGGGGCATGGTTGGGGTGGGTGGTATCGGCTAGGGTGGGTTGCAGGGGAGTCCCTCGGTGCCGCGGAGATCGTCAGAGGAGTTGCCGAAGGAGGTGTTGTCTCCGGTTGTGCCGATCGTCGTGTCGAAAGGGCGCGAAACGGTGCGGTCGCCCGCGATATCGACCGCAGCTGGGCTGCTGCTGGCGCTGGCGGGCATCGCGTACGGATTTCACGTTGAAGGCGCCCACCTGGGGCTGCTGCTGCAGCCAACGGCATTTCTTGTGGTGGGAACGGGAACCGTCGGCGCCGTCCTGGTGCAGTACCCCACGCGCGCTGTCGGGCTGGCGCTTCGCGAGCTGCGCGAAGCCTTTGCGGCCGGCGAAGCGAACCTGGGGGACATCGCGGGAGATCTGGTGCGCTACGCGCGGCTGGCGCGCAGGCAGGGAGTGCTGTCCCTCGAGCGGGAGCTGGAAGCCATCGCCAACCCCTTTCTCTCGAGGGCGCTCACGCTGGCGGTGGATGGCGTTTCGGCCGAGGAACTGCGCGCGATTCTCGAGCGCGAGGCAGACGCGCGAGCGGAGCAGGCGGAGTTGGCCTCAGAGGTCTTCGAGACGGCGGGCGGAGCAGCTCCGACCATCGGCATTCTCGGGGCGGTGCTGGGGCTCATTCACGTGATGCAGCTGCTGGGCAATGTGGACGAGGTTGGTCGGGGCATTGCGGCGGCCTTTGTGTCCACCTTGTATGGGGTGGGCGTGGCCAATCTGCTGCTGCTGCCGCTGGCGGGGAAGCTGCGGATGCGGGTGCAGGCAGCGGAACTGGAGCGGTCGATGATGCTTGAAGGAGTCGTGGCGATTGCGGAGGGGGTGATGCCGCGGGCGCTCGAAGTCCGGCTCCGTGGCTACTGCTCCGGACCCGTGACCCAGACGGTCAAGCGGGCGCTGGCGGGATGAGGCCCGAGGGGGCCAACCGCGGAACGGCGAGGTGGACCGGTCGCGCTGGGGCACGGTCCGGGTCGCGCCGAGGGATGCGGGCCGGCAGACGGGACCGCTGGCTCGTCTCCTATGCGGATCTGATGACGGTCCTGTTTGCGCTGTTTGTCGTTCTGTTCGCGCGGGCGCACCAGCGGACGGGCTTCGCGGCCACGGCCGAGGTGGGGACGAACCAGACTTCCGTGGGGCAACGGGAGCGACTGCGGCAGCAGCTGGCCGCGACGCTCCGCGACGAAATTGGCCAAAGGTCGGTTTCGCTGGCGGAGGTTCCCGAAGGGATCGTGGTGAGCCTGAAGGAGGTCGGGTCCTTTGCAAGTGGAGAGGCGGTTCCTCTGCCGGCGGCGGCGGGCGTCGTGAGCCGGATCTCGGAGGTCGTCGCTCGGGCGGGCACGCCGGTTCGCGTCGAGGGACATACGGACAACCAGCCGGTGCACGGCCCGTTCCGCTCCAACTGGGAGCTTTCGACCGCGCGGGCCGAAGCGATGCTCGCGCTTTTGCTGGCGCAACCGGGGGTGGATCCGGGAAAGATGTCCGTGGCGGGATACGGAGCCTACCGGCCGACGGCGGATAACGGAACAGCAGAAGGTCGGCGAACCAACCGAAGGGTGGATCTGGTGGTGATCTGTCGGCCGCGTTGATGCCGTGACATCGTCGCCCTGGACTCCTTGACAGCCCAGGAGAGCAGCGTCTACTCTCCTGAGCTAACAAGGAGAGCAGGCGTGGGCAAAGATGTTGAGCTGTTGCAGGGAACGCTGAACCTCCTGATCCTGAAGGCCATCTCGTTAGGGCCGTTGCACGGGTATGCCGTTTTGCTGCGCATTCAGCAGCTCTCCGGGGATCGCATGGAAATCCAGCAAGGGACGCTCTACCCAGCGCTCTACCGGCTGGAGCATCTCGGGCTGATCAAGGGCCAATGGGGCGAATCGGACAACAATCGGCGGGCAAAGTTCTACACGCTCAGTGCCGCGGGCCGTCGGCAACTGACGCAGGAAAAGCGCCGGTGGGAGGCGATGGCCGAGGTGATGGGGATCATTCTGGCGACGGAAAAGGCGCCGAACGGGGAGGCTCTATGAGCATGGCGAGCAGGGTGCGGTCGTGGGTCGGCTCGGTGTTTCGCAGGAGAAAGCTCGCCGATGAACTTGCGGAGGAGATGCACTTCCACGTGAGTGCCCGGGCTGCGGACTTGGAGGCGGGAGGTATGGCTCCCGCCGAGGCACAGCGGCGAGCGCAGGCGGAGATCGGCAGCACCGCTCGGCCGGTGGAGCAGTACCGGGAGGCGATCGGACTGCGCTTGCTCGACGAGACAGTGGGCGACGTGCGCTATGGGCTGCGCGGCCTCTGGCGCAACAAGGGGTTTGCGGCGATCGCGATTCTGTCGCTCTCGCTTGGCATCGGCGCCACGACGGCGATGTTCTCCATCGTGTACGCGGTGCTGCTGGACATCTATCCCTACGCTGATTCGCAACGGACGGTAAACCCGATCGTGCATGATCCGGCCGTGCCGGATGACTGGAACTGGTTTGTGTTGAACCGTTCGCAGTACGCGGAGTACAAGTCCGCTCGTTCCTTCGAGGACGTATTCGGGCAGGCGAGCATGGGCGTCCAAATGGACGAGAACGATGTGCAGGAGCAGTTGCACGTGGTTCTGCTGACGGCCAATGCTGCGGGCTTCAATCGCGTTGGCCCCTTGCTCGGGCGAGGACTCCAGGCGTCCGATGGCGACTTCGGAGACACCCCGCCGAACGTCGTCGTGCTCGGCTATAAGTTCTGGAAGACGCATTACCTCGCGGACAAGGGAGTCATTGGGCGCGATTTCAAGGCCGGGTCCAAGCTCTTTCGCATCGTGGGCGTCATGCCGGAGCGGTACACGTTAGGGGGTGCGGACGTGTACATGCCCATGTCGCAGTACACCTTCCCGGAGCCGTACCTGATTGCGTTTGCGAAGCTGAAACCTGGGGTCACCGCGAAGCAAGCGAGCGACGAGGTAGACCCGATGCTGCACCTCTTCGCCAAGCAGGATCCCCGGATGTACCCCGAAAACTTTCACGCTCGGCTTCAGCCGTTGCTGGATGGGTTCACGACACGATCCAAGGTGCTGAAGAATTTTCCCATGCTCTACCTCGCGGTCGGGTCGCTGCTGCTGATTGGGTGCGCGAACTGTTCGCTGCTCCTGATGGCCCGGGGAACGACTCGGAAACACGAGTTTGCCTTACGCACGGCCGTAGGCGCGTCACAGCTGCGGATTGTGCGGCAAATGCTCGTCGAATGCCTCACGATCGCGTTTCTCGGATCCGCCATCGGAGTCGTGCTGGCCTACGTCCTGGCGCGGCTACCCCTGCAGCTGGCGAACGACCTGTTCCCAAGTGAGGCGGTCATTCGCATCAACCTGCCGATTCTGCTGTTCTCGGTAGGACTCGCTGTCGTCGCGGGTCTCTTGTTCGGCTTGCTCCCCGCCCTCAAGTTTTCCCGTCCGGAGATCTCGCAGGTGCTGCAAGCCAACGCCCGCAGAACCGTGGCGTCCGGTGGACGTCGGCCGCTGCAGGTGTTGATCGGTGTGCAACTGGCGCTGACGCTGGTGCTGCTGACCGTTTCGGGCGCGGCGATCAGCGGGTTTGTTCACCTGATGCGGCTTCCACTCGGATATCAGCCCCGAGGTGTGGCGGCGATCAGTGTTGGTTACAAAAAGGACGTCGCGAAGACGTGGCAGGAGCGCCTGGCGAAAGTTGCAGCTTACCGGCATCAGATGGAGGGCGTGCGAGGAGTCACCGCGGTAACGACGGCGGACGACCTCCCACCCTCGGGCAACGGCACGCAGCCCTTCGAGGTGGTCGGAAACGCGGCGATGCACGAAACCCTGGCGCGACAGACGGACGTTGGGCCGGAGTACTTCCGGACTCTCGGCATTCCCCTGCTGCAGGGAAGAGTATGGAACGCGGCCGAGGCGGGGCAGGGGCTGCCCCTGGCGGTTGTGAATGAGGCCTTTGTACGCAAATTCTCGCCGGATAGGAGCGTGCTCGACCGCACGCTCCGGTTCCCGAAGCTCGAGCTCACAAAGACGCCTGAAGCAGAAACGGTCTCCCCTGCATGGCAAAAGCCGGAGGTTCAGGTGGTCGGCGTCGTGGCCGATGCGGTCAACGATGGCCTGGATAAACCGGTGATGCCGACCATCTACGTCAACGACACGGCGGCGCTTTGGCCGGGGTCCCTGTTTCTGATTCGAACCGCGGACGATCCGAAACTGTTTACACGCACCCTCGCCCACGCCATCCGCCAGCTCGACGCGGGCAGCTACGTCACTCCTCTGCCGTATTCGTTAGAGGAAATGGTGCAGCGCGAGCCGGCATATCGGACCCAGCGTCTGTTGGCGGTGCTGCTGGCCATCTTTGCCGGGCTGGCGTTTGCCCTCTCGCTGGTGGGGCTCTACAGCGTGGTGGCGTACGTCGTCGCGCAGCGAACGGCAGAGTTCGGCATACGGCTGGCGTTGGGCGCGCAACGTATGCAGATCCTCTTGCTGGTGCTGCGGGGCAATATCCCGGTGGTGCTGGGCGGCACGTGCGCGGGACTGGTGCTGAGTCTCGCCCTCCGAACACGGTTTCAGCACTGGTCGGAGGGCAGCTCCCAGAGCGTATGGTTCTTGTTCACTGCAGTAACCCTCCTCGTCGTCGCGGCCCTGCTGGCTACGTGGTACCCAGCCTTTCGCGCAAGCCGCGTGCAGCCGAGCACGGCTCTGCGCACGGAGTGAGCTGACCCGACGCGAGGAGAACCTTAGCCGAACAGGCTTCCCATTTTCCGTGGTGCCTCGAGCCCCAAATGCTCATAGGCCAGCCGGGTTGCGACCCTGCCTCGCGGCGTCTTGTCCAGAAATCCGTGCTGGATCAGGTATGGCTCATACACCTCCTCAAGCGTGTCCTGTTCTTCGCCCAGCGCCGCCGCCAGCGTGTTCAGGCCGACCGGACCGCCGTCATATTTCTCAACAATCGTCCGCAGCAAGCGCCGATCCAACTCGTCGAAGCCGTGCGCATCGACCGCCAGTAACTGCAACGCAGCCAGCGCCGTAGCGCGATCGACTCTCCCCTGCGCCCGCACCTCTGCGTAATCGCGCACGCGTCGCAGCAGCCGGTTGGCAATGCGTGGTGTCCCGCGTGACCTCATCGCAATCTCCGCCGCGCCGTCCCTGTCGATCGGCACGTTCATCACCTCCGCCGAGCGTTCCACCACATAGTGCAGTTCGGCATCCGTGTAGAATTCGAGCCGCAGCAGAATGCCAAACCGCGACCGCAGCGGAGAACTCAGCAGCCCCGACCGCGTCGTTGCCGCGACAAACGTAAACGGCTTCAGTTCCATCACATGCGTCCGCGCCGCCGGCCCCTGTCCGATCATGATGTCAAGCTTGTAGTCTTCCAGAGCCGTATAGAGCTTCTCCTCGAGCACCGGCTGCAGCCGGTGGATCTCGTCCAGAAACAGCACTTGACGTTCGCGAAGATTCGTCAGGATCGCCGTGAGGTCTCCCTGAATCTGCAGTGCCGGTCCCGACGTCTGCTGAAACCCAACACCAAGCTCGTTTGCAATGATCGTCGCCAGTGTCGTCTTTCCCAGCCCCGGCGGCCCATACAGCAACACATGATCGAGCGCCTCGCCTCTGGTTCTCGCCGCCTCGAGCGCGATTGCCAGCTGCTCCTTTGCCCGCTCCTGCCCAATAAACTCCCGGAGGTAATGCGGTCGCAGCTTCAGCTCAAACGCGTCGTCGTCCTCCGCGCGGCCAGGCGAAACGAGCCGTGTCACTGTTCCTCCGTTCTCCATCTCATTGGTCTTCTTCGCCATTCCCTTGCCTAAAGACATCGT
>CALMVL010000202.1 GCA_937873265.1 uncultured Granulicella sp.
GCGCCGGAAGGCCGGCCCGTAGCTCAGCTGCTCCACCGGGAAAAAGCCGGTCTTGCTCTCGTCCGGAAAGTCCCGGGCCAGCGCCGCCTTCTCCTCCTCCCCGATCAGACCTTCGGCGGGGAGATGCGGGAAAGGCGGATCGGCCGAGCTGTGCGGTGGTGGTGAGCTTGCGCACCAGTATCGTCGACGACAGGCGCTCTTCGCGGGCACCCGTTTTCAAGACGGCCGGCGCTCGTCGTTTACGGCGTGTGCACGGTCCGTCGATCTCGGGTCAGGGGCACCAGAAAGCAGAACCGGACGTCTCTGTCGGGAGAGAAACTCCGTCAGCTCCAAGCGACGCCAACGATGAACGCCTAGACGACATAGCAAACCGGCTAGAACGCTGGTTTCGTGCTCCCTGTTGGGCTACAGACGCGCTAAGGAGGCGGCTAACTCTGCATTTGGAGTTCACGTTTGCCACGGGATACTACTTCGTACCAGACACTTTTCATTTTGCAGGGATTCCGTGCAGTGGGTTGTGATTCGTTCTAGCTGTGTGCCTTTCGTTTTAGTGCGCGGGCAGAGATTGATCGCTGAGAAAGGCCGCGACCCTCTGGGAGACGTTGGCTGCGTCGCAGTTCAGGATGAGGTGGGCGCAGGCTCCGGGGGAGATGTAGGTGGGCGCGGACAGGGCTTGGGCCCAAGCGAGTGCGGGCTCAGGGACGACCATGCGGTCCTGGGCGGCGACAATGACCAGGAATCTGGCGGAGGTGCTGTGGGCCACGTCGGGCAGGGGACGTCCGTGGAGCACGTCTTGGGTGAGGATTGCCCGGAGCTGCCAAACGCGATCGTTGGCGTCCTGCCGCTGCGGTGCTTGGATGGTGGCGAGCCATGCAGGAAACTGCTGGCGGGTGGTGTCGGCGTTGCGGAATGGGGGAGCGGCCACGATGAGCGCGCCGACCTCGTTGGCCAGCGTGAGCGGCGGTTCTGTTTGGTAGTGACCATGTTCATAGGCGGGATCGGCCTCGATCGCATCGATCACAGTTTGTTTGGAGAGGAGATCGTACGGGGTGACCTGGGGCGAGCCGACGATGGGTATGGCGAGGTCGACGAAGTGTGGGTAGAGCACCGTCCAGGCGAAGACCTGATGGCCGCCCATGGAGAGGCCGATGGCTGCGTGGACGTGGGTGAGATGCAGTACCTCGGTGAGGACGCGGTATTGCGCGTGGACCATGTCTTCGATGGTGAAGTTCGGAAAGTGTGGACCGGGTTGCCGCGTGCTGTTGGATGGCGAAGAAGACACCCCGTCCCCAAAGGCGTCGAGCGCGACCCCGAAGAACCTGGAGGTATCCACCAGCCGTTGCGGAGAAGCGGTGCTGCCGAAGAGGGAGCGGAGGTCGTCCGAGCGGCCGTTGAGCCAAGTGGGCATGAGGACCGCGTTTGACTTGCCTGGATTAAGGCTGCCGAACGTGCGGTATCCGATGTGGCAGTCCAGGACGACTTGCCCGCTTTCGAGGGTGCAGGTTCCGAGATCGGCGATCTGCTGGCGACCTTCCTGACCGTGTGCGAACCGGCTCACACCTGACCACGCGAGCGCGAGCAACAGGAGGCGCCAGCGGGAGCTTCGAGCAGGCATGTGGAGCATGCTCCATTGTGCGTCGGAGACGGCGGATCGGTAAACCGCTGGGGTGCGGCGTTTTGTACGTCCCTAGCCAGGAGAGTGACCGGCAGGCGTTTGGTTTTTGCTTGAGGAAAGCAGGTGGATCATCTGCTGGATGATCTGCGGCGATGGATCGGCCTGCTCCGTTAGGCCATTTTGGATGTGCCGCAAGGAGCCATGGAAGTGTCGACCGGCGGTGATGCGCGCGACAGCCTGGGCGTTTTCGAGACGGAGGCCTCCGCCGATCGCCACGTCGATGCGTGAGCCGGCCTGCTGAACGAGCCGAGCAAGGGTTGGCGCACCGGTGAGGACGTCCGGGGCGCCGCCTGAGGTGAGGACGCGGGTACAACCGGTGGCGATGACGTCCTCGAGAGCTTGGAACAGGTCGGGGGTGGAGTCGAACGCGCGATGGAAGGTGACCGGAAGGGGAGAGGCGAGACGAACCAGAGCGCGTGTTTGGCTGAGGTCGACGGTGCCGTCCTCCTGCAACAGGCCGAGAACAACACCGGCGGCACCGGCCCGAGCAACGGCCTGCAGCGAGGACACGAGTGCCGCAACCACAGAAGGCGATGTTCGGTACTGGTCGGCAACCGGCCGTAGCAGCACATGAACTGGAACCGCGCATTGCTGAACGGCGGCCTCGACGAGCGAGATGGGTGGAGTGAGCCCTCCCACCTCGAGTGAGGAACAGAGCTCAATGCGGTGCGCTCCGCCGGCGCTCGCCGCCAGGCAGGCTGGCAGGGTTTGGGCACAGAGTTCGAAGATGGGAGAGGAACAGGTCGGCATGGATGGACCAGAGGAGGTGGGCGGAGTGCGAGGCGGGGCCGGGCGTGGATTTCGCGAGGTGCGATCGCGCGTGAAGGGTGACCGGTGTTCTCGGTGTCCAGCCTAGAACGAAGACCGAGGTTCGGAAAGGTGGCTGATCGAGACGAAGCGATCGGTTCGTATGGCGAACCTACGGTTTGGGGGCTGCGGTGGGGCTGGTGGCTTTGCTGCGCTCGAGGGCGGCTTCGGCGGTTTGGCCCTGGCGGGTGAGGGCGTCGGCGAGCAGGGTGTGGGCTTCGGCATTGTTGGGTTCAGCGGCTAGAGCCGTCCGCAGCTGAAGGGTGGCCTCAGAAAGTTTGCCCTCCTTGAGCAGAGCGCGGCCGCTGTTGAGGGCGAAGCTGGCCCGCTGGTGGCTGGCGGCGGTTCGGCTAAGGTCGGCGGCGATCCTGCGCTCGGCGGTGGCAGAGGTGGTGTCGCCTCCCTGAGCGAGGATGGCGGCGAGGGTGATGTGGGGGCTGGGCTGGTCGGGAAGGAGTGGGATGGCGCGGCGGAGGGCTTCGATGGCTCGCTTCGGATCGCCGGCCTGCTTGTAGACGGTGCCGAGGAGGGACCAGGCGTCGCCGTTGTCGGGGCGGAGGGCGGTGGCGCGCTCGAGTTGGGTTTGGGCGTCGGCGAAGTTTCCCTGCTGCATGAAGATGACGCCGAGGGTGTAGGGCGGGTCGGGGAGGCTAGGATCGAGACGGGCGGCCTGCTGGAACTCAGGGATGGCGGCGGCGAGATTGTCCTTGAGCTTGAGGGCGAGGGCCAGGTCGTAGTGGAGGTGGGGATTGGCTGGGTCGAGCAGAAGGCCGGCGCGGAATTGCTCGATGGCGTGGTCGAGATCGCTCTGTTGGAGGTAGGCGACGCCGAAGTCCTCGCGAAGGACGGCGGTGGGCGGAGCGGCGTGGAGGGCGCGATCGTATAAGGGGATGGCGGATTTCGCGTCGCCTGTCTGCACCAGAGCGAGGCCATAGTTGGTGAGGGCTTCGGCATTTCCCGGCTGCTGAGCGGTGATCTGCTGGAAAAGCGGGAGGGCGGCGGTGGAGTCGCCGGCGGCCTGGAGGGCGAGGGCGAGGGTGTATTTGGCGTCGGACGAGGTGGGGTCGAGCTGGAGCGCGTGATGGAGGGTGACGATGGCTTCGGCGTCCTGGCCGTTGGCGATGAGGGCGCGGCCGAGCACGGTGAGAGCGACTGGGCTGCGGGGATCGAGGGTGCATGCCTGGCGAAGTTCGGCGGCAGCTTCGACAGGTTTGTTCGCGTCAAGCAGAAGGGCGCCGAGGTGGAGGTGAGCCAGGGCGAAATTGGGGTCGAGGGTGAGGCTCTGGCGAAGCTGTGCGGCGGCTGCGTCGTCCTGGTGGGCGCGGGCGAGCAGGGCGCCGGAGGCGTCGTGGAGAGCGGCGCTGCCGGGAGAACGGGCGAGGGCAGAGTCGATCTGCTGCTGGGCCGAGGCGGTATCTCCTGTGCTGGCGAGGGAGTCGGCGAAGCTGATGGTCTCTTCCGGGGAAAGGTTGGCGAGATCCTGTTGCGACAGGATGCGGAAGGTGGCAGCGGCTTCGGCCATGTGGCCCAAGGTTTGCTGCGTCGTGGCGAGATCGATGGTGGTGCGGACGTTGGTGGGATCGAGGAGATGGGCCTGGGCGAGTTCGCGTTCGGCTGCGGGGATGTTGCCTTCCGCGAGCAGGACGGCGCCGAGGGCGGCATGGCCGGCGGAGACCTGCGGCGCAAGGCGCACGGCAGTTTCGAAGTTCGTCTGTGCGGCGTGGAGATCGTTGCGGGTGTAGGCTTCGGAGCCGGCGCGGAAGGCGGCGGTGGCCTGAGCGGTCGCAGATGCTGCGGCAGCAGGAGTCTGCGCTCGAAGGGGGGCGCCGGGGAAGGCTGCCGGGGCGAACAGCAGAAGGATGTGCCACGGAGCGCGCATGGAGTTTGGACGGAGGTCGCCGCCGGGATGCAGCGGGATTATGGCTGGGTTCCGGTGTCCGGCTGCACGGAGAAGGGGATAAAGGCTCGGCCGGAGTAGAGGCGGTAGCTGGATGGAGTGGATGGATCGGCGAGGATCTGAAGGGGATTGGGCCGACGGAGGTTGGCGTCGTTGCTGGAGTGGGCGGTGAAGAGGTCGTGAGCGCCAAGGTCCATGACGACGAAGGTGTCGTTCGCGATGAAGCCGACGCCGTAGGCTCCAGGAGGCAGGGTGTGGCCGTCCATCAAGAGGGGGAGTTCGGTGAGGAGATAAGCCTGGTATCGCTGCTTGACGCTGGTGGAATAGCCGGAGGTGTCGACCAGGGCCACTAAGAGGAGCTTGTCGGGCGGAAAGCGGATTCCGGCGGCGTTGCGGGCTTGAATGGGAGCGGAGAGGCCGCGAAAGAAAACCGATGGGGGCATGGCCTTGCCGGCCTCTTCTTTGGAAAGGACGCCCACGGGTGCAGTGGCGGACGCCGGGGGCGGGTTCTGGCTTTGGTTCTGCGCGAGAGCGAGGGAGATCGCGGGGACGCACAGGATCAGCAGAACAGCAGTTCGAAGGTGGTGTTTTGGCGTGAAGCTGCGGTTCGTCATAAGTCAAAAACGATAGTATGTGCGTCCGCCGGGTGTTCGCAAGACGTAGACTCTTGACGGGATACCGGAGGGCGAATGCGCGCGCTATGGCTGGCGGGTTGGTTGGGGGTAAGCGCGGCCGCGATGTCGCAGGGCCCGGAGCTGCGCCCGGTGGAGCGCTTCCCGTTGAAGGAGGATGGGCTGGCGATCCGGCGACATGCGGAGGCGGGAAAGCCGTTCACGGTGGCGGGGGAGCGTGGTTTGGTGGTGGGGCAGCAGGATGGAACCTTTGAGGCTTGGGTGCTGCCGGTAAAGCTTCTGAGCCACTTTCAGATACGGGCGGAGGTGGAGGGGTACTCGGTGCCGATCGAGTTGAATCCGGCGGCGGCGGAGATTGAGGTGCTGCCGGACCATACGACCATCACGTACTCACATATTGCGTTTACGGTGCGGCAGACGATGTTTGCGCCGAGCGGGACCGAAGCAGGGGCGCCAGACGGGACGGGTGCGGTCGTGCTGTTTCAGATAGACGCGATCCGGCCGATGAATCTGACGTTTTCGTTCACGCCGGAGGTCCGGCCGATGTGGCCGGAGCGGAGCGAGGGAACGCCTTCGGCGGAGTGGGTGGCGCGTGGAGAGAGCGGATTCTATGTGCTGCACACGGACTTCCCGGATCTGGCGGCGGCGGTCGCAATGCCGGAAGCGAGGTCTGGGGTGCTCGCTCCGTACCAGGAGCGTCCGCAGGTACATCCGGTGGAGTTTCGGTTGCATTTCGATCCGAAGCGGGATGGGAACCGGTATTTTCCGCTGCTGATGGCGGTTGGACGAACGCCGGAGGCGGCTGCGACGGGGGCGCTTGAGGCAAAACTGCAAGCACTGGATGGGGGAATGAAGGAGATGTACGCGAGCCATGTGGCGGCCAACGCCCGACGCATGGCGCAGGCGACGGCAATAGAGACGCCGGACGGAGATCTGGTGGATGATCTCGCGTGGGCGGAGGTGTCGATCGAGCAGCTGCGGGCGCGGGAGGAGCGGACAGGCAAGGTGGGGCTGGTGGCGGGATACTACAGTTCGGGGGATTCGGCGCGGCCAGGGTTCGGGTGGTACTTCGGGCGGGACACGCTATACACGCTTTACGCGGTGAACAGCTTTGGCGATTTCGCGCTGACGCGGGCGGCAATGGATTTCCTGCTGCGGCAGCAGCGGGCAGACGGAAAGATGATGCATGAGTACTCGCAAACGGCGGGTGAGCTCGATTGGACCGCGTTGCCGTACCTGTATGCGGCAGCGGATTCCACACCGCTGTTTCTGTGCGCGATGCTGGACTACGTGCGGGCGAGCGGCGACGTTGCGTATTTGAAGGACCATGCGGATGCGGTGAGGCGAGCGTGGAGGTTCGAGATCACGCACGATACGGACGGGGACGGAATCCTCGATAACTCGCAGGGTACGGGGTGGGTGGAGAGCTGGCCTCCGGGGATGCCGCACCAGGAGATCTATCTGGCGCTGCTGGATCAGCAGGCCTCGACGGCGACGGCGGCCCTGGCGGAGATGCTGGGGGAAAAGGAGTTGCAGGGGGCCGCGGCGGACCGGGCGGGCGAGTTGGCCAAGAGAATCGAGGCGGAGTACTGGGAGCCGGAGGAGCAGGCGTATGCCTTCAGCCGAGGGGCGGACGGAAAGCTCGACCGGAGTGCGACGGTGTTCCCGACGGTGGCGTGGTGGAATTGGTATGGGCCGGGGCTGAAGCATCCGGAGGGAAGTCTGCGGCGGTGGGCTTCGCATGACTTCTCGACGGACTGGGGGCTGCGGGATGTTGCGGAGACAGATCCGCTATACGACCCGATCTCGTACCACCAGGGGTCGGTTTGGCCCCTGTTTACGGGGTGGGCGGCGATGGCCGAGTATCGGTCGGGGCAGCCGCTGGCGGGGTACATGCATCTGCGGGCGAATGCGGACCTGACGACGGCACAGGATCTCGGGGCGGTGACGGAGCTGCTGTCTGGGGCCTTCTATCAGCCGTTTGGGCGAAGTACGAGCCATCAGCTGTGGTCGTCGGCGATGGTCGTGACGCCGCTGCTGCGGGGTTTATTTGGGATCGAGGTGGATGCGGGCGCGCGGACGATTCGGCTGGATCCGCATCTTCCCGCTGGCTGGGATGCGGCGGCAGTCCGGAAGCTGCATGTGGGGGAGACGGTGGTGGATCTTGAGTTCAGGCGGCAGGGACAGCGGATGGAGGTGCGGATGAAGACGCTGGCGGGGCGGAGCCTGCGGCTGGTCTCGACGGCGAAGGGCGCGGGGAGTGAAGAGAGCGGGTCGGTGCTGGTGCTGCCGCTGCCGGCTGTGGAGGTCGGGATCGGCGACCAGGTGGCGATGCCGGGGCAACGCACGCAGCAGATGAAGGTATTGCGCGAGACGGTGACGGGTCGCTCGGTGATGCTGGAGTTGGAGGCGCCGGGCGGGACCACGGGGGAGCTCCAGGTACGGCGGAATGCGGCGAGTGTGACGGTGAAGGCGGAGGGGGCGCAGCTTGGACCCGGGCAAGGTTCGGCGGGCAAGGGTCTCGAGCGCCTGGTGGTGGCGTTTCCGCAGGGGACGGGGTATCAGGGGCAGACGGTTACGTTGCGCTGGTAAGGGTTTGCTGATCGCGAGGTGCTTCGCTTCCGCTACACTTGTGCAGGTCAGAATGAAGCTTTGTTGCCAGGCTGTGTTGTGGATCGTTTGTGCCGCTGGGGTGTGTGTGCCAGCGTGGGGGCAGGGTACAGCCGCGGCTGCGGGGTCGGCGGGGACGACGGCCACCACGGTTTCGGGGGAGTCTCCGAACGTCGCGTCGGTGCGTAAGCTGATTGACACGGGGCATCCGCAGCAGGCGCTGGATCGGTTGGCGAATTTACCAGCGCCCGAGAAGACACAGGCCGGAGTGGAGCGGATGCGCGGGTTGGCGCTGTATGCGCTGAACCGGTTGCAGGATGCGGACGTGGCGTTTGCGGCGGCATTGACTGCCGATGCGCACGACCAGGAGGCCGCGCAGATGCGGGCGCTTACCCTATTTCGGCTGGGCAAGCCGGCGGCGGCGATCCCATTGCTGGAGGGCGCCAGAGATGCTTCAGCGCACAGCAAGGTTGACCCGAGTTACGTTCTGGCGCTTTGCTACATGGACACGCGGCGGTATGACGATGCGCGGCACGCGTTTGCGGCGCAGTATGGATTTCCGCCGGACTCGGCCGCGGCGTACCTGCTGGCGGCGCGCATGCTGCTGCGGCGGGAGTATCTTCCGGTGGCAAAGGAGTTCGCGGCAAAGGCGGTGGCGCTCGATGCCACGCTGCCGCTGGCACATGCGCTGCTGGGGGAGATTGCGCTAGCGGGAAATCATCTAGACGAGGCGATTACGGAGTTCGAACAGGAGCGGCAGCGCGATCCGCTGGAGGGCAGCGTATACGACCGGCTGGGCGACGCGTACAGCCGGGCCGCGCGGTACGCGGAGGCACAGCAAGCGCTGCAACGAGCGTTGTTGCTGGAGCCAAATGCGACGGGGCCGTACATCCTGCTGGGGAAGGTGATGCTGAAGCGGCAGGATCCGGTGGGTGCGCTGACGTACCTGCAGCACGCGGCGGCGATGGACAATGAGAACTTTATGACACACAGTCTGCTGGCGCAGGCGTATCGCGGCCTGGGCCGGACGGATGACGCGGCGCGGGAGACAGAGACGGCCGGCCGGTTGCAGGCGGCGAGTGAGCCGAAGCTTGAGAGCCCTAAGTAGCGAGGTTCGCCGGTGGGGGTTGCGTTTGCGCCGGTTTGGATGTGTGCTGCTGGGCGCGGCTATGCTGGTGCTGGCGGTACGATCTGCTCCGGTGAGGGCTGGAAGTGCTTTGCCGACCGCACATGCGCCGGTGCTTGAGGATCCGGACACGCAATGCGCCGGGTGTCATCGGGCGATCTATGATGCGTACCAAAAAACGCCGATGGCGCGGGGCAGCGGCGTGGCTATGGATGCCCTGGTTCCAGGGATGTTTCGGCATGCGGCGTCCGGTCTGGAGTACGCCGTGTTCGCGCGGGACGGGGGAGCCGTGATGAGCTACGAACGAAGCGCGGCGGAGGCCGCGACGGACGGTGAAGGAGCGATTCGGGGCGAGCGTTCGCTGGCGTATTTTATCGGTTCGGGCAAGCGGGGGCGGACCTACCTTTACCAGGTGGACGGGCAGTGGTTTGAGCTGCCGATCAACTTCTATACAAAGCGCGGCGCCTGGGCGATGGCTCCGAACTTCGATCATGCGAAGACGATGCCAGCGGCTCTGCCGGTGGATCCGAATTGCCTCCATTGCCATGCGACGGAGGTGAGCGTGGCGGAGCCGGAGGCGCGAAGCCGGTATGCCGGAGCACCGTTTCGGCAAGGAGGGGTGGGGTGCAACGCATGCCATGGGGATCCGACGCAGCACCTGGCGACGGGGGGTCGTGCCGCGATCACGAATCCGGACAAGCTTTCGGCGGCGCGGCGCGACAGCGCGTGCCTGCAGTGTCATCTCGAGGGAGACGCGGTGGTGTACCGGCCGGGTCGATCGCTGGCCAGGTTCGTGCCGGGCGACGATCTGTCGGAGGATGCGGTGTACTTCGTCAAGGAGAGTGCTCGCGATGGGGGGCGGCGCGCGGCAAGCCAGTATGAGGCGCTGTTGCGCAGCGCGTGCAAGGCGGGCAGCGGAGACCGGCTGACGTGCACGACGTGCCATGATCCGCACAGCTCGCCGGCTCCAGCGGAGCGGGTGAGCTTCTTCCGGCAACGATGCCTGAGCTGCCACACGGGGGCGGCGATGGCGACCGAGCACCATCCGGAGCAGAAGGACTGCGCGACGTGTCATATGCCGACGCGGTCGACCAGCGACATCTCGCATGAGCAGGTGACGGACCACAACATCCAGCGACGGCCTGCGGAGGGCATTGCGACGCTTCGCGGACTGGATGGCGGCGATGACCTAGTTGCGGTGGGCAAGGTAGCTGTGGGCGATCGCGAGTTGGGGCTGGCTTACGCGCAGATGGCGGAACGGGGCGACCGCGCCGCGGGAGAGAAGGCGCTGAAGCTGCTGGGGACGGCTGAGGGAGCGGGACAGGCAGATACGCCCGTTCACGTCCAGCTTGGTTTCTTGGCGCAGATCTCGGGGGACCGGACGCGGGCTCGTGCGGAGTACGAGCAGGCGTTAGCCGGCGATGCATACGAGAGTGCAGCGCTGGGGGATCTCGCGGTGATTGATGCGTCCACGGGTCATGCTGCCGAAAGCGTTCGTCTGCTGGACCGGCTGTTTCGCGCCGATCCGAGCCAGACCGCGGCGGGCATGAACCTCGCATTTCTGGAGTGCAGGCTGGGCCAACCGGCGGAAGCGCAGGCGGTACTGAGCAGGCTGGCAGAACTTAATCCAGATGACCCGCAGCTGCGGGTATTTCGGACCACGGGCGTTTATGCCGGGCAGCGGTGCGATCTGCAGCGAGTAGCGAGTACGGGTGCGATCTCGAAGAAGTAGAACCCTGCGGCACCCTGGTAAGTGGAACCGAGGCGAAGGTAAGCGGACCGTCCTTGCTTGGTGGAGGATCCCGCTCTGAGACGGGCAGAGAGGCCTTTGTCGGCTAGACCGCGCGAAGGACGACTACGGTTTCGTCATCGAAGTGGGCGGTCCCCGCTTGGAAGGCGGTGACGGAGTTCAGGATGGTGTTGACGGTGGACTGGGCCGTATCGGTCTCCGGGCTGGGAAGACTCTGAAGCAGCATACAGAGCCGCTCGTCGCCGTACATCTGGCCTTCAGGGTCGATCGCGTCAACGATGCCGTCTGAGAAGAAGATGACGCGATCACCGGGCCGCGTGGAGTAGGTGAACTCCTCGTAGGTGACCTGGGGGAACAGGCCGAGGGGAAATCCTTCGGCACGGATGGTGCGCACGGAAAGGCTGCCGTCGGGCTCCGCGGTGACGAAGAGCGGCTGCACGGAGCCGGCGTTGGCGATCTGGATGGTGGCGTTGCTGTCGTCCCAGACGGCGATCAGCATGGTGACGTACTGCGCGTCGAGCCGGCGCTCCTGGAGCTGGTCATTGAGCGCGGCGAGCAGGGCTGCGGGTGAAAGGCGCTGCGGCGCGAGCGAGCGCAGGATGCCGCTGACCAGAGCGGCGTACAGCGCGGCCGGCGTAGCTTTTCCGCTAACGTCGCCAATGGCGAGGGCGGTTCGGCCGGGGCCGTAGTCGAGGAAGTCATAAAGATCTCCACCGATCGATCGCGCGGCAACGAAGCGTGCAGCGATCTCCGCGCGAGCTGGCTGCGGCGGCTCAGGCGGAAGAAGGCGAAGCTGGACTTCGCGGGCCATCTCGAGGTCGCGCTCGAGGCGCTGCTCCTCTTCGTGGATGCGTTGATACAGGCGAGCGTTTGCGATGGATATGGCAACCTGCGCGGCCAGGGTGGAGAGCGTGCGCTGGTGATCCTCGTTGTAGTAGTGCAAACGGGTGTGTTCGAGATCGATGACACCGATGACCTTGCCCTTGTAAATCAGCGGCACGGCGAGTTCGGATCGGGTCTCGGGATTGTCGGCGATGTACCGCGGATCTTTCCGGACGTCCGGCGCGAGGACGGGCTGACGGAGCTCGGCGGCTGTGCCAATCAGGCCTGCGCCGAGGTCGACGTTCCGGGTGCGAAGGATGCGCTCGCCGTAGCGGGAGCTGAAGCGATGCTCCAGCTGCTGGTTCCGTTCGCTCCACAGCACGATGGTGAACATCTGGAAGTCGATGACGCGTTTGAGTAACTGGCCGATGCGCTCGAGGAGATCGTCGAGATCGAGGATGGAGGTGATCTCGCGAGAGATCTCGTTTAGGACGGTGAGGGTCTGTGCCTGCCTGGAGACGCGGGTGTAGAGCCGGGCGTTTTCGACGGCGATGGCCATGCGGGAGGCGACAAGTTCCAGCAGACGCTGGTGCTCCGTGGTAAAGAAGCTCGGGGTCTCGGACTCGATGTCGATGACGCCGATGACCTTGTTTTTCAGGATCAGCGGGACGGCGAGCTCGGAGAGGACGTCAGGATTTGCCGAGATGTAGTGCTCGTAGGTGTGTACGTCTTCGATGAGGATGGAGCTTCGCAGCAGCGTTGCCTGGCCTACCACGCCCTGGCCCACTTTGACGCGCATGCGTTCGGTCTCGGGAGCGTGGCCGGTCTGGAAGCGCATCCAGAGCTCATGCGTACGATCGTTCAGAAGGAAGATGGCGAAGATGCGGTAATCGATGACGGCGCGGACGAGGTCAGCGACGCGGTGCATGAGGGTTTGGAGGTCGAGCGTGGTGTTGAGGGCGTCGGCGAGGCGGTGTAGGAAGACGACCTGGAGCGGCTCGACGCGGGGTATGGTTTCGCCGGTCGCGCCGGCCGCGGGCCTGTAGTCTCCTTCAAAGGCGTGCTCGGTCTTCTCGCCGAGGCTAAGTGCGGTGGAAGCTGCAGGTTTGGGACGGATACTCATCGCCAGACTGGGATGATACTACCGCTTCGCGGGCGCACCGGAGTCGTGGCCGGTGTCAGTATCCCATGGGGGACGGCGTACCGGACGCTTTGCCGGCCAGCTCGGCCAGGATGCGAACGCTGGCGCTGGCCCCGATGCGGCTGGCCCCGGCTTCGAGCAGGGTGGTGGCGTCGGCGAGGGTACGGATGCCGCCCGAGGCCTTTACGCCGGCGCGTGTGCCGGCCTGCTCGCGCAGAAGCATGATGTCGTCGACGGTGGCACCCCCGGTCGAGAAGCCGGTTGAGGTTTTGAGGAAGTCGGCCCCGGCGGACAGCGAAAGATCGGCGGCGCGAAGCTTTTCCTCGAAGGAGAGCAGGCAGGTTTCGAGGATGACTTTCACGATGCCGCCGGCGTCGTGTGCCAGTTGCACGACGGAGCGAATCTCTCGACGAATTGTCTCGAAGTCGGCCGAAGCGCCCGACTTGAGTAGGCCGACATTCAGCACCATGTCGATATCGTGTGCGCCGAGCTTGAGGACGCGGGCCGTTTCGTCGCGCTTGGAGCCGGAGAGCGAGGCTCCGAGCGGGAAGCCGACGACAACACCGACGGGAATGCCGGTGCCTGCCAGCACTTCGGCGGCGGTTTCGACCCAGCACGGATTGACCATGGCGCAGGCAAATCGGTGTTCCGCGGCATCGTGACACAGTTGGATGACTTGCGCGCGCGTTGCTTCGGACTTCAGCAGCGTATGGTCCAGCACGGCGGCGAGTCGAGCTGGGGATGAGAGCACCTCGGCGGCGAAGCGGGCACCGTCCCAGGTGCGGTTTTCGTCGGTGTACGTCGAGGATTGACTGACGAGGGGAGAGCTGCTCACTTCGGCTCCTGCCGGCGCTGGTGTGAGACCTGGGGAGGGCCTTGCGCCGCGTACTTTCTATCACACGGAGGTGACGTCTGGCTGAACGGACGAGCCATGCAGCGCGGCATGGTAGGCGAGGGCTAGATCATCTTTGAGGAAGTTGTATAACTGCTCGCCGGATGGCTGATCGCGGGCGCGCAAAACCGCAGATGGATGGATGGTGGCAACGACCTGGTTGGCGTAGGGCGTGGGAAAGATCTTGCCGTGATCGCGCATGAGGCCGAAGGTTCCGCCGAGGAGTGACTTGGCTGCGGACGAGCCGAGACACAGGATGACTCTGGGCCGGACGGCGTCGATCTCAGCCAGCAGCCAGGGGCGACAGGCGGTGATTTCCGACATGCGCGGGTTCTGGTGCAGGCGCAGCTTGCCGCGTTGAACGAACTTGAAGTGTTTGACGGCGTTCGTGACGTAGACGGTGGAGCGATCGATGCCGAGTTCCTCGAGAGCGCGGTCGAGGACGCGGCCCGCCGGACCAACGAAGGGCTTGCCGGCGCGGTCTTCCTGGTCACCGGGCTGCTCACCTACCATCATGAGTTCTACGGTGTGGCTTGGGTGGGCCGAAGGCGCCACCCCGGGAACGACCTGGGTGGCATGGAGGTAGAGATCACAGCCCTTGCAGGAGGGCATCGCGGCGTTGATGACGGGCAGGGTGTGCTCGGCGGGGACGAAGGGGGCGGCTGAGGGTTTGAGGGCTTGTGTTTGGACCATGGCTCCAACTCGGTTGGCGGACTGTGTGATCAGTTGGGGAAGAACGTCGATCTCCGGCAAGTTTTTCCAGTACCGAACGGGCATCTCCGAGCGCATCACGTCGGGGTTGAGGCGGGCAGGATTGAAGATGGACGAATAATAGGCTCGCCACAGAGTCTCGAGCTCGTCAGCCTGTGGGGCGTGTTCACGCGGAAGACCGGGGCCGAAGGCGAGTTGCTTGCTGTTTGGATTCCAGGAGACAGACGCGTCGGGCGTGAGCACAGTCCAGTGCATGGAGGCGAAGCGCTCGGCAAAGAAGGGCGCGGCAAGGTGCAGGATGCGGTGGTCCGGTTGATACCAGGCAACGAAGTGCTCGGCGAGGGGGTTGACGTTGCCGGCGAGGGTTGAGGCGTGCGGCGCGAAGGGGTTTGCCTCATCCATGGGGTCAGCCTCGACCTTGCGGAAGCGAACGAAGGCGTGCATTTTGTGGAGGTCGCGGCGGACCTGCTGCACGAGCGAGCGGAGCTGAGCGATGTCGGTATCGACCTCAATGCGCAACAACTCGGGCTGTGTCTGCAGGCGGTAGAGAATGCGGTAGAGTAGGTTCCAGCGGTCGGGCGAGCGATGACTTGCGGCGAGTTCCGCGGCTTCGAGGTAGGTCTTCGGGACGTGCGGCGTGGGGACGTGCGTACCAGTGGGGCGAGGGTCTTCGTCTTCGAGGGCCAGCTGAAGCGTGGTTGCGATGGTCGCGTCAGTGAGATCGACATCTTCCGGAGCGAAGCCCTCCTGCAGGAGCGTGCGGGCGTGGGTGCGCCAGTCGTAGAAGTCGGGTTGGATGGGAATGCGCTTCATCGGGCTAAACGGAGCCGGTAAGGGCGCTCAGGGGAGCGAACAGATCGAGTTGTGTTGCCGCGGCGACCAGGTCCGTATCGGGGACCGTCGTCGCGGCAGCAAGCAGCGGGGCCGATGGGAGATGGTCCGCGGCGATGCAATACGGCTGGGCGTCTTTGACGCGAACGTGCAGCTTGCGCAGATCACCCAACGTGAGGAGGTGGTACCGGCGGATGGAGAGGATACGATCGACATTCTTATGACCGATGCCCGGGATGCGAAGCAGAGCTTCGCGTGGAGCGCTGTTGATGTCAATTGGAAAGAACTCTGGATGAGCTTTGGCCCAGGTCGTCTTGGGATCTTCCGAGAGGGAGAGCGAGGGGTTTTCCGGGGTGGTGAGCTCGGAGGCTTGAAAGCCGTAGAAGCGGACGAGCCAGTCGGACTGGTACAGGCGATGCTCGCGGATGAGCGGGGCGGGCTTGAGCGGAAGACGGGTGTCGGCCTCGGGGTAGGGCGAGAAGCCGGTGTAGTAGACACGGCGCAGCTTGTAGGCGCTATACAGGTGCGTGGCGGTGGAGAGAATTTCACGGTCGGTGGCGGCGGTTGCGCCGATGACCATCTGGGTTGACTGCCCGGCAGCTGCGAAACGCGGAGCGAGGGTCGATTTGCGGCGGTCCTCGTCTGCCTCGTCCTTGCGCGTGGCAATTTCGCCCATGGTCGATTCGATTACTGCTGCTTTCTTCTCTGGGGCGAGCTGAACGAGGTCCTGCTGTGTCGGCAGTTCGATGTTTGCCGACAAGCGATCGGCAAAGAGACCGGCTTCGGCGATCAGTTTGGGATCGCATCCAGGAATGGTTTTGAGGTGGATATAGCCACCGAACCGATGCACCTGGCGCAAGATCCTGGCTACAGCCACAAGCTGTTCCATGGTGTAGTCAGGCGACTGAATGATGCCTGAAGAAAGAAAGAGGCCCTCGATGTAGTTTCGCTTGTAGAAGTCGAGGGTGAGGGCGACGACCTCTTCCGGCGCGAAGCGGGCGCGACGGATGTCGGACGAGACACGATTGACGCAGAATACGCAATCGTAGGTGCAGAAGTTAGTAAGCAGGATTTTCAGCAGGGAAACGCAGCGGCCATCCGGCGTGTACGAATGGCAGATGCCCGTGCCGTCGGTGGAGCCGATGCCGCCGGGAGTGGCGGCGCGCTTGGCTCCCGATGACGCGCAGGAGGCATCGTACTTGGCCGCGTCGGCGAGAATTTCGAGCTTCTGCTGGACGGTCATCATCGTTGGGAGTTGGATGCGCGGACATGAAACAGTGTAGAAGATTCGGGCGAAGAAAGAGAGAAACATTGGGGTGGGTCTGAGTCGATGTTTACTTGCCCACATCAGACAGATTGGATATCGCGTGGGGGTGGAACGATGAGCCTGAAGCTGTCGGTTTTGGATCAGTCGCCGGTGCCGGAGGGAAGCACGCCGGCTGAAGCGCTGGATAATTCCATTTCGCTGGCGAAGCATGTGGACGCGCAGGGATATCGGCGGTTCTGGATGAGCGAGCACCATGCGATGGCGACGCTGGCATGTACGGCGCCGGAGATCATGCTGGCGCGGATCGGAGCGGAGACGGAGCGGATCCGGGTTGGGTCGGGTGGCATCATGCTGCCGCACTATGCGGCGTTCAAGGTGGCGGAGCAGTTCCGGATGCTGCATGCGCTCTATGGCGATCGCGTCGATCTTGGGGTGGGGCGAGCGCCGGGAGGTGGTCCGGTTGAAAGCCTGGCGCTGCGACGTGAGCGGCGGATGCAGCCGGTCGACGACTTCGCCGACCAGATGAGCGAGCTGCTGGCCTTTCTGGATCAGGATTTTCCCGCGCAGCATCCGTTTGCGCGGGTACAGGTACAGCCGACGATGCCGGGGGGGCCGGATGTCTGGCTGCTGGGGTCGAGCATGTGGAGTTCGCAGGCCGCGGCGGAGTTTGGGCTGCCGTATGCGTTTGCACACTTCTTTTCGCCGGTGGCGACGAGGCGGGCACTTGTGGAGTATCAGCGGGCATTTCAGCCGAGCGGACGCCGAAGTGCGCCGGAGGCGGTCGCTGCGGTGGGAGTGATCTGTGCGGAGACGGCGGAGGAGGCTGACTATCTGCACGCGAGTGTGCGCCTGCTGCAGCAGCGGATCCGATTAGGCGATCGGAGGCCGGTGGCTGAGCCGGACGAGGCGCTGCGGGAACTGCGCGCCATGGGGGATGTTGCCGTGGAAGAAGGGGAGTGGCCGCGCTACTTCGTCGGGACGCCGGAACGGGTGCGCGGCAGGTTGGAGCAGATGGCTGGAGCGCTGGGAATTCGTGAGTTGGTGGTGAACACGATTACGTGGGACCATGCAGCTCGGCTGCGCAGCTATACGATGCTCGCGGAAACATTTGAGCTTGACAAAGCTCAAACGCTGGAGAGCTCAGCGGCCGCCGTCTGAGAAAACGTGTATCAGGCGTGCAGAGCGAGAACGAGCGAGGTAACGACGATGTTGACCATGGCGACGGGGAGGAGGAACTTCCAGCCGAAGGCCATGAGCTGGTCGTAGCGGAAGCGGGGGACGGTGGCGCGGATCCAGATGTAGACGAAGATGAAAAAGAAGACCTTGGCCACGAACCAGAAGATGGGGAGGACGGCCTGAAGCAGTGGTGGGCCGAAGGCGGGAAGGAGATGGCCGAAGGGGGACGAGGCACCGCCGAGAAAGAGGAGCGAGGCGACGCAGGCGACGGTGATCATGTTGGCGTACTCGGCCATGAAAAACATGGCGAACTTCATGGAGGAGTACTCGGTGTGGTAGCCGCCGGTGAGTTCGGACTCGGCTTCGACGAGGTCGAAGGGGGCGCGGTTGGTTTCGGCGTAGGCGGAGAGGAGGTAGACGACAAAGGCAATGATCTGGAAGCCGCCGACGATGGCCCAGACCGTGGCGCCGCTTGCGTTGTGGACGCGGGCCGGGCCGCCAAAGATGTTCCAGGATAGGGCGCCGTGGGCGGTTTGCGAGTTGACGATGGTGCGGAGGTTGAGCGAACCGGCACGGAGGACGACACCGACGAGCGAAAGACCAAGGGCGAGCTCGTAGGAGACCATCTGCGAGGTGGCGCGCATGCTGCCAAGGAGGGAGAACTTGTTGTTCGAGGCCCAGCCAGAGAGGGCGATGCCGTAAACACCAATGGAGGTTATGCCGAGGATGACAAGGAGGCCGACATTGATGTTCGCGATGTCGAAGAGGTCGACGCCCCTGACCTCGAAGAGCGGGCCGAACGGAATGACCGCGATCGAGATGAGGGCGCAGGAGAGGGCGATGAGCGGGGCGATGATAAAGAGGGGCTTTTCGGCGGCGAGCGGGGTGAGGTCTTCCTTGAGGAAGAGCTTGATGCCGTCGGCGAGGGGCTGGAGGAGGCCGAAGGGACCGGTGCGCGAGGGTCCCCAGCGGTTCTGCATGCGGCCGAGCAGCTTGCGCTCGAGCAGGACGGTGTAGGCGACCGA
>CALMVL010000203.1 GCA_937873265.1 uncultured Granulicella sp.
GGTATACCCGTGAGGTACACGAGATGTGTGACACAATCGCGTCTCACTAGGCTTACTATTCTGCTATTGTGACATGGGATGGCCAAAGCCTTAGAACCTAGAGGAACAAAAGGGAAACGTCGGGCCGGGCAAATTGTCGGCTATCTTCGCGTCAGCTCCCTCGACCAGAAGGAACTGCGTCAGCTCGAGGGCATTCATCTCGAAAAGCGCTTTGTGGACAAAGCATCCGGCAAAGATCTCCACCGACCGGAACTGGAACAGCTCACCGGCTACGTACGTGAGGGCGACACGGTCATCTGTCACTCGATGGATCGGCTCGCCCGCAACTTAGACGATCTGCGGAAGGTGGTCCTCGGATTCACGGATCGCGGCGTTCATGTACGGTTCGAAAAAGAGAACCTGACCTTCACCGGTGAAGACTCTCCCATGTCGCATCTGCTTCTAAGTGTCATGGGAGCCTTCGCGCAGTTCGAACGCGACCTGATACGAGAACGCCAGCGGGAGGGAATCGCCTTGGCGAAATTGCGAGAGGGTGCATACGTCGGAAGGAAGCATTGTCTGAATCCAGTGCAGGCGAAAGAATTGCGACGGCGTGTAGCGGCTGGGGAATCGAAGACCGCACTTGCCGGCGAGCTGGGTATTAGTCGTCAGACCCTCTACCGATATGCTGCAGGAGCAGGGAAGTGACGACCAACCGGCAACGGGTCATGCACTGCCCATGCGGAAAAGCAAAGGTGTTGGCGCTGGGCCTTTGTGCGACCTGCTACACACTGAAGCGGCAGGATGAGGAACACTTCGGGGGACTTCGGGAAGCCGTCCTTGAGCGGGACGGCTATCGATGCCGCGTGTGCGACGCTTCAGGCCGGGACAAGCGCTCCATTATCGTTCATCATCGTGTTCCTAAAAATCTGTTCTGAGGCTCATGATTTCGCTGTGTCCTGCCTGTCACGCCAAGATCCACCGGACCAAGGCTGTCCTCTCAAAGATGCCACCGCTTCTGTTGGAGCTTTGGCGCGAACAGCACCCCGAAGGTCACGAGCAAACAGCTTTGAACTTCGATCCTCGAAAGCCATCCGCTACGCACGTCCCGCTATTTGCTGAGAAGAGCGAAAGCGGACGCTGACTGGCTGGACAGCATCGCTTCCGCTCCACCTCACGCTAACGGTCCATCTTCTCCAGGATAGGTCCGAGCAAGTACGAAGCGAGTATCCTGAAGGCATCGTTCCAGTGAAGCGGCCCTAGTGCGCGCCTCTTCCTCACGGATGTTTATTGAGGAATGCCGATTTCGTTTGGTTCCTGTTCGCGCATTTTCTGTCTTGACTCGATCTGGTGATCGCTTAGGCGCGCGTCGTAAATCGAACGAGGCTCTACGGAACGAGCAATCAGTGTCGAGAGGGCAGCGACGAGAAGCAGTGGCAAAATGAACGATCTGTCCCTGCCAGTGAGCTCCAACATCAGGACAACGGCGGAAATCGGCCCCTGGGTGGTAGCCGACAGAACAGCCCCAGCGCCAAGCAACGCGAAATACCCCAGCGGCACGCCCGGCCACAGCGCGCTCCACGCATACCCGAGCGCAGCGCCGAGCAGGGCCCCGAAGGTCAGCGAGGGCGTAAACAGGCCACCAGGCACGCCGCTGCGCATGCAAAGGATCGTCGCCAGCGGTTTCAGCAACAGCAGGGCCAATACCAGCGGCAGACGAACTTCATCCGTAAACAGCAACTGCGAAACGTCTTTGCCGTTGCCGAGTATCTCCGGAAACCGAGAGGATGCCACCCCCAGTAGACCGAGGACTATGACGGGAGCTATGAATCGCTGCCATCCGCGCGGCTTGCCCCTGTCGGCCCAACGAACGAGACGGATATAAAGGATGGAAGCGAACGCGAAGAAGGGGGCGGCCACAATCGCCCACACCACCCCTGAAGCAGAAAGCGGGAAGGGGGGAATGATGTAGGTAGGCGTATTCGGCAGAGCGATCCAGGAGACTCCGGTTGCGATTAGCGACGTAAGAAGCGCCGGCAAAACAAAGCGCAAGGCCAGCTTCCCGCGCATTACCTCCAGGGAGAAAAGCGCACCGCCTAAGGGGACGCCATATGCCGCTCCCATGCCCGCTCCAGCGCCGCAAGCCACTAGCAAACTTCGCTGCTCATCGGAGAGTCTTCCGGCGTCGGCAAATACATTCGCGAAAACAGCGCCAGCTTGTTTGGGCGCGCCCTCGCGACCCATAGAGGCACCCATGGCGACGTCGAAGATGGACAACACAGCGCTGCCCAGCGTTCGCCAGGCCGGCATCCGCCCAGCCTGAAACCAGATGGCGGCGGTGGTATCGATGCCGTTGCCACTGGAAAGATGTTTGAGAAGAACTTGCCCTGCCCCGGTCAGAATTGCTGCGGCGAGAAGCACCGTGACGTGTCTCGCGAAGCTTGCTTGCCTCGCTGCGGCAAGTATGTTGGTGGCAGATCCACGCCACGCGACATGCTGAACTATCTCAAGCAATCGAGTCAGCGCCGCTGCTGCTAGACCCGTGGTCACACCGATCAAGCAAACAGCCAGCCAAAATCGCGAAGCCCCCGGACTCGCCAGCGTAGTGGGGATAGCTCCGGCGTTCGCCGCGGGTTTTGCCATCAAGACCATACTAACGAAGGCACCGCCTAGCTGCTTCCCTCGCCAGGACAGCAACAATCACTCCGTTCACCACCACGATGCAAGTAGTAGCGGAAGTCAGGAACGAGCTTTCCCAACTTAGAAGTCCAATCGTTGGCCACAGGCCGATGCGCTCATTGATGAGAGGTTCAGGATCTCCCAATTCAGTCGGCTCCAAAAGGCACCTGTCATCTCACCTGGTCCGGTTGCTTACGCGCCAGCCACTCGCAATCGTATGCCTCATGACCCATGGCGGGCGTTTCCGGAAGTTCCGTTAACGGTGGACTGGATCTGCCATTCGGAGTCTGTCGCCTGCCAGTGAACTTTTTTTGAGAACTAAGTTCAGGGTGTTGGTCAGGAAGTCCGCGTGCAATTCTTGCTGTCGCATGCGAGTATGTTCCTGCTCGGGATGTCGGAAGTCAGACACGCCTGTGTCGGTCTATTGAACGAACCGCGGGTTGCCCAATGAACTCTGTGCTTATGAACCGCTACTGCAGAAGCACTCTTCAGATCCTGATCAGCTGCCTCCTCGTGCCTTTCGGGGTTTGCGAGGGTGAGGCAAAACAACCGGCTGCTATCTCCTCTGCAGCTGGATGCCACAATGCATTCGATCCCGCGGCAGAACAACTGTTAGGCGTCGTGCTTGATGAGCAGATCGCCAAAAATAGTGATCTCTCAGCGGACGCAGATCTGCGCCTACGCCTCAACCGGGTGGTCGAAAGACTGTCAGCCACGCTGGACAGACCGCATCTCCCTTTCTTGGCTTACGTCATTGAATCTGATGAAGTGAATGCCACAGGCTCTCCCAGCGGTCATCTATACCTGAGTAGCGCACTGACGAAGGCTGTGGTGAGCGATGACGAACTCGCTTTCGTAGTCGCCCATGAGATGAGCCATGTACTACTACATCACCCGGGGCTGGTTGCTACCGCCGACCTAAGCGCTAGCGTGGGTGTGGAGCGTTCAGCATCCCGAGAGGAACTCGAAAGAATCTATGGGGCACTGTTCCGTTCTGGCGGCGCCGATTCGCGCCCAACCAGGTATCGGTGCGTAAGTGAAGTTGCCACAGACGCGGCTGCCCTCAAGCTTATGAATGCGGCAGGGTACCGGATCGGCGCAAGC
>CALMVL010000204.1:0-14097 GCA_937873265.1 uncultured Granulicella sp.
TTGCCGCTCTTCACCAGCTCCAGCTGCCCCTGGTCCATCGTCTTGCGAATCGCGTTATAGATGAAGCTCTCGGCGAACGGCTGCTCCGGAGCCGCCACCACCTCGCGGAACGTCACCGTCATCGATGCCGACACCTTCGCGTGCAGCACGCTCTCTTCCCCCGTCTCCAGCCGCACCTCGCCATGCACAATCGACGTGTCCGCCCCCGAGGTCGACTGGTGAAACGGCCAGGCAAACTTGCCAAAGCTCAGCGGCAGTCCGCCCAGCGTCAAAGAGCAGTCCGGCCGCGGATTCCGCAGCCGCGTCGACGTCTCCTTCAGGTAGCCTTCGACCCCCTCGGCCAGCCCCGGCCGGTCCATCCGAAACTCCGCATCCAACTCCAGCAGCATCTGCCGGCCGCTCTGCCCCGGCAATCCCAGGCTCATCCGCAGTGTCGGCCGCCCCGCAAAGTCCGTTCCAGGCTCGGCCCGCAGCACGGCAAGCCCCGCCGCCTCGGCCGCCACGCGCACCTGCTCGTCTAACCCCGCCGTCGTCTCCGTCGCCATCGTCTCGCCACCACTCCCGTACGCTCGCCCGGTATCTCGGGCAGGCCATCCACCCATCTTACGTCACGGTACCTGCCCCACTCGACCTCAACGCCATACACGTGACCCCGCGGATCTCAGCCCAACGTCTCGCACGGGAGCTGTTCACTTCCGCGTCCGATGCAACTTCTTGCGGTCTGCAGCATCCGGTCCGCCCTCCAAGCCACGCCGTAAGTTCCTCAAACGATTGAGCCTCCATTCCAAAAAAGACCAGCTGCCGGATGGCCTGTCACTTGCTCCTCCCTCACGCGAAAGCGGTTCGGTATAGGCCACTTCTCTTGGAGATTTCACCATGCTGCGCAAACTTGCCACACTGACTGCCCTCACCCTTGGTCTCTCCGGCTTTGCCGCCGCGGATACAGCCAATCCAACACCCCAGAACGGCATCAATGTCTCGCCCGTTCCCGCGCTCAACCCGAACGGCGTCAAGCTCGCCGAGACCGACGGCTCGATCGCCGCGTTCACCTTTACCGGCGACTATACGTCGGCGGTCTACCGCGACAACTCCAACGTCTTCGGAGCCGGCGACCTTGACTTCCTCTACACCTTCACCGACCTCACCGGTGACTCCGTCGAGCGCATCACGGTCGGCTCCTTCAACGGCTTTGAAGTGGAAGCCGGCGTTCTGACCTACAACCCCGGCGGCACCATCTCGCCGACCAGCGCCAGCTTTGCCACGAACGGCGCCGTCGCGTTCAACTTCAATCCCACCAACGTCGCAGACGGTCAGACCACCGTGGGCCTGCTCGTCGAGACCAACGCCACCAACTTCGTCACCGGCTTCATCTCGGCCCAGGACAACACCTCTGCCAGCAACTTCGCCTACGAGCCCGTGGCCGCCACCGCCACAACCCCCGAACCCAGTTCCCTCGCCCTCTTCGGCACCGGCCTTCTCGGCGTCGTCGGAGCCGCGCGCCGTAAGTTCAACGTCTAGCCCTCGGGATACTCCAAACGATGTGGGAGCCGTTCGCGGCTCCCATCTTCGTCCCCGCCCCTTAGCCATTGCCCGATCAGAACGGATGCAAAGCACAATCCCTTCGCGAAACGCGGCATCATAGGCCAAGGGGGAAACTTTCCGATGCCGCACGTCACATCGCAGGATGGAACCGCGATCCACTACACAGATTGGGGCAGTGGGGCGCCCGTGGTTCTCATTCACGGATGGCCGCTTAGCTCAGAGATGTGGGAGTACCAGGCACGTTTCCTGGTGAACAACGGGATGCGGGTCATCGCATACGACCGCCGCGGCTTCGGGCGGTCGGGACAGCCTTGGACCGGGTACGACTATGACACACTCGCGGCCGATCTCCACAGCCTGATCGAAAAGCTCGACCTCAGCAGGGCGGCGCTGGTTGGGTTCTCGATGGGGGGCGGCGAGGTCGTTCGTTACCTGGCGCGGTATGGCGCAGCCAGGATCTCGCGGGCAGTGCTGGTCGCTTCCGTCGTGCCCTTCATGCTCCGGACCGACAGCAATCCGGACGGAACGCCGATCGAGCAGTTTAACGGCATCGTGGAACAGCTCGGGAAGGATCGACCCACATTTCTGGAGAAGTTTGCTCCCATGTTCTACGGGCGGTCCGTCTTGCACCACACGGTTTCAGACGCGTGGCTTGGCTTCACCCAGCAGATGGCGTTGTACGCGTCAGCGCAAGCGACCATCGAGTGCGTTCGCGCATTCGGCGAGACAGACTTTCGCGCTGACTGCGCGGCGGTAACCGTGCCGACTCTGATCATCCATGGAACAGGGGATCAGACGGTGCCGATCGATGCGGCGGGTCGGTCAGCGGCGAAGCTCATCGCGGGTTCGCGACTCCTCGAGTACGAGGGTGCGCCGCACGGCTTGTTCGCCACGGAGCCGGATCGCCTGAACGGCGATCTGCTGGCCTTCCTGATATAGATCCCTGCCGGCTCCGCGGATCCATGCCGGGCCGCCAGACCTCTACGGAAGAAGGGCTGCCCGAACCACCCCCCGTGCCTGCTCCAGGCGGGCCGAAGCGACGGCGCAAGACAGGTGAAGCGTTTCCATCACAATGGCGACCTTCACCGAACCCGCTTCAGCCAGCAGTTCGGCGGCGCGAAGCTGGTCGCAACCAGTCGCCGCCATAACGATGCGTTGCGCGCGGTCTTTGAGCTTGGCGTTCGTGGGCTGCACATTGACCATCAGATTCCCAAGCGTGGCTCCCGTGCGGATCATCACGCCCGTCGAGATCATGTTCAGCACCATCTTCGTGGCCGTACCCGCCTTCATCCGTGTGGACCCGGTCAGCACCTCGGGCCCTGTGAGGGGGGCAATCGAGAGATCGGCCAAGCCGGCCATCTCGGAGGAAGGCACGCAGGTGAGCGCGACCGTCAAAGCGCCAAAGGCGCGGGCCTTTGCGAGGGCACCAAGACAGTACGGCGTACGGCCGCTGGCGGCGATGGCGACGAGCGTGTCGGCTGTGGCGGTGCCGACGCCGCTCGGTGTGGACCGGCTAACTTCGGAGATGGCAGGGGCGCCGAAGCCGGCGGCTTCGAGAGCATGCGCGCCTTCCTCAACAGAATCCTCGGAGTGTTCGCTCGATCGCCGGAGCGCAGCATCGCCACCGGCGATCAGGCCCTGCACCAGGCTGGGCGGGACGGAGAAGGTGGGCGGGCACTCACTCGCGTCCAGAACGCCGAGTCGGCCGCTGGTTCCCGCTCCCACGTAAAACAGCCGCCCTCCCCGTCCGAAGCGGTCGGCGATCGCATCGATCGCCCGGGCGATGGCGGGCAGTTCCTGACGAACCGCGCCAGCAACCGTGGCATCCTCCTCATTCATCAGGCTGACCATGTCGAGGGTAGAAAGCTCGTCGATCCGCTCAGAGCGCGGATGAGGGGATTCCGTTAGCAGGTGGGCCGTCTGCGCGTCTGGGGAAGGCATCCAGGCTCCATCATCGGGGAGCGCGGGAAGGAGCGCAAGCGCATCGGTTCCGATTCGTCAGGGATCGCAGCGGCCGCGATCTCTCACACGGACGGCATGGCTCCTCGACAGCCTCCAAGGGAGAGCTTATCGTTCTTGCGTGGAAGCCCTTGTCCTCGAGCACCCCAGCGACCTCCATCTCCGCGACGTCCCCAGACCCACGCTCGGCCCCCGCGACGTCCTTATCCAGGTCCGGGCCTGCGGCATCTGCGGCTCCGACGTCCACGGCTACGACGGCAGCACCGGCCGCCGCATCCCTCCGCTCATCATGGGCCACGAGGCCGCCGGCGAGGTCGTTGAAGCCGGCCCGGACGTCCTCCGCTTCGCCCCCGGCGACCGCGTCACCTTCGATTCCACCGTCTCCTGCGGCGACTGCGCCTTCTGCCGCGCGGGCGACGTCAACCTCTGCGACACCCGCCAGGTGCTCGGCGTCTCCTGCGCCGACTACCGCCGCAACGGCGCCTTCGCCGAGTTCGTCGCCGTCCCCGAGCACATCGTCTATCGCCTGCCCGAAGCCTTTCCCTTTAGAAAAGCCGCGCTCATCGAGGCCGTTTCCATCGCCGTGCACGCCGCGAGAATCACCCACATCGCCCCCGGCAGCACCGCCGTCGTCGTCGGCGCCGGCATGATCGGCCTGCTCGCCATCCAGGCCTTCCGCCACTTCGGCTGCGCCACCGTCCTCGCCGTCGATCTCGACCCCGCAAAGCTCGAGCTCGCCCACAGCCTCGGCGCCGACCAAACCTTTCTCGCCGCCGACCCCGATCTCCTGCCCAAACTCCTCGCCGCCACCACCGGCGGCCAGGGAGCCGACATCGCGGTCGAAGTCGTCGGCGCGCAGCCGTCCGTCACCACCGCCATTCACGCCGTCCGTCGCGGCGGCGCCGTCACCCTCATCGGCAATCTTTCTCCTACGGTCGAGATTCCCCTGCAGGCCGTCGTCACCCGCCAGCTCCGCCTCCAGGGCTCCTGCGCCTCCGCCGGCGAGTACCGCGAATGCATCGATCTCATCGAAAGCGGCGCCATTCAGGTCGATCCACTCATCTCCGCGGTCGCCCCCCTGCGCGAGGGCCCGTCCTGGTTCAGCCGTCTTCACGCCCGCGAACCCGGCCTCATGAAAGTCATCCTCACCCCCTAGGCCGCCCCAATGCCCGACATCCAGTTCGACCTTTCCGGCAAAACCGCCGTCGTCACCGGAGCCAGCCGCGGCCTCGGCCAGTACTTCGGCCGGGCCCTCGCCCGCGCCGGAGCCGATCTCGTCATCACCAGTCGCCGTCTCGCCGACCTCCTGCCCTTCCAGGCAGAGATCGAAGCCATGGGCCGCCGCGCCCTCCCACTCGCGCTCGACGTCCGCGACCACGCCAGCATCCGCTTCATGGCCGCCGAAACCCTCAGCCGCGTCCCGCGGATCGACATCCTCGTCAATAACGCCGGCTGCAACGTCCGCAAACCCGCCGTCGACATCACCTGGGACGACTGGAATCTCGTCCTCGACACCAACCTGCGCGGCGCCTTCTTCGTCGCCCAGGCCTTTGCCCCGCACATGATCGCGAACGGCCGTGGCCGCGTCATCAACATCGGCTCCGTCACCAGCGTCTTCGGCTACGCCGGCATCGGCCCCTACTGCGCCAGCCGCGGCGGCATCAAGCAACTCACCATGAGCCTCGCCGACGAGTGGGGTCCTCACGGCATCACCGTCAACTGCCTCGCCCCTGGCTGGTTTAAAACCCAGCAGAACGCCGTCCTCTACGAAAACCAGCGCTGGGTCGAGTACCTCACCGATCGCATCCCCCTCAAGCGCCCCGGCCAGCCCGACGATCTCAACGGAGCCATCGTCTTCCTCGCCTCCGACGCCAGCGCCTACATCACCGGCCAAACCCTCCTCGTCGACGGCGGCATCACCACCGGAGCCACTCGCGCCACCGCCTAGCGCGTTGCCGTTGCTTCCCTTCTTCCTCCCGCAGGGGACCTGCTTCGAGGGAGAACGCGACCAGTCATTGCCCCGAAGACATCCAACACCCCCAAACCGAGCCCCGCAGCCGCATGCTAGACTCACGTTTCGCGCCGAGCGCACGTGAAGGAGCGTGAATGAACCCGGACATCGAAAAGCTGATCCCGCTCCAACAGCTCGATCTCGAGCTACGCCGCCTGCGCGAGGAAGTCGACGCCCTCCCCCGCCAGGTCGCCGCCGCCGCCGCCCGCTCGGCTGAGCTGCAGGCGCAGCAGATCAAGCTCGAAGAATGGATCGCCACTGAAGACAAGCTGCGCCGATCGCTCGAGTCCGATGCCCGCTCGCAGCGCGAGCGCATCGCCCGGCAGCGCCGCCAGATGGACGCCGTCACCAACGCCGCGCAGGCTACCGCGCTTGAGCACGAGATCGCCTTCGCCGGAACTGAAATCCGCCGCATGGAAGACCTCGAGCTCGAAAGCATGGAGCGCTCCGAGACCTTTGACGCCGACCTCGTCCGGGCCCGCGAAGCCAACGCCGCCGCCGAAGCCAGTCTCGAGCGCGAGCGCCTCCGCGCCGCCGACACGCTCAGCCGTCACACGGCTCGCTCGCGGGAGCTCGAAGCCGCACGCCGCGACCTGCGACCGCAGATCACCGAAGCCGTGCTCGGCAGCTACGACCGCATCAGCAAATCCCGCGGCACCGCCGTCGCCGAAGGCGTCGACGGGCAGTGTGCCGGCTGCCGCATGAAGGTTCGCCCGCAAATGTGGAACGAGCTCCGCGACCGCTCCAACCAGGACCGCATCTTTACCTGCGAAAGCTGTGGCCGCTTTCTCTTCTGGGACCCTGCCCGCGACGCGCCCCAGCGGAAACCCGCCGAGCGCGAGGAATCCATCGCCGCGCGCATCGTTCGATCGCTATGACCACGGCCACGTCCGCGAACAGCTCAGCTACCAAGCGCATCTGCGTCGACATGGACGAGGTGATCGCCGACGCCGTCGCCGAGCACCTCCTGCGCTACAACCGCGACCACGGCGAGGCCCTCACCAAGCAGGACCTCCATGGCAAGTTTCTCTGGGACGTCGTCTCCGTCGAGCGCCACGGCATACTGGAAGGCTACCTGCGCTCTGAGGACTTCTTCGAGGTCCTCGAAGTCATGCCCGAGTCCCAGCGCGTCCTCGACCGCCTTCAGGCGAGCTACGAGGTCTTTATCGCCACCGCCGCCATGGAGGTCCCGACCTCGTTCCACCCCAAATACCGCTGGCTCGCGCGAAACTTCCCCTTCATCCCCGCCTCGCACATCGTCTTCTGCGGCGACAAAAGCATCCTCCACGCCGACTTCCTGATCGACGACAACCCGCGCCAGCTCCGCCGCTTTCGCGGCGAAGGCATCCTTTTCGAAGCGCCGCACAACGTCGCCGTCACCGGCTTCCGCCGCGTCCGCGACTGGCTCGATGTCGAAAAGCTGTTCCTCGCCTGATCGCGACCCAAAGTCGCATCACGAACCGGCAGCGTACGAGCTGTACACCACCCCGTTCGGATATGTCCGGCTCTCCCGCAGGCGAAACGGCACAGCAGTTCCAAACGGACCAAAGAGCGGCGTTCCTGATCCCAGCACAACAGGCATCGTATGGAGCTCGATCGTGTCCAGCGCGCCTTCGACCAGCATCGCCCGAGCCGTTTCGCCTCCGCCCATCACCCAGATGTCTCCACCCGTAGCCGCACGAAGCTCGGCAACCAACCGTTTGACGTCCGAAACGGCCGTCGCCTCCGCCGGAAGTCCGTCTGGCGAGCCCCTCGTTAGGACATAGGTCCGCAATCCTGTCCCTTTGCCGCCCGAGAGCTTGAGGGTGTGATCCATGGTCTTGCGCCCCGCAATCGCGGCATCGACGCTCGCAAAGAACTGGCGAAAGCCGTAATCGGTGTCAAAGAATGGCTCCAGCCAGTCCACACCGCCGCTCGCATCGGCGATGAACCCGTCCAACGAGCGAGCGACATAGTACCGAAAAAGGCGGGTTCCTGATCCCGAACGCTCCTGCATGCGCCTCCTCCTGGTCGGCGTTACGCCAGCCGCTCAGGCGTAAAGCGCCGCCTCGAACCGCTCGAGCGCCGCCTCGTCCCAGGCATGTGTGCTGCGCCGCCAGATGTCGCCGCGCTCGGCCAGGAAGTTGGGAAAATCGGAGCGGCAGAAGCCGGTTCGCGCCTGGAAGTCGTACAGCGCCTGCGCCGTGCCGTCCAGGTAAAGGGCCGCTCGCTGGCCATCGCGCGACCACTCGACGGTCGCCAGCCGCGAGGCGCTTGGGTTTGGCAGCGAACTGACGTTATAGATCAGCATCGCATCGAGAATGCTGTCCTCATGCTTCTCCTGCGACCGATCACAGGCATAGAAATAGCCGGCAACCCCCTCGTCCTCAAACACCACGGTCCAGGGAACCGCCGTCGAATTGACGGACAGAAAGGCGCGGCCAGGCGTGAACGACAGCGACTGCATACTCCTCACGATACACTCGGACGAGCGCGGAATCAGCGGGCTTCTGTGCGCGATGTTGATGCTGGAAGGTGAGGCGGGCAGCGGTTTCGAGTCGCACGGATGAGGTGGCCTCAGTTCCATATCGGGCGTCCGCAGCGAGCCGCCGGCGCGCTTCTGCTTGTGTTCCTGCTGGAGTGCTGCTGGATCATCAGCCGCCAGCAGCTTTCCCCGCAGGACTACCGCTTCGCCCGCTGCGGCCGCGAGATGTGGGAGCGGCCCTCGCCGCTGGCCGGCTACTTCACAACCTGCGGCAACCTGAATGGCGACGGCACCTTCGCCTACCGGCTTGCCGGCCTCCCGCTCACCGTGGAGCGCCTGCTTCTGCTGGCCGGCGATCATCTGCGCGCGCCGGAAAACCGCCGCTTCGCCAGCGGCAGCCTGAACGGCTCGACCTGGGAGGCGCGGCACGAGCTCGACGGCGTCCTTTGGCTGCTGCACCTGCCCTTTGTTCTCTTCGCCATGTGGCTCGGAGCCGGTCTGTGGTGGGTCGCGCGGCGGCTGTTCGGCAACGAGGGCGGCTTCTTCGCGCTAGGGCTTTACACCTTCTGCCCCACCGTTCTCGAGCACGCCGTCACGCCGAACAACGAGGTGCTCGCGATGTGGGGTCTCTACGGGCTCACCTACACGGCCGTCGGCGTCGCCCACGCGATGCAGGGACCACGACGCAAGTGGCGGCCGCGCCTGGTCTTGCTCACGCTCGCTCTGGGCTTCACCGCGGCGGCGCACCTGCTGGCCGCGTTTCTGGGCTTCGCGGCGGCTCTGGTGCTGATGCTCTACCTGGCGGAACGCCGGCGCAGCTACGTCCTGCAGATCCTGATCTTCTCCGCTTTAGGGGCGCTGTTTATGCTGTTCGGGTTCTTTTCGTTCCGCCCGGCTGCGTTCGCCTACGTGTTCACCGGCGGCGGCGCGCGGTTCTGGTTCTCGTCCGAGAGCGTGCGCCGCTTCGTCACGGACATCGGCAATGCCCCGATCGTCATCGCACTCGCGGTCTCCCTCCTGCTATGGCTGGCCGTCCGCCGCAGCCGCTACGTCGGCAACACGGTCCCGCTGATCGTCGGCCTTTCCCTGCTGCCGATCGTCACGACCCAGGTCATCTCGTACCCGCTGCTGTGGGCGCTGCCGTTCCTGTTTACCTTTGCCGGCGGCGTTTTCGCCGACGCGCTCGAGACGCGGCAGCGCAAACTGTTCCTTTTACTGAGCGGCAGCATCCTTATAACGCAGGCGACGGTTTGTCTCGCGGCGATTCCCATTCTGGGACGTTCCTGAGCAGTCAGGAACAGGTTTTTGGCGCGAAACCAGCGAAGCTGTGCGAGACTCCCATCGAGACGAGGAATCAGAAGAACCATGTTTGGATCGCGGGTACGAGTTGCTGTTGTGCTGTGTGCGCTGGGCACGTTATTAGGAGCAAGCGGTTGCCGGGCGCACCGGAAGACGACCTCGGCCCCGAACTCGACCGATTACGCGCCGCAGCTGCAGCAGCTGGTCGGCAGCGGACAGATGCCGTCGCTGCGGTGGCCAAACTACAGCGACTACCAGGCCGACGTGAAGACGTTCTACGACGACCGAAACTACGAGGTGGCGTGGACGCGCGACGGCAAACCGACCGCGGCTGCGAGCGGCTTTATCCAGGTCTTCCGCGACGCGGACAAGAAGGGGCTGCGGCCGGCGGACTACGATGCGGATCGCTGGGATAGCCGGGTCGATGCGCTGAAGGGCAAGAGCGCCGATGCAATCGCGCAGTTCGACGTCGCGATGACGGTCAGTGTCATGCGCTTGATTTCGGATCTGCGTATCGGTCGCGTAAATCCGCAGCACTTCAACTTCGACATTGATATCCAGAGCAAGAAGTACAGCCTGCCGGAGTTCGTCTCGGACCAGGCGGTCGACGCCACCGACGTGGCGAAGCTGGTCTCCGGCGTGGAGCCGGATACGGACCAGTACCGCAAGACAGAAGATGCGCTGGCGAAGTATCTCGATCTCACCAAACAGCAGGCGACGCAACCGCCTCCGCCGCTCCCGGACGTAGCAAAGTCGGTCGGCCCCGGCGGCCGGTATGCTGCCCTGGCCGATCTTTGGCAGCGGCTGCAGCTCGAAGGCGACGCGGCCGACGGCGGAGCAGCGCCGGCGACGTATAACGGGGAGGTCGCTGCCGCCGTCACGGCGTATCAGCAGCGGCACGGCTTGGTAGCGGACGGGAAGCTGTCGGAGGCGACGGTCAAAAGCCTGAACGTGCCGATGTCGGCCCGCGTTGTGCAGCTGCAGAGCTCGCTCGAGCGCTGGCGCTGGCTGCCCGAGCCGTATCTCAAGCCGCGGCTCATGGTGAACCTTCCGGAGTTTGTGCTGCGCGGCTACGACCAGGAGCACAACGAGCAGTTCAAGATGAAGGTCGTGGTCGGCAAGTCGGTGGGCGAGCACGATACGCCGGTCTTCGCCCACATGATGAAGTACCTCATCTTTCGTCCGTTCTGGAATGTTCCGGTCGACATCGCGAAGAAGGAGTTGATCCCTCACATGGAGCGATCTCCGGGGTACCTGGAGGCGCACAACTACGAGGCGGTCAACAGCAAGGGCGAGGTGCAGGGCGACGTGACGGTCGCAAAGGTCGAGCACAGCACGGTGATGATCCGGGAAAAGCCGGGGCCGAAGAACTCGCTAGGTCTGGTAAAGTTCATGTTCCCCAACCAGTACGACATTTATCTGCACTCGACCTCGCAGCAGGAGTTGTTCAGCCGGTCGCGGCGGGACTTCAGCCATGGCTGTGTTCGCGTGGAAAAGCCGGTCGATCTGGCCGTCTGGGTGTTGCAGGGCCAGAAGGACAAGGACGGGCAGGACTGGGACGAGGCGCACGTCACCGACGTCATGCAGAACGGCAAAGATAACTTTCAGGTGAACCTGAAGACGCCGCTACCCATCGTGATCTTCTACCTGACGGCGCGAGTGGATGAGGATGGCAAGGTGAACTTCTTCGACGACCTCTACGGCTACGATGCCGAAATGCAGCAGGTGCTGGAGAAAGGGCCGCCCTATCCGGTCAAGCCCGATCCGGCCCGGGCAGAGCCGCAGCCGGGAGATACGGCCTGAGCTTTGGGATTCGGGCAGGGTGGCAGGGCGTAGTTTCAGATCGTTCACTTGGGCTGCATCTCACGGCGGGCTGACTTGAACGGGGAAGCGCCGAGAGGCCGGATGGCTGGAAAGAGACGGGAAACCGCATTCGGGGCAATGCCGGCGTCCGAGATCGCCGAGTTTCGGCGCCGGCTGATGGCGTGGTACCGCACGTATGCTCGTTCGCTGCCGTGGCGCGGCATTCAGGATCCCTACCAGACCTGGGTAAGCGAGACGATGCTGCAGCAGACGCGCGTCGCGGCCGTGCTGGAGCACTACCACCTGTTTCTGCGCAAGTTCCCGACTCTCGTCGCGCTGGCGCTGGCGCCGGAAGCCGAGGTGCTGGCGGCGTGGTCGGGGCTGGGGTACTACAGGCGGGCGCGGATGCTGCATCGAGCGGCGCAGTTCATCGTGGCGGAGCGCGGGGGCGTGCTGCCGACAAGCAGCGTGGAGCTGCGAACTCTACCGGGCGTCGGCGAGTACACGTGTGCCGCCATCGCGAGCATCGCGTTTGGCGAAAGCGTCGCCGTGGTGGACGGCAACGTGGAGCGCGTTCTGCTGCGCGTCACCGGCCGGCCGGAGGAGGCAACTGCCGCGGGTCGCGCCTTTGTGCGCGAGGTGGCGGCGGCGCTGGTGCCGACCAAGCGTTTTGGCCCTCGCACCAACGCGGCGGGAGATCACAACCAGGCAATGATGGAGCTCGGCGCGACCATCTGTCTGCCGCGAGCGCCGCTCTGTCTGCAGTGCCCGGTGTACTCCCTGTGTCGAACCCGCGGTGAGCACCGGACGCCGCCGCGGGGCAAGCAGCGAAGCCGGCAGATTGCGGCTTTGCTGAGTCTGCGCAAGGTCGGAACGGCAACGGAGGTGCTGCTCACGGCCCGGCCTGCCGACGTGAGCCTCATGCCTGGCATGTACGAACTGCCGCCGCTGCCGGAAGACGTGGTCGAAGGACGGGAGCCGGCGTTGCGGGTGAGGCACGCGATCACAAATACGAATTACTACGTGCGGATCTTCAGCGAGTCGGGGCTCGAAGACCGGACGCTGCGCGATGCGGTTCCGCTGGCCGAAGAGGCGCTGAGCTGGGTGCGGCAAAGGCAGCTTACGGATCTGCCGTTGACCGGGCTAACGCGCAAAGTGCTCCAGCGTATGGGCGTCATGCGCTCGCCGATGTCGGGCGGGGCGGCGCCGCAGCGGCTCCCGGACGAGCCGGAAGACGGTCTCGATGGCTCGCCCGGTGAGGTGCTGTAAGCTGGCCTTCTGCGCGAGAGGTGTACAAGAGAGTGACCCGGGTGCGGGGAGGAGATGCGTGGATGCGAGGGAGATCCCGTGCGACAAACTTCGTGACAGGCCGAGCAATGGCGGCGACCGGGTGGCTGGCGTTGGCGGTCGCCGGTGCGGCCGCGCAAAGGATCCCGGCTGAGGTGAAGTCCGCCGAGGCGTCGATCGATGCGGAAAAGATCCGGGCGCATGTGCGGTTCCTGGCCGACGACCTGCTGGAGGGTCGCGGTCCCGGTCTGCGCGGCAGCGAGATCGCCGCGAAGTACATTGCGACGCAGTTTGCGCTCGATGGGCTCAAGCCGGGGGGCGATAACGGGACGTACCTGCAACAGGTGGCTTTTGTGGGTGTCAAGGCCGATGCGTCCAGGACGACCTTTCAGATTGAGCCGGCGAAAGCCGCCCCCATCGACCTGAGGTACGGCGACGACTACACGGTGAGCAATCAACAGCATCAGCCGCTGGCGGAGATCGATGCGCCCATCGTCTTTGTGGGGTACGGCGTAACGGCGCCCGAGTTTGGCTGGAATGACTTTGCCGGCGTCGACGTGAAGGGCAAGGTGATTCTGTGCATCGTGGGCGATCCGCCGTCGGATGATCCCAAGTTTTTCGGCGGCAAGGCGATGACCTACTACGGGCGATGGACCTACAAGTTCGAGCAGGCGGCGCGGATGGGCGCGGTCGGCGCGCTCATCATCCACCGCACGGACCTGGCGAGCTACGGGTGGTCGGTGGTCCAGAACTCAAACACGAGCGAGAAGACGTATCTGCGGGATGACGCGAATCCAAAGCTTGAGGCGGCAAGCTGGGTGCAGCTCGAAGTCGCGCGCAAGATCTTCGCGGCGAGCGGGATGAATCTCGAAACGGAGATGGACGCGGCGGGCAGGAAGGGCTTCAAAGCGGTGGAGCTCCCGGTGAAGCTGAAGGCGCATGTGGAGTCGACGATTCGCCCCTTTGATTCGCCCAACGTCATTGGGATCCTGCCCGGCGCGGAGCATGGGCGCGACCAGGCCGTGATGTACACGGCGCACTTCGATCACCTTGGCTTCGTGCCGGGGATGAAGGGCGACAACGTGTACAACGGCGCAGCGGATAACGGAACGGGTTGCGGCATTCTGCTTGAGGAAGCACGGGCGTGGGCGCAGATGGGCATCCAACCGCCGCACGATGTGATCTTTGCGTCCGTGACGGCGGAAGAGCAGGGGCTGCTCGGTAGCGAATACCTGGGGCAGCATCCGCCGGTGCCGGCGGGACAGATCGCGCTCGACATCAACTACGACATGATCTTGCCTGTGGGGATTCCGCGCGAGGTCAACGTCAATGGGGCGCAGCGGACGACGTTCTTCCCCGAGGTGGAGCAGACGGCGAAGCGGTTTGACCTCGCGATCGTGCCTGACCCGCGGCCGGAGGCGGGCAGCTACTACCGGTCGGACCACTTTTCGCTCTCGCGCGTCGGTATTCCGGCGTTCTCGATCGATACGGGAACGCTCTACGAAGGCCACGACAAGGCATGGGGCGAGGCGCAGGAAAAGGACTACAACGAGCATCGCTACCATAACTTCAGCGACAACTACACGCCCGACATGGACTTCCGCGGGAATGCAAAGCTGGCGCGGTTCGGGATGGAGCTCGGATGGGAGGCGATCACCGCGCCGCGGGGAGTGGAATGGAACCAGGGCGACGAATTTGCCGCGGCGCGGAGGGCGAGCGAATAGCACGGGCG
>CALMVL010000204.1:14197-25981 GCA_937873265.1 uncultured Granulicella sp.
TGCAAGCTGACAGACCACGCGGCGGGTTCGAGAGCCTGCACCCAGAGAATCTGCCAGCCCATGGGTGTGAGCGTTGGGCGCATCGTATCGGCGACCTGCGACTGGAGGCGGGCTACGTTTAGCCGAACCCACTCGACGGCGGCTTCGCGGGAGTGGAGGTCGCAGTCGAGAAGGAGGAAGTTGGCGGCTTCATCGAGCTGACGCTGGTGGCCGGGCTGATAAATTTCGTCTTCAAAAAGGAGTTCGCGTGTGGCCTGGACGGCGACATGGAAGTGCGCGGCCCGCAGAATGATGTCGCAGATCAAGTGAAGTGGTTCCTTCCCGGGGCAGTTTGCTGGTGTGTGGGGGCGAACGGCGCTGGTGTGTGTACCCCAACATCGCCGAGCATCAGGAAAAATGCAAAGAGGACCTCAGGTAGATCGCGTCACGTCTACTGGGGCTGGGTGGACTTTTCCTGCTGATCGATCGCCTTATTCTGCTGTTTCACGGCGTTGGCCTGATCCTTAGCCGCCTTCGCATTTGCTTTGTCGGCTTTTTCCTGGTGCTTCTGCTGCTTGCGCTGTGCCTTCAGCTCGGATTTCGTCATCGGCGTGGTCGTGGAGGTGGTCGTGGTGGTGCTTCCGGGCACGTTCTGGTTGGTCACAGGAGTCTGGCTGGTGATGGGCGTGCTCGTGGTCGTCGTCGTCGACTGCTGAGCGTGGGCAAGAGCGAAGCCGGAGGCGGTACTGAGGATGGCGAGGGCGAGGGCCTGGGAGAGAAGGATCTTCTTGCGATTCTGCTTGCGGATCATCGGACAACTCCTGAGTCGATCAACGGTTTCGGTCACACGCGGGGACGCTACTGCAGTTCTCTTACGTCCTTCTTCTTTTGATGGTGATTCCGAGGGTGGTGATGCATGGTTCACGCCGTAAGCCGGATGGGCGGCATCAGAAGAGAGGGACCGCGGAGGTTTGGCGGAATCGGAGGAGAAGTCGATGGATCGAAGCGCAAATGCGGTTTGGCATGGCGGGTTGAAGGACGGAAACGGCACCATCTCTACGCAAAGCGGTGTGCTCAAGGAGACGCAATACAGCTTTTCCACCCGGTTTGAGAACGGCGTCGGAACGAATCCGGAGGAGCTGATTGCGGCGGCGCACGCGGGCTGCTTCACCATGGCGCTGAGCGCACAGCTGACCGACGCGGGTATGCCGCCGGATTCGCTGGAGACGACGGCAGTCGTGACGATGGAAAAGACCGACGATGGGCCGTCCATCACCAAGATTCATCTGGTGACGCGAGCGCGCGTACCCAAAGTCGAAAAGGAGAAGTTTGACGAACTGGCGAAGAAGGCGAAGGAAGGGTGCCCTGTTTCGCGTGTGCTGAAGGCGGCAGAGATCTCCCTGGATGCGCAGCTGGTATAGAGCCGGTGGGGAAGGCAGATGAGGCACGAAGCGGTGGAGGCCGACCGGGCGCTGCTGCTTCCTTTGCCTTCTGCCAAGGGCTGGGCCGTCGTGCGGGTGGTGTGCGACGAGGGATACGGCGGCTTGGATGTTTACCGGGGATGGGCGCGGCTGCTCTACACTCGGGAGAATGTGGGCGCGGGGTGACGAATCGGGAACGGACGGAGCCGGGTCGCAGGAGAGCTTCTGCCTGATGGACTTCGCCCTGAGCGACATGATTCGCTGTGGCCGGGAGCTGCGCGGTCTGAACGCCAGCAACTCCATGGAGGAAGCTGCGCAGCGCGTCGTGGACTATCTGCGTTCCGCGTTGGTGGGGGTCGATGGCCAGCAGGCGTGCGCTCTGGTGCGATGTTTCATCACGCATCCGGTGAGCCGGCTGCCGGACGATCTGGCCAGGGTCGCCCGGGCCTCGCTGCAAAGCCCGGATCAGGCGGACGGGATCGACGAAATTCCGTGCCTGACGCTGCTCGGCAGCAGCGGTGAGCGGGCGGAGTGGAACGGCCGTCAAGGGTCGCGCGGGCACCGGGCTATTCCGCTTGAGAGCGTCGCAGTCGTCGAGCGTGCGCCGATGATTGCACAGCTCATCCAGCAGATGGGGCTCTCTGTCTCCGACGTGCTTCGCCCAAGCGAGGACGTTCTGCTCGACGCGCAACAGCGGTCCTTCAACGTGTTTCATGTGGAGGAGGCGCTGGGAAGCGCATCCGTGCCGGGGCAGGCCTTTGTGGCGGAGCACGGGGTGCGCTCGGTGTTGGGGTTCGGCGGGCTGCTACCCTCGGGTGACCTGTTCGCCGTCATCGTCTTCTCGAAGGCGGCGATCTCGCGCGAGGCGGCGGACCTGTTTCGCACCATCGCGCTGAGCACGAAACTGGTGCTGCTGCCGTTTGTCCGCGGGCCTGTCTTTCGCGATGGCCTGGCTGCGGCCGCAGCGGCGACCGACGCAGCTTTCCGGGAGCGGCAGCAGGCGGAGATTGCGACGCTGCAGCTGCTGATTCCGGCGCTTGAAGACGCGGCGCTGCAGCAGACGCGGAAGCTGCAGATAGCGGTCGTGGAGGCACGTCAGCGAACCGAAGATCTGCGGCTGCTGAATGCCGAGCTGGAATCGCGCGTGGAGAAGCGCACCTCCGATCTGCGTGCAGCCAACGAGGAGATGACGACCTTCAGCTATTCGGTTTCGCACGATCTGCGAGCGCCTCTGCGAACCATCGACGGCTTCGTGGCGGCGATCGAGGAGGACTACGCCGGGGTGTTGGACGAGACGGGTCGTGGATATCTGACGCGGGTGCGCCGGGGCGCGGTGCGGATGGGCGAGCTGATCGACGCCATGCTTCAGCTTTCGCGCGTCACCCGTGCGGAGCTCTCGCGCGAGCGGGTAAATCTGAGTACACTCGCCGGCGAGATCGCGCAGGAGCTGACCGAAACACTGCCTGGGCGCAAGGTTCGGTTTGAGATCGATCCGGAGTTGTGGGTGACCGGCGACCGAAGATTGCTGCGAGCGCTTCTGCAGAATCTGCTGAGTAACGCGTTCAAGTTTACCGGGCGGAAGGAGCGGGCGGAGATCCGCGTGGGCTGGTCGGCGGCGGACCGCGCCTTTTTCGTTCGCGACAACGGCGCCGGGTTTTCCCCGGAGCAGGCGGGGAAGTTGTTTCAGCCGTTCAGCCGCCTCCACGCGCGCGAAGAGTTCGACGGAACCGGCGTCGGCCTGGCGACCGTCGCGCGGATCCTGCGGCGGCATGGCGGAACGGTGTGGGGCACGGGCGCCGTCGGCGAGGGAGCGACCTTCTGGTTCCGGGTGTTGGAAACAGACGGGCAGTGACGAAGCCAGTCAGCGCGATTGACCCTCTGGTTCGGCTCGCGCAGGGGCCGCGGCTGAGCCGGCGAGCAGGCCGCCGTCGATGTTGATCTCGGTTCCTGTGATGTAGGTGGCCTCGTCGGAGGCAAGCAGCAGGGCGACGGCCGCGACCTCCTCGACGGAACCGAAGCGGCGCAGCGGTGTGTCTTTGACGACGGCCTCCATACGCTGCCGGCGGCCCTCGCCCTGGCCAAGCATCGGTTCCCACATCGGCGTAAGGATCGCGGCGGGATGGATCGAATTGCAACGGATGCTCCAGCCCTGTTCCGCGCAGTAGAGCGCGACGGTCTTGGTATGGTTCCGGACGGCCGCTTTGCTGGCGGCGTAGGCAGCGGCGCCGGCGATGCCCACTAGCCCGGAGCGCGAGGAAACGTTAACGATCGAACCCGTCCCCCGCGAACGCATCGCGCGGATCGCATGCTTGCAGCCCAGAAAGGTTCCATCGAGATTGGTCGCGAGCACCGCGTGCCAGTCTGCGAGGCTGGCGTGTTCAGGATCATGAGGCACGGGCGTGCCTTCAAAGCCGGTAATTCCGGCGTTGTTGACGAGGATGTCGAGTCGACCATGCTGCGCCACGACGGCGTCGATCACAGCGGTCCAGTCAGCCTCCTCGCGGACGTCGAGCCGCTTGTAGGAGGCCAGGGGGCCGAGTGCTTCGGCCGTCTCTCTCCCGGCGTCATCCTGGATGTCGCTAAGCAGGACGAACGCACCTTCGGAGACGAAGGCGCGAGCAACGGCCGCTCCAATGCCGCTTGCGGCTCCGGTAATGTGGGCGACCTTTCCCTGCAGGCGGGGCGTGCGCGATGTCGCGGTGTCAAGCACTCTGGGCGGCAATCTCGGGGGGCGCTAGTGCGCGTGGCTGTGGCCATGGTGGTGATGCCCATGGGCCGATGGCGCTTCAAGCGGCGGTGGCGCGGCGCAGCCGTGCGTGGTCTCGCAGCCGCGGGTTTCGAACTGGATCGTCGTGTGGTGGATGTGAAAGCGGTGGCTCAGGGCGGAACGCAACCCGTCGAGGATCTGTTCGCAGGCGGAGATGGGCATCTCGGCGATGGTCACATGGCTCGCAAGCGCGTGGGAGTGCGAGGTGAGACTCCAGATGTGGAGGTCATGCACGTCGAGGACGCCGGAAACGGAGCTCATGGCCGCGCGCACATCCGTGAGCTGCACGGAGCGCGGCGTGCCTTCGAGCAGGATGTGAAGGGTTTCGCGGACGATGCCGACCGAGCTCCAAAGGATCATGGCGGCGATCACCATCGAGAGCGCGGGATCGATCCAGCGGTAGCCCGTCAGCAGGATGCCGAGGCCGCCGAGGATGACGGCGGCCGTCGACAGCGTGTCGCCGAGCATGTGGAGGAAGACGGAGCGGATGTTGACGTCCCCCGAGAAGCGCCACAGCAGGGTCGCGATGGCGCCGTTCATGACCACGCCGGCGGCGGCGACCGACATCATCAGCCGCGGCTCGACGGCTGCGGGAACAGAGAAGCGGTGAAGAGCGGCGATGGCGATCCAGACCGACAGCACCACCAGCGTGAGCGCGTTGACAAAGGCGGCCAGAACGCCGGCGCGCTGGTACCCGAAGGTCTTCTGGTCGGTCGCAGGACGCGTCTGGAGGTAGACGGCGACGAACGAAAGCAGGATGGCGAGGAGGTCCGACAGATTGTGGCCGGCCTCCGAGAGCAGCGCGAGCGAGTGCGCCCGCAGGCCGAAGACAAAGGTGGCCAGGACGTAGACGGCCGTGGCGGCCATGGAGGCCTTGAGGACGCGCTGCATGCCGCGGTTCGGGGTAGCCACCATGTGCATACCTTCAGTTTATGCCCGGCGCAAGCAGGGTTCAACGCGAGCCTGTGCCGCCGCAGCGTTGAGACACGTCTCGCTCGGCGCGTCCGCCCCGGTGGCGAGGGCAGCTAGGAGGTGGTGGTGTCGGAAATCGGGACGTGGGCCGTGTCGGGGCGCAGGCCGGACCAGGTCTCGGCGACGACGATCGAGTCGGCGGGGCTGCGCGGGTCGAAGCGCACCTGAATGGGGAGGTCGAGGCGCACGTTGCGGAGGTGCTCCGCGAGCGGGCTCACGTCCTGGGCGCACTCGTAGGTCACGCCCGAGATGCGGTACTGGTAGATGAGGGTGTGCGGCGTATCGAGGTTCGGGTCTTCCGCCCACTGAATCTCGAGGATGTTGCCGTCGGTGATGCGGCCGAGCGCGGCGAGGGCCTCGCGGCGGTCGCGTTCCACCTCCTCGGCCGTGGGCTCGTGCTGGTTGCGCCGCCATGCCAGGTAGCCGGCAGCCGCGACGAGCGACAGCGCAAACAGCGAAAGTGTGCGCGGGGAGCGCAGGGCATGGGCGGTCTGCGAGATGGCAGGGGGCAGCATGGTGCTTGAGGTGAGGATATCGGAGATGAGGGCCTTCTAGTGGGCGTCAAGAAATCGCCTCAGCTCCACGTTGACCGCCTCTGAAGATTCCAGGTTCGCCATGTGCGAGGTGTTCGGGAGAAGGACCACCCTTGCCCCGGAGATGGCGTCGGCCAGCGCGGTGGCTGCCGCCGGCGGCGTACTGGGATCGAGTTCGCCCACCATAACCAACGTAGGGCGATGGATCTCGGACAGCCGGTCGTGCACGTCAAAGGTGGCGATCAGCTCCCATATGGCGGCGTGGACCGCGGGATCGTCCGCCAGCATCGTCTTCGCGACACGGTCAATCAGATCCGGCCGCCGAAGGCGCGTTTGGGGCGTGAACCAGCGATCAAGGCTGGAAGGAAGCACCGCCTGCATGCCGCCGCTGCGGGTGAGCTCCGCGCGGGCTCGCATGGCAACGCGGGCCGGTTCGGGGAAGCTCGCGGCCGTACCGATCAGCGTGAGCGAGCGGAACAGATCAGGGCGCGCCAGCACGGTCGCCTGCGCGATCATGCCACCGAACGAGATGCCGACCAGGTGGACCGGCTTCGGGCTGATGGCCTCAATCAGGCGCGAAACGGCCGCAACGGCATACCCAAAGCTCCAGTCCTCCGCTCGGCCAGGGGAGCGGCCGTGGCCGGGAAGATCGAACGCCACAACCCGGTACGCGGGGCTAAGCGCCTCGATCTGCCGATCCCAGTAGGTCAGGTCGTAGCCGACCGCGTGAAGGAACACCACAGTGGGTGCGTCAGGCGGTCCGGTGCAAATCCAGTTGAGCGTGGGCGGATCGGCTTCGGTGTTGCGGTCTTCGGTCACGCTCCATTGGATGGAATCGGATGCCGGCAGTTGCAACATCTCTCGCCGGGTAGGTGCCGGGTCGGCAGCCGGCGCAGGCTCTATACTGGGGGATGCGCATGAACAGACAGGGTGACGACGAAGGTGTGGTAGCGGTGGGTGAGTTGGCGCGGGGAATGCCGGGTCCGAGCAGCGCGAGCGGTCACCCGCTGGATGTGGGCGAGGGCCGGCGGGTGCGGTCGACCACGGTCATTTGCGTTCGCCGCGGGGACGCGGTGGTGATGGCGGCCGATGGGCAGGTATCGCTGGGCGGCACGGTCATGAAGCACTCCGCGCGCAAGATCCGGCGTCTGTATCAGGACAAGGTTTTGGCAGGGTTTGCGGGGTCGACGGCCGATGCCTTCAGCCTGTTTGCCCGGTTTGAGACGAAGCTTGAGCAGTACGCCGGCAACCTGGGCCGGTCAGCGGTGGAGCTCGCGAAGGACTGGCGGACCGACAAGCTGCTGCGTCAGCTGGAGGCGCTGCTGATTGTGACCGACGCGAAGCAGACCTTTGTGCTGAGCGGCAACGGCGACGTGATCGACCCGGATGAGGGGATTGCGACCATCGGCTCGGGCGGGAGTTATGCGCTGGCGGCCGCTCGGGCGCTGCTCGAAAACACGCAGATGACCGCCCGCGAGGTGGCGGAGAAGAGCCTGCTGATTGCAGGGCAGATCTGCTTGTATACCAATGACCGGATCACGATCGAAGAGCTGAAGGCGGAATAGTCCGCTTCGGTCTTCGTTCTCCGTCTTAGTTTTCGTGAGTGAGTGGGAGTTAGAGGATATGGCGATTTACCTGCCGGGAACGGCTGAAGATCAGGCGCTGGCAATCGATGAGATGACGCCGCGCGAAATTGTTTCAGAGCTGGATAAGTATGTTGTCGGCCAGCAGGCGGCCAAGCGCGCCGTGGCCATTGCGCTGCGCGACCGCATGCGCCGGCAGAAGCTGCCGCCGGAGCTGGCCGAAGAGATCATGCCGAAGAACATCATCATGATCGGCGCGACCGGCGTGGGCAAAACGGAGATCGCGCGACGTCTGGCCAAGCTGACAAACTCGCCGTTCCTTAAGGTCGAGGCCTCGAAGTTTACGGAGGTCGGCTATGTGGGGCGTGATGTCGAGTCGATCGTGCGCGATCTGGTCGAGATCGGCATCGACATGGTGCGCGAAGAGAAGCTCGAAGAGGTCGAGGACAAGGCGGAGCTGGCCGCGGAAGAACGGCTGCTCGACCTGCTGCTGCCGCCGCCAACCGTGACCGCATCCGAGGCAGTGGCCAACGCCGCGCCGGGTGGCGTCGATCGGCTGGCGGCCGCGGCCGAGCGAACCGGAACGAAGCTGGTCAGCCCGGAAGACGTGCGCGAAAGCAACCTGGTGGAGCTGCCGGTCGAGGTGCAGGACGAACCCGGACAGCACGACGGCGCGAAGGCCCGGCGCGAAGCTGCCGCCGATCACGCCGCCGCCGGCGGTGATGCATACCAGCGCTCGCGGGAGAAGCTGCGCCAGCAGTTCCGCGAAGGCAAGCTGGACGAGCGCATGGTCGAGCTCGACGTGCGCGACCGCAACCAGGCGAGCTTTGAGGTGATCACCAACAGCCCCGACGAGATGGACACGAGCTTCAAGGAGATGCTGCCGGCGATCTTCGGCCAGCGCACCAAACGCCGCAAGATGAAGGTCGCCGACGCCTTCGAGTACCTGGTGCAGGAAGAAGAGTCGCGGCTGATCGACATGGACCAGGTGACGCGGCTTGCGGTCGATCGGGTGGAAGACTCCGGCATGGTGTTCCTCGACGAGATCGATAAAATCGCCGGACGCGAGGGCGGACACGGACCGGACGTGAGCCGCGAGGGCGTGCAGCGCGACATCCTGCCGATCGTTGAGGGCACCACAGTCAACACGAAGTACGGCATGGTCTCGACCGACCACATCCTGTTTATCGCGGCCGGCGCGTTTCACGTCTCGAAGCCAAGCGATCTCATCCCAGAGCTGCAGGGCCGCTTCCCCATCCGGGTCGAGCTGCATTCGCTCACCGTGCAGGATTTCGTTCGCATTCTCACCGAGCCGAAGAGCTCCCTGGTTAAGCAGTCCACGGCGATGCTTGAGACCGAGGGGCTGAAACTCGAGTTCACTCCCGAGGCGATCCAGGAGATGGCGCAGTTCGCCTTTCGCGTGAATGAGACGACCGAAAACATCGGCGCGCGGCGGCTGCACACAATTCTCGAGCGTGTCCTCGATGAAATCTCCTTTCAGGCTCCGGATATCTCCAGGGCCGCGCGCGGCGAGGCGACGCAGGAAGGCGTCGTCGCTGAGATCGGCGCGTCGGCTCCGCTGCGCAGCGAGCCGCAGCCGCCCGCGCCACCGCTGCCGGTGATCGAGCGACAGACGGCGAACGGCATCGAAAAGGTGATCGTCATCGATCCGGAGTATGTGCGGCAGCAGGTCGCGTCCATCGTGAAAGACCAGGATCTGAGCCGCTACATCTTGTAGAGGAGCGTGCGACAGAAAACTGCGAGCAGAGGCGACACCGCCTCGCTTCGTGGGTGATCGGTCTACGCCCGGCTGAGCGGCAGCTGCGTCTCCGCCGGAGGCACGTTCGGTGGAAGCACAAGCCGTCGCAGGCTGAGCGCGGGTAGCTCGATGAGGTAGCGCGAGAGCAGGCTGAGCGCCGTCGTCGCGGCAAAGGCGACGAAGAAGCGCAAAAGATAGTGCGGGACGTCGCCAGGGACGAGTGGGACGTGCCAGCGATCGTAAAGCAGGATGACGTAGATGTGCGTCATGTAAAACGCGTAGCTGATCAGTCCGAAGAAGCCGAGCACACGCGTGCGTAACAAAGACTGAGGCCCGCTCTGACCGTGGTGCGCCAGCAGTAAGCCGAAGAAGCCGGTGTAGGCCACCACCATGCCCGTGATCGCAAGCGCTCGCGGAAGGTACTGTGGATGCAGCATGGTGGTGCCAAGCACGCCGGCCAGGATGGCAATGCCGGCTCCGATCGCGAGGGTGCCGGTGAACCAAAGGTTCTCGCGGCGGCGAAGGGCATCGGTCGGCTTACGCTCGAAGAAGTAGCACGCCAGCCAGGCTCCGATGGCGAGCCCATCCACGCGGAAGAAGGTGAGATTGAAGTTGTTATGCGAGGCCAAAGCGGCGGCGAAGCGGAACAGAATGACCGAGATTGCGATGCCGAGCGAAAGCCGGCGAAGCTGCGCGATGGACCGGCGATGCAGAATGCCAGGCCACAGCAGATAGAACTGCTCTTCGATGCCCAGCGTCCAGAAGGGGCCGTCGAAACTGATGTGAAAGAAGCCGTTGAAGTTGGCGAGAAAAAACGTCGAAAGCAGCACGTAGGGTCCCGCATGCGGGAATAGCAGCAGAATAGAGGTCAGGGCAGCGGCGTACAGCGGCAGAATGCGAAGAGCGCGACGCCAGTAGAAGCTGCGGAAGTAGTCCGGGGAGCTGCGGCGGCGAAGCAGGATCGAGGTAATCAGGTATCCGGAAAGGACGAAGAAGACATCGACCCAGGAGTTGAAGGCGCGAGCAACGGCGTTCGTGGCGTTAATGACGGGACCCCAACGCGGGTCGGGGCCGATGTAACCGAGGGAGTGGGCAAAGAAAACAATGATCGCGGCCAGTCCACGGACGCCGTTCAGCTCCCGGATGTTGTGGAGCCTTGGAGCATCTGACGCGACGTGTGACGTTCGATCAACCTGGGCCAAGGGCATCGGAGGCGTGCGGGGAGCAGCAAAAGCGATCGCTACCGTACTCCTCCGTCTTGCCGGAGACGCCTGATTTTACGGCGAACGCTGCGTCGAAGTGTACACCCCAAGGTCGGGTGGGACGACTCACCGGCATGCCGCTTCCGGTAAGCCGTCCGGTGGCTATTTGGCGACCATCTCCTGTGGCTGGCCGGAGGAGACCTCGGCGACACGTTTGGCGAGCATCTGTTCGAGGTCCTCCAGCGCCTTCGAGAAGCCTTCGATGCCCTCCTTCAGCTTGTCGTGCGCCATGCGGTCTTCCGCATGCATTTTCTCGAAGGTCTGCTGGTCCATGGGTATTTTCTCAATCGTCATGGAGGCGGCCTTGGAGGGGTCGAGCTTGCGTTCAAGCGTTCCCTGGGTCGAGTCGAGCTCGCCGAGCAGCTTGGGGGAGATGGTGAGCAGGTCGCAGCCGGCGAGTTCTTCGATCTCGCCGATATTGCGGAAGCTCGCTCCCATGATCTGAGTTTTGTAGGCGAACTTCTTGTAGTAGTCGTAGATGGTGGTGACGGACTGGACGCCGGGGTCATCCGCCCCCTGGAAGTCCTTTCCGGTGTCTTTTTTGTACCAGTCGAGAATGCGGCCGACGAAGGGCGAGATGAGGGTGACCTTGGCTTCCGCGCAGGCGACGGCCTGATGGAGGCCGAAGAGCAGGGTCAGGTTACAGTGAATGCCCTCCCGCTCGAGAATCTCGGCGGCCTTGATGCCCTCCCAGGTGGAAGCGATCTTGATCAGGACCCGGTCGCGGGAGATGCCGGCCTGATCGTACTGATGGATGATGTCGCGGGCCTGCTCGAGTGTCTTTTCCCGGTCGAAGGACATGCGAGCATCGACCTCGGTCGAGACGCGGCCGGGGACAATGTCGAGGATCTTACGGCCAAACGCGACGGCGAGGGTCTTGAAGGCCTGCGCGGCAACCTCCTTGTCGGTGGCATTCTCGCCGGCCTGCTCGCGGGCGGTCTTGAGAACATCGTCGACGACGGACTGGTACTCGGGCATCTGCGCGGCAGCCTGCAGCAGCGAGGGGTTGGTCGTCGCGTCCTGCGGCTTGAACTTCTTAATAGAGTTGAAGTCGCCGGTGTCCGAGACGACGGTGGTCATGGTGCGGAGCTGTTCGAGTAGGGTTGCCATGGTGGAGCTCCTTCAAAGGCTAACGAGATATGGTACCAAAGCGGAGTCGGGTGGAGCGCAATTTCTTGCAGACACCTAGCTTGCCGGGTTCAAGCAGAAGATTCAGCCTCGGCGGAATTCGAGAGAGTACCGAGGCCGGCGATGGATATTTGGATGCGATCGCCGGCTTCCAAGGAATCGACGCCCGCGGGCGTCCCCGTGAGGATGGGTCGCCGGGCTCGAGCGTCATCGCGGCGGAGATGTGCCGGACGGGGCGGCGGCGGTTTCCTCGACGGGCGAGCTGGGAGGGCTCTCGTTGCCGTGGCCGTCGACGGCGGTGACGCGGTAGAGGTAGCGATGGCCGGGGGTGACTGTGGTGTCGCGAAAGGCGGGCGCGGGGAGCAGGTCTGGGGTGAGGC
>CALMVL010000205.1:0-6417 GCA_937873265.1 uncultured Granulicella sp.
CACCACAGCCGGGAGGACGGTCAGAAGAAGAGCCGTGCGCAGAGCGATGGGCAGGGACAGGGAGGCTGGCATCAGTTCTCAAACTCCAGTTCGCGTACAGGGAGGACGTCGGTCTCGCGCGCGACCCAGACGTACAGGGTGGGCAGAAGGAAGACACTGATCAGAAGCGCGCCGACCAGACCGCCCACGATGACGATGGCAAAAGGCCGCTGGGAGTCCGAGCCGATGCCGTGCGAGAGGGCGGCGGGCAGAAGGCCGAGGGTGGCGACGAGCATGGTCATCATGATGGGACGGAGGCGAAGCACGGCCCCCTCGATGGCGGCCTGCTCGACCGAGTGGCCGGCCACGCGCATCTGGTTGATGTATTCGAGCATGATGATGCCGGTCTGGACGGAGACGCCGAAGAGGGCGAGGAAGCCGACGCCGGACGAGACGCTGAAGTGGGTGTGCGTGAGCAGAAGGGCGAGCATGCCGCCGAGCGGCGCCATTGCGACGTTGGCGAGGATGAGCATGGCCCATTTGAACGAGCCGAACATGGCGTAGAGGATGATGAAGATGATGAGGACGGTGATGGGCAGGACGATCATGAGGCGACGCGAGCTGCGCTTCTGGCTTTCGTACTCGCCGGCCCAGTCGAGCTTGTAGCCGGGGGGCAGTTTCACCTGCCTGTTGACTTTGCCGATGGCCTCTTCGACGGTGCTGCCGAGGTCGCGGTTGCGCACGCTGTACTTGATGGCGACGTAGCGCAGGCCGTCTTCGCGGTAGATCTCTTCGGCGCCGTCTTCGATTCCCTGTTTGGTGACCTGCGCGAGCGAGACGCGCTCCCCGCTGGGCGAGACGAGGCGGATGTTGGCGATGGCGTCGGGGGTGGCGCGGAACTGCGGGCTGTAGCGCGGGGTGACGTCGTAGCGGGCGTCGCCTTCGAGCACCTGGGTGACGGCGTTGCCGCCGACGGCGCTCTCGATGGCGTCCTGGATGTCGGCGACGTTGATGCCGAAGCGGGCGGCGGCTTCGCGGTCGATGGTGAAGTTGAGGTTGGGCTGGCCGAGCACGCGAAAGAGGCCGAGGTCGGCGATGCCGTTGATGTGCGACATGACTTCGACGATCTGGTCGCCCTTGGCTTCGAGGGTCTTGAGGTCGGTGCCGTAGAGCTTGACGGCGAGCTCGCCCTTGACGCCGGAGACGGCCTCTTCGACGTTGTCGGAGATGGGTTGGGAGAAGTTCCAGACGACGCCGGGCGCTTTGGAGAGCTCGCGGTTCATGGCTCCGATGAGCTCTTCCTTGTCCTCGCGAAAGACGGGACGCCACTCGGCCTTGGGTTTGAGGTCGACGAAGTATTCGGTGTTGAAGAAGCCGGTGGCGTCGGTGCCGTCGTCGGGGCGGCCGATCTGGCTGACGACCTGGGTGACCTCCGGGAAGGCGCTGAGCACGGCGCGGGCGCGGTCGGCGACGGCCTTGGAGTCGGTGGGTCCGGTGCTGGGGGCGAGGGTGCCGCGAACCCAGATGGCGCCCTCGTCGAGGTGCGGCAGGAACTCGGAGCCGATGACGCCCGAGACCGGCAGAAGGACGGTTGTGGCCAGCGCGAGGAGCGCGACGCCGAAGGTGACGACGCGGTGCTCGATCGCCCACTGGGCGGCGTGGCGGTAGCGATTCGTGACCCAGCGGAGGACGGGGTTTTCCCACTCCGACGTGCCCTTGCGGAAGAGGAAGCTGGCGAGCACGGGCGCGAGAACGATGGAGAAGATGAGCGCCCCGAGCAGGGCAAAGGCGACGGTCCACGACATGGGCTTGAACAGGCGGCCCTCAACCGACTGCAGCGTGAAGATGGGCAGGTAGGCGGTGATGATGATGCCGATGGCGTAGAAGACGGGCCGCTGGACCTCGTAGGCAGCCTCGCGAATCTGCTGCATGACCGTGAGATCGGTTCGCTTGCTCGGGTGGCTGAGGTGGCGGACGATGTTTTCGATCATGACGACGGCTCCGTCGACGACCATGCCGAAGTCGAGAGCGCCGAGCGAGAGCAGGTTGGCGGGGATGTGGCGGAGGTCGAGGCAGATGGAGGCAAAGAGCAGCGAGAAGGGGATGGTGAGGGCGACGATGAGGGCGCCACGGAGGTTGCCGAGGAAGAGGAAGAGGATGACGACGACGAGGAGGATGCCCTCGGTGAGGTTATGGAGGACGGTGTGGGTGGTGAGGTGAAGGAGGTCGGAGCGATCAAGGAACGGAACGACTTTGACGCCGGGGGGAAGGATGCGATGGTTCAGCTCATCGACCTTGGCGTGGATGCCTTCGAGGGTCTCGTCGGAGTTGGCTCCCTTGTGGAGGAGCACGATGCCTTCGACGGCGTCCTGGTTCTCGATCAGTCTGCCGTCTTTGACGCGGAAGGTCTTGCCGATCTGGCCGAGGCGGATCTTGGGGCCCTCGATCACGTTGGCCACGTCGCGGACGCGCAGAGCGGTTCCGTTCTGGGCTTTGAGCACGGTCTGGGCGATGTCGTCGACGGAGTGGTAGAGGCCGATGGCCTGAACGTTGATCTGCTGCTGACCGACCTCGATGAAGCTGCCGCCGGCGTTGACGTTGTTGGCGACGAGCTGCTGCTTGACCTGGGCGACGGTGAGGCCGTACTGGATGAGCTTGTCGGGGTCGAGGATGACCTGGTACTCGCGGGTGGGACCGCCGAAGGAGGAGACGTCGACGACGCCGGGGACGGAGCGGAACTGGCGCTCGAGGGTCCAGTCTTCGAGGCTCTTGAGCGACATGGGGTCGTAGGCGGGGTTGGAGCTTTCGAGGGTGTACCAGTAGATCTGGCCGACGGGACTCCAGTCGGTGCCGATCTGCGGCTGGAGATTGTTGGGGAGCGTGACCTGCGACAGGCGCTCGACGACCTTTTCGCGATTCCAGTCGTTGACGCTGTCGTCGTCAAAGATCAGCTTGATGTCGGACAGGCCGGCGAGCGAAAAGGAGCGCAGGCTGGTGGTGTGGGGGATGCCGGCGAGGACGATTTCCAGCGGCACGGTGACCTGCTGCTCGACCTCTTCGGCGGCGCGGCCGGGCCACTGGGTGATGATCTCGACGTAGTTGTTGGCGACGTCGGGGTAGGCCTCGACGGGCAGGTTGTGGAACGAGATGGCGCCCCACAGGAAGAGCAAAACCGCGACGACGAGAACGATGAATCGATTGTTCAGCGCAAAATCGACGACCTTCCGAATCATTACTGGGCCGCCGTGTTCTGCAGTTCCAGTGCGTTTGCCACCACCTGCTGTCCTGGGCGCAAGCCCGACGTGATTTCGATCAGATTGCCGCCGCCGGGGACGCCGCGGCCGGTGGCGACGGTCGCGGTGCGGTAGTGGCCCGCGGCGTCGACCGGCTCAAAGACAAAGGCGCGATCGCGCAGGTGCAGCACGGCGTCGCTGGGGACGGCGACCACGGGCGTCTCCTTCGCGCTCTGGAAGGTCGCCGTGGTGAACATGCCGAGGCGGAGGATGCCTTCGGGGTTCGGGACCTGGACGCGTACCTTGGCGGTGCGGATGGATGGATCGAGGATGGCGCCGATGTCGCCGATGGTGCCGGTGAGGACTTTGCCGGGGTAGGCGGCGAGGCGGATTTCGGCCTGCTCGCCGAGGTGCACGGAGGCGAGGTCGTTTTCGTACACGTCGCAGACCACCCAGACGTGGGAAAGATCGGCGATGGTGAGCGAACCGGTGGAGCCCGCGTAGTTGACGCCTGCGGCGGCGGCGGCGGTGGCGTTCTGCGCGATCACTACGCCGGAGGTGGGGGCGTAGATGGTAACGGTGTCGCCGGGCTTGTTTTTGTCGACGCCGAGGATGCGCAGCTGCTGCTGGCTGGCGGTAAGGTCGGCCCCGGCGTCCTGCTCGCTGTTTTCGGCCTGTTCGAGCTGCGTCTTGGCGATGGCTCCCTTGTCATAGAGGCCCTTGTCGCGCTCCAGCGTGACCCGCGCCAGGTGTTCATCGCTGACGGCCTTGAGGTAGGTGCCGAAGGCGACGGCAATGTCGGGGCTTTGCACATCCATGATGGGCTGGCCCTTGCGCACGGTGTCGCCGAGCCGGACGCGGAGGTTGACGACGCGGCCATTGGCGAGCGAGAGCACGGGCAGCTCGCGCGAGACGTCCGGGTTGACGCTGCCGGTGGCGTTGAGGGTGCTGTACATTTCGCGCGTGACGGCGGCAACCAGCGGGAACTGCTGAGGGTTGCTGACGGTGACGAGACCGGCTTCGCCGGCCTGCACGGATGTCGGGGGCGCCGGTGGGGCCTCCTGCGCTTCGCGGCTGGCTTCGTCCTGCTTGCGGCATCCGGCGGCTAGAACGAGGCAGACCAGAGTTCCCCAGATGGCGATTCCCCGTGCGCGGGAGTTTCCCCCCTGAAACTGCTGCAACCATCCGGTCACGATGAATCCGTCCTCTTGGGGCTGTTCGGCCCTCGATCTCGAGAAAAAGCGCATCACTTCCATAGTAGGCGATGCCGATGAGGGCATGGTTTCGACGGAGAGCAGGTGGGATCGCGAGCGCACATGCAGGCAGCGCCGGCGGACCCGCCAATGTTCGCTTCGGCGCCCTTGCATGAGTAGACCCTGCGACACCGTAAAAAGTCCGTCAAAAGCCCACAGCTCCTGCTCGCGGGTTCGTCCCGTCTGGAAAGACGGGCCGGGCGGGGCAGAGGACGCAGGCGCCGGACCGTCGATCAGGCCGCCGGTGGATGGGGGGGTGGAGCAATCCGGTGAACATCCCGGCGTGGCCTTCCATCGCCTCACCGGTGAGCTGAGGGATCTCGCGGTGACTGGTTCGCGCAAGGGGACGCCCGTGATCTGACGAGGCCAGCCGCCGCGTAAAGATCGATCCGCGAATAGAGGCCGAAGGGCGAGCCGTCGTCCAGAAAGCCGCCTCCAGGACCTTCGGTTTCGGTCAGGATCCGGTCCGCCTGGTCCAGGGTCAGGCAGGGGAACGCGAGCGTCAGCAGGTACCCTGCCTCGGGAGCGACCTTTCCGACATCCTCGACCCTTTTTGCCGTGTCTGCATAGACGACCGGCAGGTGATAGGTCTGTGTGCTCGAGTAGAACGCCTCGTTGCCGGCCGGGTTGTTGAAGCGCCCTGTATCTTCGCGCGCGCATTCCCCGAGCGGTTTGCCGCAGATCTCCGCGAGGGTGGAGGTGACGTCCGATCGAGCGGCCTTGACAGCTGCCTGGAAGTCCTGGATGGCGACGTTCCCGTTCGACGTACGGTTCAGGAACGATGGGTCGTTTGCCAGAAGGTGAGCCATGTCGTAGAGCGCCAGGGTGCGGCCGCCGAGGACATCCATGGCGTAATGAGCGCCTATGATGATGCGGTTGTTGCCGTATTCGGCAGCGCGGGCGATCATCTCCTGATATCGATCCGGCACCAGGATGGCGAGAAGAAGCGCTCCGGTGTAGCCGTAGGTGGTGTGGCCGCTCGGGTAGGACGGGCTGTTGACCAGATTCGAGATCGGCCCGCGGGTGTACCCGCGGCTATCGACAGGCGCGTTGAAGTAGTCAGGACCGGCGATGGCCGAGACGGCGGGTTCGGTTTGAAAGGGGCGCGAGTCGCCGAAGGCGTCCGCTCCGGGACTCCCCGCCGGAAGCCCGTAGATCTTCCCGAAGATGTCGGTTTCGCCGCCGATCTCGGGGAGAAGCGACATCAGGGCCCTGGGGACAGGCGTCTTCCCATCCGTGGTCGCATTGGCAAACAGGTATTTGCCGGCGTTTGAATCTTCTTCGGTCGCTGCGTCGGCGTAGCGGATCACGTTTGCTACCGATGCCGACAGGTTTGTGAAGTGGGTTCGGTCTGTGTAGTGGGCGCGAGCCAGATAGGCGGCACCAAGGGTCGTGCCCAGGCCGTCTGAGAGTTCCGCGAGGTTTCCACCGGTGATGAAGGCATCGCGCAAGGCCTGCCCCTGCTGTTCCGCGAAGGGCAGAAGCGTCGGTTGCCTCAGCGCGCCCGTCTGGATCCCGCCGGTGACCGTGAAGTTTGCCGCAAGAGCGGCTTTGCCTTCGGGTGTTTTGTTGAGCACCGTGACAGCCGCAAGGCCTTTCAGAACGACCGGATTCGGCGCTTGCTGCGCTTCGAGCCGCCATGGCACGAGGGCAACGAGACCTCCGATCAGGCAGGTGAACGCGTTCATTCCGGTGCCTCCCTTTGGGCAGAGTTTGAAGAACATGCTGAAACGGTGGCTGGCCGCAGCTCCCCACGAGCTCCTGCGGCGCTCCGCAGCATCGGAGCGCGCGGTAACGGCCTCCCACCACTACCTTAGCCTGTTCCGTCCAACAGCCGAGGGCCGGGTTCCGGCTGAGGGGCCTTCCGAGCGACCGGAAAGGGCCAGTCGCCAACTGGCCTAGAGATCCACGGCCTGCTGCATCCAAAGTAGATCGTCGGATGTTTTCTCAAC
>CALMVL010000205.1:6517-10595 GCA_937873265.1 uncultured Granulicella sp.
TGTTTTCTCAACCAGGATGACCCCCTGATGGACAGCACGTTGACATCCCGCGTTGTACAGCACGTGCTGGCGGGCGCGAAAGAGGGGCTGTTTCTGACGTCGGAACTGCTTCCGAGCGAGCGCGATCTTGCCGAACGGCTTGCGGTGAGTCGAAACACGGTGACGGCGGCCTATGCCGAACTGGAACGCCGCGGCGCGATCCGGCGGATTCACGGCAAAGGCGCTTACCTGTGCGCGGTGCCCGCCGACGAGGAGAGCTTTTCCTGGAGCGGCAAGATATCGCGCTTTGCCAATGCCCTGGACGAGCCGGTGCTGGAGCTGCTGGCGCGGAGCTGCGCGGGCGAGATCCGCTACCCTTTTTCGGCAGGGACGCCGTCGCTCGAGATCTTTTCCAAAGAGATGTACCGGGCAAGCGTGACCCATGTGCTCGACGGAGCGATCCCGTCGGCGCTGGCGGTGGCGCCGACGGAAGGCCAGGGGAGACTTCGGTCCGCCATCGCCGCGTGGCTTGGATTTTCGCCGCAGCATGTGATGATCACCGCCGGCGCGCAGGAAGGCATCGATCTGATGGCCCGATGCCTGATCGAGCCTGGCGATGCCGTGGTTGTGGACGCTCCGACCTACCCGGGGGCACTGCAGAGTTTTCTGTCAGCCGGGGCGCGCCTGCTTGCCTGGGGGACGGAGTGGTCGCTTGGGCAGCTGGAGGACCTGCTGCTGCGCTACCGCCCCAAGATGATCTTCACCACGCCGACCTTCCAGAACCCAACCGGGCGGGTGATGAGCCTGAAGACCCGCAACGGTCTTTTGGAGCTTGCGCGACGCTACAGAACCCCGGTTCTCGAGGACGACGTTTACCGGGAGACGTACTTCGGGGAGAACGCGATGCCGGAGAGCCTGTACAGGCTGGATAAGCACTCCCAGGTGGTGAACGTCAGCACCTTTTCCAAGATTCTGGCCCCCGGACTGCGCATTGGCTGGTTGACCGCGCCGCTTTACATGGTGAAGCAGCTGTCGTTGATCAAGATGCGCTCGAACCTGTTTACCGGTGGCCTGAACCAGCTGGTGCTCGCAGACCTGATCGAACGGGGCGCGTTTGATCGTCATCTGCAGCAGCTGCGCAGCCATCATCGTGGGCTTTGCGATGCTGCCCTGGCCGCGCTCGAGCCCTCGCTGCGGAATGGCCTGCTGCGGTGCCGAGTTCCGTCCGGGGGGCTTTACCTCTGGTGCAAGATCGTGGCGTCCGTGGACATTGACGAGTTTTTCGGGGCGCTGGAGGCGAGTGGGATCAGCGTTGCGCCCGGCATGGCGTTCGAGCCCCGGCGCAACAAGCGCGACTCCTCGCATTTTCGTTTGTGCTTCACCGCCGTGACACAGCGACAGCTGGCGGAAGGTCTGCGAAAGCTCAATCGAACACTGGAACGCTGCTGCTCCCAAGCACTCCCTGACGTGCAGAAAGTGAGATGTCCCTGATGAAGTCTCCACACCAACAACCCGATCCCCGGAAGACGCCTTCGGCCACCGGTGAGGCGGCGGACGTGCCGGAAGCGAGCGCGTCCATCCGTTTGGAACGCAAGCACCCGCTCGCCATACGGTGGATGCACTGGGTGAACTTTCCGGTGCTGTTCACCATGATCTGGAGCGGCATCCTGATCTATTGGAACGATTCCGATAACCCGTACCAGCATGCGCATCGCGTGTACCGGATCGGCGTCGGGAGGCTCACGGTCGTTCGTTTTTTTCCCGATTGGTTTTACACCCTGTTGCATGTTCCGTACCACGTGACGCTCGGTTTGAGCTACCACTTCTTTTTCATGTGGATCTTTGCCCTGAACGGCGTGGCGTGGGTGCTGTACACATGGATTTCCGGCGAGTGGCGCTTCCTCCTTCCTGATCGCCGAAGCCTGCGGGATGCGATTCAAGTGACGTTGGTCGACCTCCACCTGCGCAAAGGCCTGCCTCGACAGACCAAGTACAACGGAGCGCAGCGGATCGCGTATACGTCCTGCGTGTTGATGGGCGCGGTGATGCTGCTGACAGGGCTTGCCATCTACAAGCCGACGCAGCTGCACTGGCTTACATCCGCCCTGGGCGGGTACGAGATGGCCCGCTGGATCCACTTCTGGACCACCATGGGCTTTGTCGGCTTCTTCGGGATCCATGTGGTTCAGGTTGCCCTGGCAGGCTGGAACAACTTCCGCGCCATGGTGAGTGGGTTTGAGGTGCAACGCGCGGAGTCGCCTTCGCTTGAAGCGGAGAGGAGCAGATGGCCATGAGTGAAGCCGATCAGGACAGGCAGGCGAGCAAACCGGAGGCGGAGAGCGCCTCGCCCCAGGACGATCGACAGGACGCGCCGGCGGGGCAGGCCAGACCAGCGGACCCGCGAGACGCCGACGATGTTCTGACGCACAAAGCGCCGGAGAGTGGCGGTGCCGACGACGCCCGGCAGGCCGCAGACGCGGCGGTTCTGGCCGCTTCGCGACGCCGCACACGGCGTGCGTTCCTCGCAGGCGGAGCGGCGTCTGCAGCCGGCTATGGCTTTTACCATTGGCTCGACTACGGACCGCACCGTGACATGCTGCCGACCCTGGTGGATCGAGCGTATGACGTGAACGCGGCGATCTCTCGTGAGGTCTTCCGGGACCATGCGCTGGCGCCGACCTACCCCGTGAGCCGCGCAGAGACGCTGCGGGTGAACGGCGTGTACGGTTTGAAGAAGGAGTTGCTGCTCGAAAGCTACCGGCTGCAGCTGGTGGGCGGGAAGGACGCGCAGACACACCCGAGGTTTGTGCCAGACGTGACCGCGTGGGAGTACCGGTACGCCGGCAAAAGTGACGAGGACCAGGGGCACGACACGAAGGTCGACCCAAAGCTGGAGGCCTCGACGAAGATGGCGCCGGCGCCCATGCAGGGCAAGGCAAAAGAGGACGAAGAGCACACCGGCCGCACGCCGCGCGGGCGCGAAGAGGCCGGCAAAAGCTATTCGACCTTACCTCCCGGCGCGCCCGGTCTTCTGCTGACACTGGATGACATCGTGCCGAAGCTGCCGCGGCACGAACTGGTCACGCAGTTCAAGTGCATTGAAGGCTGGAGTCAGATTGTTCATTGGGCCGGCGTCCGCATGGCCGATTTCCTTGAGCTGTACCCGCCCGCGCTGATCGACGGCAAGGCGCCTCGTTACGTTTACATGGAGACGCCGGATGGCGATTACTACGTCGGTTATGACATGCACGTCTGCCGACATCCGCAGACGCTCATGGTGACGGAGATGATGGGCGCACCCCTGACCCAGAGTCACGGTGCGCCGCTTCGCCTCCACCTGCCGACGAAGTATGGCTACAAGCAGATCAAGCGTGTTGGCCTGATCGCCTATACGAATGAGAAGCCGGATGACTACTGGACCAAACTTGGCTACGACTGGTACGCGGGGCTATGAGCTCGGTTGCCCGTGCTTTCCTGTTCACAGAGCTTTGGCCGGTGAGAGCGCGTGCGGGGCAGACATGCGCCGGCCGAAAAAGGCCCAGATGGCCGCGCAGAACAGGCCCATGGCTGTGCCGGAGGCGAAGGCGAGGATCCAGCCGCGGTGGCCGAAGCGGCTGACGAGCAGAGGAACGAGGGAGTTGGAGGCGATGCCGCCGAGGATGCCGACGGTGTTCATGAGGCCGGCGACGGCGCCGGCGTCCTCGCGGGCGATGAGGGTGGCGGTGGTCCAGAAGGAGGACTCGGCGAGGTAGAGCGCGGCGAGGCTGACGGAAAGCGAGAGCACGGCGAGCGGGCGGCTGGGGGCCATGGCGGCGGCGAGCAGAAGGACGCCGGAAAGGGTGTAGCCGGTGATGATGAGGGCGCGAGCGGCGGCGGTTCTGCTGAAGCGGGCGGCAAGGCGGTCGGAGAGGTAGCCGCCGAGCGGGGTGGCGGCGATGGCGGCGATCCACGGGAGGCTGGCGATGATGCCGCCGCCGGCGAGGGTGAAGTGGCGGACCTCCACGAGGTAGATGTAGAGCCAGGAGATGAAGACGAACAGGAGGTAGCCCTCGGAGATGTAGCTGAGGGAGAGAAGGAGGACTTCGGGGCGGAGCCAGCC
>CALMVL010000206.1 GCA_937873265.1 uncultured Granulicella sp.
TGCAGAATCAACTCAGCTGCTTCCTCCGCCCGCTGTATGTGGTGCACCTCAGATGGGTGAACGGCCTCCGCGGCGAGTACCTGTTGCAGTCTGTCATATACCGCAGGGTTCACATGCCGCTCAAGCAGCGCTATACGGCGGTGATGCAAATCGGCTATGTGGACTTCGCGCTTCTCGGACAAGGGATCATCTCTCCCCAAGGCTATGAAGAAGCTGTCCGCTGCGATGGTGTTGGAACTCACGCCGCTTTGCTCCTGTAACCCGGCCGTGACGGCTAGGTCGGCATCACCGGACCGGAGCATACGAAGCGCTTCATTTGAGAAATGGCTCGAGAAGCGCAGTTCGAGATGCGGATAGAGCGGAAGTCGGATCGCCTTCATCACCGAGACGAAGTACGGATCAATGTATGGTGACTTGGCGACACAAATGATGTTCTCTGCTCCTTGCGCCGCAGCTCGACCGGTCTGCACAGCTCTGCCCACTTCAGCAAGCGCGACTCTGGCATGTTCAATGAAGTTGGCGCCGGCTTCCGTGATAGCGAATCTTTGACTATTCCGCTCGAAAAGAACGAAACCCACGCGGTCTTCGAGGTCCGCGAGTTGCTTGCTCAGTGCGGGTTGCGTTAAGCCCAGACGCTCAGCGGCTCGCGGCACACTCCGCTCCTCAGCCACCGTTACAGCTGCTTGCAAAAGCCTGAGATCGATCATGGCCCACCCCGCTCCATCTCTACTGCTGCGAGTCGCGCCGAGGTTGAACTGCCCCACGAGGCTGTCCACCGGGGGATGCTCTTTTTTGGACGTTTTAGGAACAACGAAGGTTAGCTCACCTTCAATCGAAAGGGCACCTCTCGTTTCTGCTAAGAGGGGTAGCCATTCCTTGCAGGAATGTTTCTGTCCGCAAAAGTTACTGGACAGCGCAGCTGTCGACCGTTGAGCCCTTGTCCACACAGAAGTTGGTTCAGCATGGCTTAACATCCCATGTTGAACCCGAGAACGGAGGTTGATTCGTCTTCGTGCAACTTTGCCACGGATGGTCCCACCTGTTGCAATCCGCGCGTCTCACTCGGGGTCCGCGATGCCCTCCCGCGTCAATGGTAGAAGTGTCTTTTTAGCCCGTAAAGCTGTCCTCCGGTGTTCGAGTACTCGCGAAACATTGGCTTCCACCCATTGGGTTAGGGGCTGAACGTGAGAAGCGAGCTCGCGGCCGAGAGGGGTCAGGCTGTACTCCACCTTGGGCGGTTTGGTCGGGAAGACGGCACGCAGAACGAATCCGTCCGCTTCAAGCGCATGGAGCGAGTGCGCGAGCATGCGTTCACTCACGCCGCCGATGCTCCGTACGAGCTCGCTGAAGCGATGCGTTTTCTCGAGCAGCATCACCAAAATGAGAGAGCTCCATCGGGTTGCGATGTGATCGAGAACTTCCCGTGACGGGCAGTCTGCCGCGGTAAGGTCTCCTGTCTGCCTGCGCCGAGCCGGCTTTGTACTGGACGATGCAGTTGCCATAGAAGTAGCTTACACCAGTGTACGTACTTACATTTCGTAAGCCTGTGCGCTATGCTCTGAATCGTTGAGACAGTCTCAGCCAAGGAGCATAAACATGATTGTCGTTACAGGAGCGACAGGACAGCTCGGGAATCTCGTTGTGGAAGAGCTTTTGAAAACAGTGCCCGCCTCGCAAATCGTTGCTACAGTCCGGGATCCTCAGAAAGCCAATGATCTCGCAACTAAAGGCGTTATTGTGCGGCAAGCCGACTACGCACAACCGGAAATCCTTGCGGCGGCGTTTGCCGGCGCCGAAAAGGTGTTGCTCATCTCGTCAAGCGAGGTAGGCCAACGGGTAGCCCAGCACCAGGCGGTGATCAATGCGGCCCGCACTGCCGGGGTCAAGCTGCTGGTGTACACCAGCATCTTGAATGCCGACAGCTCTAACCTTGTTTTGGCAAAGGAGCACAAGCCCACCGAAGAGTTTCTGCGTAACTCCGGCGTCCCGTTCACCCTGCTGCGGAACGGCTTCTACACGGAGAACCACACCGGATCGCTCGCCGCTGCGATCGAATACGGAGCCGTTCTGGGCGCTGCAAAGGAGGGACGGTTTGCCACGGCAACGCGTGCGGATTACGCGGCGGCTGCGGCAGCGGTGCTGACCGGCAAGGGCCATGAGAACAAGGTCTACGAGCTGGGCGGTGATGAGCCGTACACCCTGGCGGAACTCGCCGCCGAAGTTACACGGCAGACCGGTAAACCGGTCGCCTACAAGGATCTCCCGCAAGCGGAGTACGCCAAAGCCTTGGCGGGCTTCGGCCTGCCTGAGGAGCTGGCAGGAGCCATCGCGGACGCGGATGCGGGCGCAAGCCGGGGAGAGCTGGATACGCAATCGCATGAGCTTAGCGTGCTGATCGGCCGCCCAACAACGCCCCTGAAGCAGGTCGTAGCCGCTGCGCTTGCTCGCTGAGTAAACCACTTATCACGAAGAGCCTGTGCCTTTCGTGCTCAGGCTCAGGAGACAGACCGATGACGACAGAAACACGTTTGCACTATATCTACGACCCGCTCTGCGGATGGTGCTACGCCGTAGCACCGCTCGTAAAGGCTGCGCGTGACGTCCTGCCCATTACGCTCCATGGTGGCGGCATGATGACCGGCACACGGCGGCAGCAGGTTACCCCGGAGTGGAAAGCGTATGTCGGCCCGAACGATCGCCAGATCACCCAAGCTACGGGACAGGGTTTTGGCGAGGGCTACTGGAATGGCTTGTTGAACGACCATTCTGCATGGCTTGACTCTGAGCCCCCGACAACAGCTGTTCTCGCAGCGGAACGGGTGAATGGAGCGGGCCTGGACATGCTCGCCCGCCTGTACGAGGCGCACTACCTGGAAGGGCTCCGCATCGCGGACGAGGCCGTTCTTATTATGCTCGCACAGCAGATCGGCTTGGTTCAATCGGCGTTCACAGAGGTGCTCAATGATCTGCGAGGTAACGCAGTGAGCTCCCACTTCGCCGAGAGCCGCGCGTTTTTGGACCGGAGCGGCGGACGGGGCTTCCCCACCTTCGTGCTGGAACGCAACGGCACCCTGGAGCGACTGAACCGTAAGGCTTTTCTGGGCAGGCCTGACGCATGGCAGAACGCGCTGGAGACCATGGCCGTCAGCGTGCCTCCGACTATCGTTGCGGTAGAAGCAGGTTGCGGCCCGAATGGCTGCGCCATCTAAGCCTTTTCGCAAACACGAGAAAGAGAATTCCCATGAAGAAAGTAATCTCACTGTTCCTTTTGGCCATTGTCTTTGCAGCAGGACAGGAGACAGCACGAGCTCAGGCAGTACCTCACAACGCCAACGAGCGTCTTGTACTCGACTTCTACAACCTGGCTTTCAATGCGCACCAGCCCGCCGAAGCCGCGCAGCGCTACATCGGCTCTACCTATATCCAGCACAATCCGCTGGTTCCCAATGGAGCGGCGCCGTTTGTGCAACACTTCTCTGAGTTCTTCAAGCAACATCCGGCTTCTAAGCTGGACATGGTGCGCGTGATCTCGGAGGGAGACCTGGTTGTGGTCCATTCCAAGTTCACAAGCGGCCCCGAAGACGGGGGACAAGCCATCATTGACATTTTCCGGGTCGCGGGTGGCAAGATCGTGGAGCATTGGGATGTAGTCCAGCAGATCCCCGATCACACCGCCAACGGCAACACGATGTTCTCAGGGTCGAAAGCAAACTAGACCCTTTCCGAACGTGAAGATCACACATTGAAGGCCGGACTTCTGTTCGGCCTTTAAACCCGGCGTACTCGATGAAGTTTGCGCCGATTTGCATGTGGCAGACTGCTGGCTATCGCGCTTGAGAAGAATGAAGCCCCACGCGGAATCTCGAGGCCGGCGGGCTGCTTGCTCTGCGTATGTTTGCGTTAGACCAACCGTTCGGCTGCGCGTGTCACACTCTGGCCTTCCACTACAGTCAAAGCGGCTTGCGAGAAACCTTCGATCGAGCGTGGCCCAGCTCGCTTCTATCTCTCATGCGAGTCGCGCCGAGGATGGGCCCGACTACCCTTTCAAGCGGGAAGACGAATCGACAGAGTACCTTTTGGTTCTCGTCACGGTGACGATTCATTCCCTGCAAGCATGTTGCTTTTCCGAGAAGTTATTGGACAGGAGAGTTGTCAAAAGCTGAACCTTTCGCCACGCAGAAGTTGGAGGTTCAGCATGCCTTTGCTCCCTAATTTAGCACCGGAAGGCGCAGTCGTTACCGCTATGGAAGCGCCTCGTAAACCAGCGCAGCGGGCACTGACGGCTACCCATCCCGCGATGGATCCGTTACTCACGGTGGAGGATGTCAGCCTCCGCCTGAATGTAAGTAAAGATTGGGTTTGGGATCATTGCTCCCGCAAGCTGCCGCGGCTGCCCGTCATCCGCGTGGGCGACGGCGCCCTCCGTTTCCGTACCAGCGCGATTGAGGCTTTTATCGACGAGAGGGAGCGAGTGTCAGCTGCACACGGAAGACGCCGGAACGGGACTACACTGTAGAGGCCCGCTGCTCTCTTCCCTCACAGAAACGAGTTCCAGGATGGGCACAGCTTCCCAGTCGGGTTCGATCGTCTTACGCGGCAAACGCTGGTACGGCTACTACCGCAAGCAGATCGTCGATCCCACTAACGAAAACGTTCGGGCCGTACGTACCGTCGTGCGACTCGGCCTTAGATCGCAGATGACAAAAGCTGACGCGCGTGACGCGCTTCATGCGGAAATCGCCAAGCAGACCGGCCAGATCGCTGAGGGAAGGCTACTCAGGGATGGGGCTGCCACATTCGGATGGTTTGTTCGGCATCGCTACCTACCGCTCCGACAGGGTGATTGGCGACCCGAAACGGCGAAAGAGAAGACGGCCCAGATCGAGATCGACCTAGTCCAGAGGTTTGGTCAAGAGCCGTTGGAAAGCATCGACAAGTTCACGCTACAGACCCACGTGAACGAGTTGGCCCGGCGCTACTCGCAGGACCGGGTGAAGCAGGCTCGCTCTTACCTCAAGTCCATCTTCGACGAAGCAATCGAGCAGGAGTTCCTGGTCAAGGACCCGACCCGGAAGCTGAAGATTCCGAAGAATCTCCGGCCCAAGGACAAGCAGGTTCTTACCTGGGAGCAACTGCGAGCCATTCTCGCCAGTGCAACTCGTCGAGACCGGCTTCTCCTGATGCTCGAAATGACGGACGCACTTCGCCCCAGCGAGCTCTTTGCGCTCCGCTGGTTGTCCTTCGACGACGAGAACACGTTGTCGCTCACTGAAACCGTCTACCGCCGGCAGTTGCGGCCGTTCGGGAAGACCGTGAAAAGCCTCGGCAAGGTCCATCTGCCGGACGGCTTAGCCGACGACCTTCGGCAATGGAAGCTGGAATGCCCGGACCCTCAGCCCAAGGCATTTATCTTCCCCAATGCCGAGGGTGGACTGCTCGATCCGGCCAACTACCGGAATCGGGTTCTCAAGCCTCTCGCCGAGGCCTTGAACATCCCCAAGCTGACCTTCCAGGTGCTCCGCCGCACGATGGCGACCAGGGCCCAGGCACTCGGTTCAGTGAAGGATATTCAGGCGCACCTGCGGCACTCGCGCGCGGACACCACCGCCAACGAGTACATGCAGGAACTCCCCGAGAGCGTGCAGCAGATGGTAGGCACGGTCTATGCCTTACTCACCGAAACGGCAACGCGGCAGAGGGTTATGTAGCTTGACTCCCACCGTGTTTTTTTGGTGCCAAATCTCTTGACTGGCACCAAATGGCACCAAGTACCTTGGGGGCCTGTCGCTAAGTTGTTGATTTGATGGTGGGCACAGCAGGATTCGAACCTACGACTTCCA
>CALMVL010000207.1 GCA_937873265.1 uncultured Granulicella sp.
GTCTCGCGCGGTAGCGCAAGAACCGATTGCTCTTGCTCTTGTTTGCAGGGTCGGGCGTCGCGGGCGGGAACTGGCCCACCAGAGGTGGGTGCCGGAGGACGGCGAAGCCGGCCGCAGCGGGGAGGAAACCTCCTCCCCCGGGGGTGTCATTTGAGATCGTTCAACAACGTTCTATGCTGCTCAGGTGTCTACGTCGTCCGTTGCCGAATTCGCCGCCCGCATGAGAAGGCTTGAAGCTCTCGCGTGCCCCACCGACAACGACGTTCCGTTCTTCAACGAGCAGATCCAGCTTGCCAGCCGCTATGGCCTGAACTACCGGGAATGCCTGGAGTTCATCGTTCGGGAACGCCATGGGGGCGCAGATTAGGCTGACGGCTGTGCGCACTCCACTATTTGGCCTGAGATCTCGTGCCGTCGTGTTGGTCTCGGAGGAGTCAATTTCATTTATAAATGGCTGCCCATCTCCATCCGAGGCCAGAGCGCGGTAGCCACAATTCCGCAAAATCCGGTCCAGTTCTGCGGTACTCGCCGCAATCCAATCTCGAGCGGAGCGAGATGGAAACGCTTAGCCGAGCGAGGGTCTCGATCGACATCGCCATGTACAGCTTCACCGACAGGGAACTTGCCGACGCTCTGTGCCGCCTGGCACGAAGCGGCGTAAAGGTACGTGTGTACCGGGATGGCAAGCAATACCAGCAGGAGAGCGAGCGGGGGCAGTCTATGACGGAGTTGCTGCTGGCAGCCGGCGTAGAGGTCAAGATCAAGGCGTCGCGTGACCTGATGCATCTGAAAAGCTACGTGGTCGACGGCTCGCTGCTTCGGACCGGATCGGCGAACTGGTCGCCGACAGGCCTCAAACGGCAGGATAACGATCTGCGCTACGACACGGACCCAGCTCTTGTGACTCTCTTCGAAACGCGCTTCGCCGAAATGTGGGATCGGCCCCGTAACCTCGTCCCTAGCCCAGGCCGACGCTAGCTAGGCCCAGTTCGCGCGATTCACAGGGCTGTGGACAATTTCGCCTTTTCTTCTCCTGTACTGTTGCTCATGGGGCACATGGCAAGGCGCGAGGCGCGAGAGGAACAAACTCGGCTCAACACCCGGTTTGCCTCCACGCTCGTCATCGCAGCAGCCATCATCATTGCTGTTCGGCTGGCACGAGACGACATCTCCGAGCCGACGCCACGCGTGCGCGCAGCAATAGGGCAGAGCATCAACCTGGCACGTCTGATCCTGATCGAAGTCGCTCGCCGCTGCCCGGGAGTCTAGGAGGTCTGTGATGACGACTATTCAGTTGAGCTTCGATGACCTCAAGCAGATCGCGCTCACAGGCAAGGTCGAGAAGAGTGGCGTGACGCTAGTTGTCGGCCGGCCGCTGATTCCCGACATCACCACTGATGCGAGCGGCATGAGCGGCGAGGTGCGGTTCACGGTCGACGAACGGGAGCTGCCACGCCCCGGGTTACGCTGATCCGGAAGCGGATTACGCTTCGGGAATGGGAGTAGATATGTGCGGACGGTACGTACGCCGGAGCGACAAACAAAAGATCGCGGATTGGTTCCACGTCCAGAACGAAGGCGCAAGCCTGCCCATGCCGGACGAGGACTACAACGTGGCGCCGACAACGTATCAGCCCATCATTCGGCAGAGCAGGGAAACGAGCGATCGCGAGATGGTGCTGGCGCGCTGGGGTCTGGTGCCATTCTTTACCAGGGATCTCCAAGAGGCAAAAGGCCTGTCGACCATCAACGCTCGAGCCGAGACCATCAGCACGGCGAAGACCTGGCGTGAACCGGTGAAGAAGCGCCGATGTCTCGTGCCCGTGAACGCGTTTTACGAGTGGCCGAAACTGGGCAGCACGCCCAAACAGCCCTACGCCTTCGAGCTCGCAAATGGAGCTCTGTTCGCCTTCGCCGGGATCTGGGACGCCTGGAAGGATGCACAGGGTCACTGGCTGCAGAGCTTCGCCATCGTGACCACCGAAGCGAATGAGCTGATGGCGAGCATTCATCCGCG
>CALMVL010000208.1 GCA_937873265.1 uncultured Granulicella sp.
CCGCCCCCCGCCGTGAAGGTGGTTCCCATCAAGATGGTCTCTGAGATCGATCAGGGCCTCCACGCGCCCACCAAAATTCCGAAGGACATCAAGATGCTCAAGGAAGAATCTGCGCCTCCTCCGCAGGTGGCCGGCGTCGCCGGTATGTCCGGCATGTCCGGTGGATCGGCAGGCGGTGTGCTTGGCGGCGTCATGGGCGGCGTCGGCACCGCGCCGACACCGGTGGTCAAGGTCGAAAAGCCAAAGGGGCCGGCGCGCGTCTCGGGCGGCGTCATCTCCGGCTTGAAGATCTCCGGCAGCACTCCCACCTACCCGGCAATCGCCAGGGCCGCGCACGTCTCTGGCGCCGTCGTCCTGCACGCCGTGATCTCGAAGGATGGTTCCATCACGAACCTGAACGTGATCAGCGGTCCGGAAATGCTGCGCGCGAGCGCTGTCGATGCCGTCCGCAGCTGGCGGTACAAACCCTATCTCCTGAACGGGGAGCCGACCGAGGTCGACACCACCGTCACCGTGAACTTCAACATGGGCGGGTAAGTCGCCGCTCCGCACCTCTCGCCGTCTGATGCTTTCTTCGTAGCGGCCCCTGCTCTCTCGGGGGCCGCGTACGGAGGTCTTTGTCTAACCGAAGGGTAACCCCCAGGAGGAAGTTTCCAGTGATTCTCGCTCATCTCGCTCAACTCGCCCACGCTCCCGCTTCGCTCGCGCTCTACTTCCAGGAGGCCGGCGCTCCAGGCTTCAGCCCCATGCAGCTCTGGGGCAACATGGGCCCTCTGGCGAAGGCGGTCGTCATCATCCTGTTCATCATGTCCATCTGGTCGCTCGCGGTCATCATCGACCGCGCCCTCTACTTCTCGGCCGCCCGCAAGCAGTCGCGTGAGTTCGCGCCAAAGGTCGCCGGCGCCCTCAAGGACGGCCGCCTCGATGAGGCGATCAAGGTCGCCGACCGCTCCAAGAAGTCGCACCTCGCCGAGGTCGTCACCGCCGGCCTCCAGGAGTTCCGCTCCTTCGGTTCAGGCGGCGCCATCACCGATGAGCAGGTCGAAAGCTCGAAGCGCGCCCTGGAGCGCTCCGAAGCCATCGTGCACGCCAAGCTGAAGCGCGGTCTCGGCGGTCTCGCCACCATCGGATCCACCGCCCCGTTTATCGGCCTCTTCGGCACCGTCGTCGGCATCTTGAACGCCTTCCAGCAGATCGCCACGCAGAAGACCTCCGGCATCGGCGCGGTCGCCGGCGGCATCTCGGAGGCTCTGGTAACGACGGCCTTCGGTCTGCTCGTCGCCATCCCCGCCGTCATGACCTTCAACTACTTCACCAACAAGGTCGAGTCCTTCGACGTCGAAATGGATAACAGCTCGAGCGAACTGGTGGACTACTTCATCAAGCAGAGCCACCGCTAACGCATCCCGTCTGCCCGCCCTCTCGGCATCTGAGGGCGGGCAGCCCGATCTGCCGGCGTCCCCCGCCCGGCTCGCCACACCAACCGCAGGGCAAGAGAGTCGATCCAGTAGGAGTCTGTTATGGCGCTCGTCAGTCGAAACGAAGGGAAAAAGGTCAACTCCAACATCAACGTCACGCCGATGGTGGACGTCATGCTGGTGTTGCTCATCATCTTCATGGTGATCACACCCATGTTGAACAACAAGGTTAATGTCGAGCTGCCGAAGGCCGATGCGGCCGTCGTCATGGAGGACGCCAATAAGGAGGATGCAGTCACCGTCGCCGTCACACGAGACGGTCGTACCTTCCTTGGCGGCGACCAGGTCACCCTCGATGACCTCGGCACAAAAATCGCGGCGAAGCTCGAAAATAAGACCAGCAAAGAGGTCTTCATGCGGGCCGATGCGCGCGCAAACTATGGCAAGGTCATGGACGCGATCGACGGCATCCGCGCGGCTGGCGTCAGCCAGCTCGGCCTGCTCACCGAGCGCGTGGACGACTCCGGCGCCAACAACAGCCATAAGTAGGCAGGTGGCCCGGCCATCGCGCCGGGCACGCGTCAAACACATCAGATCGTAATTCGCTGGATAACGGTTTCGGATCGAAGGAGGGCTTCAGATGGGAATGGGCGGAGGCGGTACAGGAGGCGCAGTCTCTGAGATCAACGTCACACCGTTGATCGACGTGCTGCTGGTGTTGCTGATTATCTTCATGGTCATCGTTCCGGTCACGCCGCGGGGTCTCGACGCGCTCGTCCCGCAGCCGCCGAAGAACAAGCAGCCCGATGTCGTCAACGATCGCACGATCGTCGTGCAGATCCAGGCCAACGGGGCCGGCGCTCCGGCGTACAAAATCAACGAAACAGCCGTAAACAAGGGCGAGATCGAGTCGAAGCTGGCCGAGATCTTCGCCGCCCGCCAGGAAAAGGTCATGTTCGTCAAGGGCGACAAGGATCTGGACTTCAGCCGCGTCGCCGAGGTCATCGACTACGGGCACCAGGCCGGCGTCGACAACATCGGCCTGATCACGCCTCGGGTCGAGGCAGGTCAGTAACGAACGCCTTTGTCCGGCGTTCCTCTCTCTGGTCGCCACAGGCAGCAGCAAGCGGATACATACCTCGGTCGGCGTCTCGCATTGGCGGGACGCCGATCTCCGTTTGCGGGGGCGCTATCCGAATCTCTTCCGCATGCGGATCGGAGCTCTTCCTGTTTTGGGACAAGCCGCGATTCCTTTTCTGCTTCCGGCAGCATCACACTGGCCATCCAGGGCGATCTGCCATTACAATCAGTCGGCAAGCCCTGAAGAAAAATTTACAGCTCGATATCCCCAGGTCGATGCGCCATCTTCGAAGGAGAAAAGACCTCTCATGAAATTCACTCCACGGATCCCGGTTACGGCCGCAATGTTGGCGCTACTGTTGGGCTCTGCAACCGGGTGCGAAAAACTTAAATCGCGCGATCAGCTCGTCAAAGGCGTGCAGGCGTTCAAGAACGCACGCTATGAGGATGCAGTTGACCACTTTCAGAACGCGATCCGCCTCGATCCGACATCCACCGATGCGAAGCTCTACCTCGCCACCGCCTACTCCTACCAGGTGGTTCCCAACCTGGATAGCCCGGAGAACCTGAAGATCGCCCAGAACGCCATCAACGGTTTTCAGGAGGTCCTGTCGAGAGATCCCAATGACCTCACCGCTCTGCGCCAGATCGCCTCGATCGACCGCAACATCAAGAAGCTGGACGAAGCGAAGGTATACGAAAAGAAGGTCATCGCCATCGATCCCAACGACGCCGAAGCACACTACACCGTCGGCGTGGTGGACTGGATGCAGGCCTACAAGAACGCAATCACGATTCTCGCCGCGGACGGCAAAACAGACGACGGCAACGGCAACGTCAAGATGAGCAAGGGGGCCTGTCAAAAGATCCAGGCGGCCAACACGCCCCTGGTTACGGAGGGCCTTGACTACCTGAATAAAGCCGTCGACATCAACAGAAGCTACGAAGAAGCCATGACGTACCTGAACCTGATGTATCGCCGCAAAGCCGACCTGGACTGCGGCAATGGCGACGCCGTGAAAACTGACCTCGCGCAAGCCGACTCCTGGACGCAGAAGGCCATGGGAGCCCGCAAGGAAAACGAGCAGAAGAAGGAACAAAAGGCCGGTGGCGGCGTCGTCATGCAGTAAGATCGCGCCCGGATCACGGGAACAAGCAGCCTGGAAGAACCGGCTGCGCGAGCCAAACTGGAAGGCCTCCCACCGCGGGAGGCCTTCCAGCTTTGTCGAGGTGCTCTCCCGCTTTCATCCCGTAAGTTCCTCCCGCCTTTGTCCGCTCGCGCACAAGGAGCGCTCATCCCCCCAAAACAGAAGTGCTTCCCGTTCCCGCCGCTCCCACGCTAAAATCCCGACACACTGTCCCAAGTCTCTGGCGGCAGACCCGTCTTCCGGTTCGAGGAGAAAACACCACGATGAGCACAGGCGATATCACGCAGGTTGGCAACGCACCGGAGATGCGGGGCCTGAGCGACGCCGAGCGCGTCATCGACACGTTTGTCGCGCCGTCCAAGACCTTTGCGGATATCCGGCAGCGCAGCGCCCGGTGGTGGCTGCCCTTCGTGTTGCTTGTGCTCGTAACACTTGGCACATCCTTTGTCATCGACCGGCAGGTCGGCTTCGATCGCGCCGCGGAAAGCTCGGTCCGGCAAAACCCCAAACAAAGCGAGCGCATGGAAGCCCTGCCCGCAGAAGCGCGAGCGCAGCAGATGCACAGGATGAGCGCCGCCATGCGCTACTCCAGCTACAGCTCGCCGCTGCTGATCCTCTTGTTCGTCGCGCTCTTCGCCCTGGTGTACTGGGCCAGCTTCAACTTTGGCCTGGGCGCGCAGACGACCTACGGCCAGATGTTTGCCGTGTGGATGTATGCGTCGCTCCCAAAGCTGCTGACCGGCGTGCTCACGATCATCACGCTCTACGCGGGCGCGAACACCGAAACCTACAACCTGCAAAACCCGGTCGGGACGAATCCGGCGTACTACCTGCCTGACGCGGCGCCCTGGCTGCGTGCCGCCCTGAGCTTCTTCGACGTCTTCGGCCTATGGCAGCTCGCCCTTCTGGTCCTTGGAACCGCGATCGTCGCCAAGGTGAGCTTCGGCAAAGCGGCCGCGATCGTGGTGGGGTGGTGGGCTCTGGGCTTGGCTCTCAGTGCCGGTCTGGCGGCAGCCTTCTAGCGAGAGCCGGCCCTCGGTCTCGCCAGCGTGGCCTAGCTCTCCATCCAGCGTCGAAACACCAGAGATCCGTTCGTTCCACCAAACCCAAAGGAGTTGGAGAGAGCGTAGTCGATCCTCGCCGGCTGCGGCTTGTTCGGCACATAGTTGAGACGGCACTCCGGGTCGAGTTCAACGATATTGGTCGTTGGTGGCGCAATGCCGTGCTGCATCGCCAGGATCGTGATGCCGGCCTCCAGTCCGCCGGCTCCGCCCAGCAGGTGCCCGGTCATCGACTTGGTAGAGCTGACCAGGAGCTCATGGTTCCTGGCGCGATCGCCAAAGACATGTTCGATCGCCTTCGATTCGAGTGCATCGCCCAGCGGAGTCGAGGTGGCGTGCGCATTGACGTAGTCGATCTGGTCGGGCGAAAGTTTGGCAACCTGCAGCGCGGCGGTCATTGCCCGGAAACACCCCTCGCCCTCGGGTGCCATGCCGGTCATATGGAAGGCATCGGCCGACATCCCGTAGCCAAGGATCTCCGCCAAAATATTCGCTCCGCGCGCCTTGGCGAACTCCAGCTCTTCCAGAATCAAAATCCCGGCGCCTTCGCCCACGACAAAGCCATCGCGGTCTTTGTCCCACGGTCGGCAGGCGTGCTCAGGATCGTCGTTCCGGGTGGAAAGGGCCTTCATGGCGGCAAACCCGCCGACGCCCATCGGGGTGATCGCGGCCTCCGTGCCGCCCGCGATCATCGCGTCCGCATCCCCGCGCTGGATGATCCGGAAGGCGTCGCCGATGGAGTGCGCCGAGGAGGTGCAGGCGGTGGCCGTCGCCTCATTTGGTCCTTTTGCGTTGTAGCGGATCGAAACGTGTCCCGCGGCCAGGTTCACAATCGAACCCGGAATAAAAAAGGGAGAAATTTTACGCGGGCCGCCGGCGAGCATAGCCGAGTGCTCCCTCTCAATCACATCAAAGCCGCCGATACCCGAGCCAATGTGCACACCGAAGCGATCGGCCACCTCCGGTGTCACCTGCAGGCCCGAGTGCTGCATCGCCTCTGCAGACGCAGCAAGGGCAAAATGGATAAAACGACCCATCTTGCGCGCCTCTTTTTTCTCGACGAAGAGCAGCGGGTCGAAATCCTTGACCTCCGCGGCGAAACGCACGGGATGACCGGTAAGATCGAACGCCTGGATCTCAGCCATGCCGCTCCGGCCGGCGAGCAGACCGTCCCACACCTCTGGGGCGGTTTTGCCGACACCGCAGATCAGACCGATGCCGGTCACAACGACGCGACGTGCCTCGAGCTGCATGCTGCTACTTTCCCGCCTTCTGGTGCTTCTCGATGTACTCAGTCGCGTCCTTGACGGTCTTGATCTTCTCGGCATCTTCGTCGGGAATCTGGATATCGAAGGCTTCTTCAAACTGCATGACGAGTTCGACGACGTCGAGCGAATCGGCACCCAGATCTTCCTGGAAAGAGGCGCCCGGGGTGACCTCGGCTTCATCCACCTGAAGTTGTTCGACGATGATCTGTTTCACCTTCTCGTCCACTGCTGCCATTGTGTGCGTCTCCTGTCCTGCTGTTTCAAAAGTAGGGGGACCGCGGCTTATGAGCCAACGTCCTGAATCGATGCGCCGCTCTGGACGCAAGCTTCAAGAATATCGAGCGCCCCTCTGCGTGTAAAGCGCCGTGGTGCGCTTTGGGCCGAAGCTGGTCTTCCTAATGGAAGCTGTCCTCGCCTGCAAATGCCGCCCCGGGGAGACACAGGAAATGATCAGACGTCATCGCCGCTGGCGGCAAGCAGCGGGGCGATGCCGGCGCTGTCATCGAAAGAGAGCAGCTTCCCTGAAGCGGGATCGAACTCGCCGACGTCTCGCAGCGTGCGGTTGATCGCACGCGTGCGGACACCGAGCGTCTGGATGGTGTTTTGCACGGTGCCGACCTGCCGCTCCATCGAGCCCATGAGCTTCTCAAATTTCCCAAACTCCGAGCGAGTGCTGGCGAGCACCTTCCACACCTCGTCACCCTTTTCTTGGATGGCGAGCATGTGAAAGCCCATCTGAAAGCTGGTCAGAATCGCCGACAGCGTAGACGGGCCCGCGATGGTGACATGGCATTTGGTCTGGATCTCGGCTTGGAGTCCCTCGCGGCGCATCACCTCCGCGTACAGACCTTCCGTGGGTAGGAACATAATTGCGTGCGGCGTGGTAATGGGCGGCTCAATGTACTTCTCGCAGATCCGTTTGCCCTCGACGCGGATGGCGGCCTCAAAAGCCCGGCCGGCAGCGGCGATCTCTTCCGCCGACCCCTCCGCGTACGCGTGCTCAAGACGCTCCCAGTCCTCGCGGGGGAACTTGGCATCGATCGGCAGCAGCGTCTCGCCCGCATGTCCCGGGAACCGCACAGCGAACTCGACAGCTTCCTGGGTGTGCTTTCGGATGCGAGCGTTCTTGATGAACTGCGAAGGCGCGAGCATCTGCGCCAGCAGCATGCCAAGCTGAACCTCGGCAAAACCCCCGCGCGATTTTACGTTCGTAAAAATACGACTCAGATCGTCCACGCCCGCCGACAGCTTCGACATCTCCCCCAGGCCGGAGTGCACCCTGCTGAGTTGATCCGAGACCTGGCCGAAGCTTTCGGTCAACCGGGTATGCAGGGTGCGGTGCAGCTTCTCATCCACCGTCTCGCGCATCTGCTCGAGCTTCGCGGTGTTATCCGCGTTGAGCTTCTGCAGGCGGTCTTCGACAGCGGCCCGCAGCCGCTCCTGATGAGCCGTCTGGTCGGCCCCCAGCGAACTGAGGCGGGTATGCAGCGCGTCCTGCGCCTCGATCTGGGCCCGGTTCGTCTCGCCCACGAACTGGGCAAGGCGGGTCTGCATGGCGTCTAGATCCTGCTTGAGCGCAAGCCGGAGTCGCTCGGCGGTGGCGGTCGTCTCCGAGCGATGCGCCCCAAGTGTCTCGGCGGAGTTCTTGCGCAGATCGGCAAGGTGCGTCGTGAGTCCCTGGCCCAGGTGCGCAAAGGTGCGCGTCACCTCTTCGCGAAGTTCAGCGGAGGCTCGGCTGGCGGCTTCGCGATGCGCCTCAGCATCGATGTTGCTGTCCCGGCGCAGTGCCGTCAGTTCTTGGCTGAGCTCGCTCGCCGTGGCCCGCAGGTGCGCGTCGAGCGCGGCCAGCCGAGCATCGGTGCCGGCCTCCAGCCGAGCGATCTGCGCGGGCAGCCCGTCCAACATCTGCGCGAGCCGCGCGTCGGCGGCGCTGGCCGGCGTGCCCGGGCGACGCAGCAGAAGCGCGAGAACGGCAACAAAGGTCAGCGTGGCGATCGCAACGAGCAGGGCAAGCATTCGTCTTTCCTTCGCCTGCAGAATACACTGGAACTCGTCGCGGAGCTGTGATTATTTTGGGTGAAATCACGCCAGCATTCCAAAATGGGAAACCCGCGCTCGATCTGCGAAGGAGAAAAACGCGATGCCGATTGCAAACTACAGTGTGCTGCGAGGCCGGCCGACAGCGGGCAAGGTGGTGACAGGTGCGAGCACCCACTACCAGATCACGGTGCAGGCAGCCGGCGCTGCCTTCACAGCGGCGGTAAACATCGAGAGTACGGATGGCAGCGAGGTGCTCTACGCCGTGCAGCAGCCGTTCACGCCGCCCGAACCCGGTGGATTCGATGCGCTCGCGGAGGGCGTAACGCCGGTCGCGAGTGAGCCTGGCGGTTTGGCGCTGGACTACGTGCGCGAGCAGATTGGCGGGAAGCCGATGATCACGCGCCAGGAGATGACCCTGCTGCCAAAGGCCAGCGACGACGCGATCGCGGCCCGGGCGCTCGAAAACGCGGTCGTCGTGCTCCTGAACGAAGCGGTCGCCGATCCTGGATCGGAGGTCTTCGCCATCGGCAGCGCCTTCGCGGACAGCGGCGTCGTCGACGGCATCCACAACCTGCACATGAATCAGGGCAATCCAGCGACCGGGAGCTTCGGCGGCGATAACGGCGTCTGGCAGGATGGCGCGGTCTTCCTGAACCTGCCCTCCCGAGGCTCGAATGCAGCGGCATGGGTCGCGATCTTTATCGCGTTCCAGACGGAGGTCTGGACAACCGATGCCGCGGGAAATCCGGCGGCGAAGGTACATCGGCGCCACACGCTGGAGGGATAAGACGGCCGTGCGGCTACAACTCCGCCAGAAGGGCATCGGCAACCGCGGCAGCCTCGGCGGCCGCGGCGGCATCATGCACGCGCAGCAGATGCGCCCCGGCAAGGATGGCGGCGACGTTGGCCGCGAGCGTGGGGTAACCGCGCGTGGCCGCAACAGCCGATCGCGCGTGCCCCGGCAGCGCGGCGTCCACGGTCTGCGCCAGAAATCCCTTGCGCGAAATGCCCGCTACGATCGGCAGACGAAACGCCCGAAGCTCGCCCAGGCCCGCGAGCAGGGCATAGTTCTCCGCGCCCCGCTTGCCGAAGCCGAAGCCGGGGTCGAGCGCAATGTTCTCCCGAGGGACGCCGGCGTGCTCGGCCGCCGCAAGACGGAGCCTCAGATCGCGCCCAACAAGCGCGGCGACCTCGGAGTGCGGCAGCGCCGGAAGGGTACTCCAGGTCTGCGGTGTTCCGCGGGTATGCATCAGCACAAGCCCCGGCCGGTGCTGCGCGACCACGGCGGGCATGGCCGAGTCCCAAAGCAGCCCGCTCACGTCGTTCAGGATCTCGGCTCCGCCAGCCAACGCGTACTCCGCCGTCGACGCATGGTAGGTGTCGACCGACAGAACAGCCGTGGGACGCTCCCGGTGCAGCGCTTCCAGAACGGGCAAGAGCCGCGCCTGCTCTTCGCCTGCCGTAACCGGTACCGCTCCGGGACGGGTCGACTCGGCCCCCAAGTCCAGAATGCCGGCGCCCTGGTCGAGCAGGTCGAGGCCGTGGCGAACGGCAGCTTCCGGCGAAAAAAACCGCCCGCCATCCGAAAACGAATCGGGGGTGATGTTCACAATCGCCATCAGCTCCGTGCGTCGGCCGAGCCGGAGCGCGCGGGTCCGAAGCTGCCACCGAAGCTCGGCTCGCGCAACGAAACTCACCCCGCAATTCTAGATCGCAGCCCAGGTCGCATCGACATCCGGGGGGACGAGCCATCGGGCGAGACGGCCCGATGCTAGACTCCGCCCATGCGAGATCGTTGCAGCTCTCGGCGACGCGCGTCCAGCCGCGTACTCGTTCCGCTGGCTTCTGCGGCCCTTTGGCTTTTGGCTGCAGCCACCCGCCCCTGCGCGGCGCAGGGCTCCGGTCCCGAAACCGACGCCGCGGGGTCTGCGCCGGGCGCGCTCGCGCAGCAGATTGCGGCGATCCTGGCCGAGCCGGCCGTGGCCCGCGCCCACTGGGGCATCTCGGTCAAGACCATGGACGGCGCGACCATCTTCTCGCGCAACGAGGCCCAGCTCTTTCAGCCGGCAAGCACCGCAAAGCTGTTCACCACCGCCGCCGCCATGGCGCTGCTCGGGCCGGAGTCGACCGTCGAAACGCGCATCACAGGCCAGGGATCGTCCACCGACGCAAGCGAACTGCATGGCGATCTCGTCCTCGTCGGCGCCGCGGACGCCAACCTCTCCGGACGTGTGCTGCCGTATGTCGCTCCGTCCAGGCGGCCCAGGTCGGCGGACGCCGACGCGAAGTCGCCCGCGCCGGATCCGCTCGCGCCCTTGCTGGCCATGGCGGACGCCGTCGCCGCCACCGGCCTCAAGCTCGTCACCGGCGATGTCGTCGGCGATGACCGGCTGTTTCCCTCCGAGCCCTACGCGATCGGCTGGGAGCAGGACGACCTCGTCTGGGGCTATGGCGCGCCGGCCAGCGCGCTTTCGGTCGCCGATAACCAGCTGCGGCTCACGGTAACCCCCGGCGAGCGCGCCGGTCAGCCCGCGGCAGTCGTCCTCGATCAGGTGGCGCCCTTCTACGTCGTGGAGGCCGCGGTCACGACGGCCCCTGCGCGGAGCGCTTCGGGTGGTGTGCAGATCGAGCGCGCCCCGGGGTCGCGTGCACTGCGCGTCTACGGGCAAATTGCTGCCGACGCAGGCGCCGACGTCGAGGAGATCGCCATCGCCGATCCAGCCGAGTACGCCGCGCTGGCGCTCAAGGCGATGCTGGAGGCGCGCGGGGTCGTCGTTCGCGGATCAGCCGTTGCCCTGCACCGGTACCCGGTCGAGGCCCGCGGCTTTCTGTCCCAGCTCCGCGAGCCGCTCGCCTCCCTCGTTCCGCCTGCACCTGTTCAGAGGAGTGCTCCGGCGGCAACCTCTGGGTGCGCCCACTGCGCCGTGAAATCCGGCACGTCGGAGAAGCTTCTGGCCAGGTACGCGTCGCCGCCGCTGGCCCAGGACATCGTCGCGACCAACAAAACCAGCCAGAACCTCCACGCGGAACTTCTGCTTCGGCGCCTCGGCCTTGCATGGGGAGCGGATGGATCCGCCGCGCAGGGCGCGCGCGTCGTTCGGCAGTTCCTGCTCAGTGCCGGCATCGATCGAGACGACGTCATCCTCTACGACGGATCGGGGCTGAGCGACCATGACCTCGTCACCCCGCGTGCGCAGGCGGAGCTGCTCGCCTACGCCGCTCGCCAGCCGTGGTTCGCCACCTGGAAAGCATCGCTCCCGGTCGGCGGCGTCGACGGCACGCTCTCCTCGCGGTTCATCCACGACCCGCTGCAGGGTCGGGTCTTCGCCAAAACCGGCACCCTCGGCGAGGCGCGCGCTCTGGCCGGCTATCTCCAGTGCGCCAGCGGCCGCACCGTCCTTTTCTCCATCATGGACACCGCCCACCCGCCCGGGTCCAACGCCGATCGTGACGCCATGGACCGCATCGTGGCAGCCGTCGCGGCGGCGAATTGAGACCCCGAAAAGTGAGAGAATCAGAGCTGTGAGCAAGAGCGGAACCCTGTTACTTCTGGCGGGTGCAGTCACCCTCGGCGCAGCCCTGGTCGGCGGCTGCCGCAGCAACCCGCCGCCGTTGCCGCTCAGCCAGCTGAACCCCCAGCAGACCAGCGGGCACGAACTCTTCGACGCCAAATGCGCCGTCTGTCACTACGAGCGGGAAGACCGGCCAAAGAACGGACCGTCCCTGCTCGGCATCTTCAAAAAGGCCGCGCTTCCCAGCGGAGCTCCGGCCAACGACGATCGCGTCACCGCGACCATCCTCCACGGACACGGCCTCATGCCCCCCATGGGCAATCAGGTCGACGAACAGCAGCTGGCCGACCTGCTGGCCTACCTCCACACCCTATGACGGACCGCACGCGCAGCGAACGCCCGGCCAAAGTCGCCAGACTCGAGGCCAGCGCCGGGCAGATGCTTCCCGGCATCGCGGGAATCTGCATGTTCATGCTCTTCCTCACCATGCTGAACGTCTACGGCGCGGTCACCAACCGCTTCGGCGCCGGCACCGCAAAATACGGCGTCCTGGGGCTCTGCACGCTGCTCGCGGCCGGGATCTTTGGCCTGCTGCGCCTCCGCCGCTGGGGATGGGCGCTCGTGCTGGCCGGATGCGTTCTGCTCGCCGGAGGCGATTTCTACTTCTTTCACCTCAGCCACGTCGGCTTCTTTCTCGTGCGCGGTCTGTTTGCGCTTCTGTTTTTTCTATACCTCTCGCGTACGGAGGTTCGCGAGCGCCTGCGCTAGCCCGCGTGCGACGTGCATCGGCGCGCGCGCGTGCCGGTTCGCGAGATGCGTAGAATAAGGACGCGATGACCCCTCCCGCCGCCGCTGCGTTTGCCAGGCCCGCCGATCCCGCCCAGCTCATCCAGAT
>CALMVL010000209.1 GCA_937873265.1 uncultured Granulicella sp.
GCAGGTCCTGTTCGTCTCCGACGACTTCGAGGCACCGGGGAAGCCGGGCTGGAGGACCGCGCCGGTGTCCATCACGAGATCCTCGTTTTTGAGATAGATGCGATGACCCGATGGAGAAGCGCCTGCTCCATTCCATGTTCTTTGGCTTGTTCCAGGAGGCGAGCACCCGAGGTTGGGGTGCGAAACGCGTTCTGACAGGGATTTGCGGAGTGTGACTTTGGGCAACGGACCTCCTACAGAACGTAGGAGTCATCAGCACAGCCAGCGGGCAGGCATCGGGCGAACCCCCTCGCCTCAAGATGTTCTGCGAAGATAGCAGGGATCGTCTTTTTCGGTGAACGACACGGAAGCTGTCAGCAACCGAAACTGCAGGTTGGGTTTTTGCAAGGATCGGAGAAACGCACAAAGCTTACCCCTGCGCGCCTGTCGTTTTTCATAGTGCCGACGGAGTTCGCCTTAACGCTTCAGAGGGGGCAGGCTCTTGACTCCCGCTTCGGAGGACCGACAATCCAGAACACGAGCTGCATTCATCAAAGAACATCGATTCTTGAGAGGAGTAGCTTCATAGGGAAAGGATCAGTTTGCGACGATATCTCTTGATTGGCCTTGGTGGAGCGCTGGGCGCCATGCTTCGTTATGCGATTGGAGCGGCGGCAGCTCAACGGTTTGGCCCACGTTTTCCGGTCGGCACGCTTTCCATCAACATCAGCGCGTGCTTTACGATCGGGCTTGTGCTTGAGTACCTCAACCGTCACACGGGCCTGAGCGAGGCGTGGAGAGATCTCATCCCGATCGGATTCATCGGCGCCTACTCCACATTTTCCACCTTCGAATTTGAAGCATGGGCCGACTTTACACACGGTGCTTACTGGAGCGGTTTACTCTACGTCACCGCGAGTCTTGTAGGCGGCTTTGTGGCAGTTTCCCTAGGAGCAGCGGCGGGGCGATCGTTCCCGTGAGAGCATGGCGCGCGTGCTTGCCTCCGCTGTGGCGCCACGAGCCGACGTTGCTGAAGGGCGTTGCGGATTTGACTTAATCCTTTTCCTACAAGCCTCTGCCAGGACTGCCGTCTCCGACCATCTGTCTATCGTGGACACCTGATGGAGCTTCTTCAGGGGATCGAGCTCATCCCGATGTTGTCGTGATACTGAGTCGTCCCTCCGAACGAGCGTCGCGGGTTTTTCAAACGCTCCGAAATAGTCCGCTCTGGGAAAAGATGATGTGCAGACCTCTCCGTCGAGGGTGCTCTCGGATTGTGCGTGAACGGCCGCCTAACGGCCTTTGGCGCACCCCTTGTTGCGTTCCGTTCACCGGCGGCGCAAAACTCCTTTGCGTAAGACCTTTGCAGACGCAGTTCGAAAACAGTCACCCCCATTGAGGAACGACGATCCCAACCGTACCGAAAACCGCACCTAGTAGCTCGGGTAGCTCGCCTCGCTCCACCGCAGCTCCTGCCGCAGCTCATGCAGCTTCGTCTCCCCCGTGATCCGCACCATTTCGATCCCCGCAATCTCCGAGAAATCCTCAATGTGCTCAAGCCGCAGCGCCTGGCTGAAGCACGTATGGTGCGCCCCGCCCGCATAGATCCACGCCGCCGCCGCCACCCGCAGACTCGGCTTCGGCAGCCACACCACCCTGGCCACCGGCAGCTTCGGCAGCGCCTCATCCGGCTGCACCACGTCAATCTCATTGACAATCATCCGAAACCGGTTGCCCACATCCACCAGCGACACCACAATCGCCGGCCCGCTCGGCGCCGTAAACACCAGCCGTACCGGATCCGCCTTCCCGCCAATCCCCAGCGGATGCACCTCCAGCGTCGGCTTCCCCGCCGCAATCGTCGGGCAAATCTCCAGCATGTGCGAGCCCAGAATTTTGGGCGTCCCGTTGAAGTCGTACGTGTAGTCCTCCATAAACGACGTCCCGCCCGGCAGACCCTGCGCCATCACCTTCATCGTCCGTACCAGCGCCGCCGTCTTCCAGTCGCCCTCGCCGCCAAACCCGTACCCCTCCGCCA
>CALMVL010000210.1 GCA_937873265.1 uncultured Granulicella sp.
CCTCCATCCCCGCCCAGCGCGTCGCCTTCGGCACCTCCGGCCACCGGGGAAGCGCCTTCGCTACCGCCTTCAATGAAGACCACATCGCCGCCATCACCCAGGCCATCGTCGAGTATCGCGCCGGGCAGGGCACCACCGGCCCGCTCTTCCTCGCCCAGGACACCCACGCCCTCTCCGAGCCCGCCTTCGCCACCGCACTCGAGGTCCTCGCCGGCAACGGCATCGCCGTCATGCTCGACGACCAGCTCGCGTACACCCCAACCCCCGTCCTCTCGCATGCCGTGCTCACCTACAACGCCGGCCGCAAAGACGACCTCGCCGACGGCATCGTTATCACCCCGTCCCACAATCCACCCGAGGACGGCGGCTTTAAATACAACCCGCCCAACGGAGGCCCCGCCGACACTACCGCCACCAAGTGGATCGAAACCCGCGCCAACGATCTCCTCACAGAGCTCCGCTCCGGCCCTTCCAGCGGCAGTATCAAGCGCATCCCCTACAGCCGCGCACTCAACTGTTCCACAACCCACCGCCACGATTACACCACCGCCTACATTAACGACCTCCCCAACGTCATCGACTTCGCTCCCATCGCCGCCTCCGGCCTGAAGCTCGCCGTCGACCCCCTCGGCGGAGCCGGCGTGTTTTACTGGCCGCGTATTGCCGAGCAGTACAAGCTTCCGCTTGAAATTCTCAATCCCTACGTCGACCCGACCTTCCGCTTCATGACCTGCGATTGGGACGGTCGCATTCGCATGGACTGCTCGTCGCCTTACGCCATGGCCTCCATGATCGCGAACCGCGATCGCTACGATGTCGCCTTCGCCGCCGACACCGACCACGACCGCCACGGCATTGTCACCCGCACCTCCGGCCTCCTCAACCCGAACCACTACCTCGCCGTCTCCATCCAGTACCTCTTCACCCACCGCCCCGATTGGTCCGACAAAGTCGGGATCGGCAAAACGCTCGTTTCCTCCTCCATCATCGACCGCGTCGCCAAGGGTCTGGGCCGGCCCATGCTGGAAGTCCCGGTCGGCTTCAAGTGGTTCGTCGACGGCCTCATCGACGGCACCCTCGGCTTCGTCGGCGAAGAGTCCGCCGGCGCCACCTTTCTCCGCCGCAACGGAGCAGTCTGGACCACCGACAAAGACGGCCTGATTCCCGGCCTCCTGTCAGCCGAAATGTCCGCGCGCACCGGCAAAGACCCCGGCGTCCTCTACGGGGAGCTCACCGCCAGGTATGGGGATCCCGTTTACCAGCGCATTGACGCCGCCGCGACCACGGAGCAGAAGGCGAAACTCGGCAAGCTCTCCGCCAAAGACGTCCACGCCAAACAGCTCGCCGGCGAACCCATCACCGCCATCCTCACCGAAGCTCCCGGCAACCACGCTCCCATCGGCGGAGTGAAAGTCACCACCGAGAACGGCTGGTTCGCCGCCCGCCCTTCCGGCACCGAAGATGTTTACAAGATCTATGCCGAGAGCTTCAAGGGCCCGGACGCCCTCAAGGCCATCCAGGACGAAGCAAAGGAGATCGTCAGCCAGGCCCTCGGCGTATGAGGCCCGAGGCGTTCACTGGCCGACAGTCGCTATCTCCCCACTACATCGGCAAAGCAGAACCCGTCCCGCACCACCACCTCGCCCGTCTCCACTCCGATCGGCTTCGAAAACACCTCAGGAGCCTCATAGACAAACGTATGGAACTCTCCGTTTTCCCCACACCGATCGATCGACTCCGGCAGTTCCTCCAGTAGATCCCGGTCGAACTCTCGCCCGGCATACGAGACGTCAAGCCTGGCCGGGTCTACACACGTCAGCTTCGCCCTGACTCCAGCCTCGACCATCTCCTTCGCCAGATCGCGCGTCGGCAGCCCCCAGACCGGAAACATCGCATCCAGCCCCGAAGCCCCCATCTGTCGCTCCCGGTACTCCCGAATATCCCGCAGAAACAGGTCGCCATACGCAACAGCCGCAACACCCGTCTCCCGCGAACGCGCAAATATCCGCCCCAGCACCGCCTCATACTCCTCATTCGAGCACCGGGTCGGCAGATCGTAGCTCCACAAAGGCAGCCCTACGCGGTCCGCCTGCGCCTCCACCAGAGATCTTCGCACGGCGTGCATGGCAACCCGGTCCGCTTCCCGGTTAAGCATGGTGAGCAGCCCAACCACCTCGACATCACACCGACACCGCAGCAAGCGCAGCGCCCACAGGCTGTCCTTGCCGCTGCTCCACGACAGCAGTACCTTCTTTTTCGAAATCATTGCCCCTCGCCTCACCCTACCGCGTAATTGACTTCAAAGGACCATCAGCGAACAATTGAGCGAAACACTCCCGCGTCACTCGCTCATGAAGACCACCGCAAGTCCCGCTCCGCCCACCACCAACAGGCACCTCATCCGTTGGGTGGAAAAGATGGCCGACCTCACCCAGCCCGACGCCATTCACTGGGTCGACGGTTCGGAGGCCGAGTACCGTTTCCTCTCGGATGAGCTCGTCCGCGCCGGAACCTTCACCCGCCTCAGCCCCACCCTCTGGCCCGGCTGCTTCTACGCCCGCTCTGCCCCAAACGACGTCGCCCGCGTCGAAGACCGCACCTTTATCTGCTCGCTCTCCAAAGACGCCGCCGGTCCTACCAACAACTGGGAAGACCCCTTCAGCATGCGCCGTCGTCTCAAGCAGCTCTTTCGCGGCTCCATGCGCGGCCGCACCATGTACGTTCTTCCCTTCTCCATGGGTCCCATTGGCTCGCCCATGAGCCAGATCGGCGTCCAGCTTACCGATTCCGCCTACGTCGTCGTCAATATGCGAATCATGGCTCGCATCGGCGCGCCCGTCTTCGCCGAGATCGACCGCGACGTTAAGCGCGTCGTCCCCTGTATGCACACCGTCGGTGCCCCGCTCGCACCCGGCCAGCAGGACGTTCCCTGGCCCTGCAACCAAGAGAAGTACATCGTTCACTTTCCCGAAACCCGTGAAATCTGGTCCTTCGGCTCCGGCTATGGCGGCAATGCCCTGCTCGGCAAAAAGTGCTTCGCCCTCCGCATCGCCTCCAATATCGCCCGCGACGAGGGCTGGATGGCCGAGCACATGCTTATCGTCGGGGTCGAAAGCCCGCCCGACTCCGCCGGCAAAACCGAAAAGACCTACGTCGCCGCCGCGTTTCCCTCCGCCTGCGGCAAAACCAACTTCGCCATGATGATCCCACCGGCCGGGTTCGCCGGTTGGAAGGTTTGGACCGTCGGCGACGACATCGCCTGGATCAGGCCCGACGCTTCGGGTCAGTTGCGCGCCATCAACCCCGAAGCCGGCTTCTTCGGCGTCGCTCCCGGAACCTCCGCCGCCACCAACCCCAATGCCATGGTCACCTTAGCCACCAACACCATTTTCACCAACGTCGCCCTCACCCCCGGCGATGAGAACGGCCCCGGCGTCTGGTGGGAGGGTCTGACCGAGATCCCACCCGCCGAGTGCCTGGACTGGCAGGGCAATCCGTGGACCCCCGAGATCGCCCGCCAGACCGGCAAGCCGGC
>CALMVL010000211.1 GCA_937873265.1 uncultured Granulicella sp.
GTGGGAGCGGGCTTGCTGGTGACCGCTGTCGATCCGTTTCGGGGGTCCATGTGTAGAGGATAGGCTAGAGCGGGCTTCGGGTGGTGGGTGTGGGGCTCGAGGCTGGCCGGCGCCGGTTTCGGCGATGATGCGGTGCGGGTCTCCAAGAGGGCGTTAAGCGAGCGGTGTTGGCGGCCGCAGTCATGGTGAAGCAGCCCGGCGAGTTCGGCCTGGAAGCTGGGGTCGGCCTTGGCGACGGTGTAGGCGTGCTCGAGCGCTCGAGGGCGTCCGTGAAGGCGACCTGGGCGTGTGAGAAGATTTGCTGGATTGCCGTTACGAATCGGGCCCAGCTGCACCATTCTCCTGAGGTGATCCGTGTTCCAGGCTCGGTTGTTTTCTGCTGTTGGGCGCAGGGCTAGTGTTCTGGCGTTTGTGGCTTCTTTTCTTCCGGGCGTGGTGGGGGGCCAGGTCGCGCCGCGTAAGCGGGTTCAGACGGAAGCGGACCTGCCACGGTTCAACTACCCCGTCACGGGTACGGTGCCGCAGCTGTTGCTGGCGGATACGCCGACGTTTCTGACATTTGCGACCCCGGTGGTGGCGGATGTGGACCGGCTCCTGCGGGAGTACCAGATTGACGACCATGCGACGCTGCGTGGGTTGCTGGAGACGAAGCTGCGCTACGCGATCATCTCGGGCGCCGATGACAAGGCAGCGCTGGTGACCTTGCGGGAGATTCGCGCGAGTGAAGACAAGGCTTCGGCCAAGCTGACGAGCAATCTGGGAGAGGAGGCGTTCCTGGAGGCTCGGCTGGCGGCGGGTGGGGGTGTGACTGCCACATGTCCGGAGCGGTATGAGGCGGAGTACCGAAAGTTGACGGAAGCGCTGCCGTGGGACGGGGTGGGCGGGGACTTAAAAAGAGTGAAGAGCTTTCTGGGGGTGCAGGGGACGAACCTGTTTGTGGGTGTGTCGGACAGCGAGTTGGGACCGGGCGTCAGCAAGGTGCACGCGGTGGATCTCGCGGGAGCGGAAAGATTGCTGGATGCGCGAGAGATGATCGAGGTCTCTGTGGGGTGCAAGGAGGCCACTACGCGCGTGCTGACGGCCTACGTGGCGGCGCACGATGTGATGAAGCCGAGCATTTGGGAGGCACGCGAAGCGGTGCTGCCGGCAGCGGCGAAGCTGACTCCGGTAACGGTGGGGATCTGGGATTCGGGGATCGATACGTCGCTGTTTGCCGGGCGAATGTTTACGACGGAGCCGGGCGAGGATGACCCGCACGGGATTGCGTTTGATGTGCGCGGAGGGAAGACGCACGGGGAGTTGATCCCGTTGACGCCGCAGCAGGCAAGAGATTATCCGGCGCTGGTGAAAGATATGCAGGGCATTGGGGATGTGCAGAACAGCGTGGACAGCGATGCGGCGACGGCGGTGAAGATGAAGCTGGCTGGGATGAAGCCGGCCGAGATGCGAGCTTATTTTGATGAGGAGAGCATTCTGGGCGGGTATGCGCACGGGACGCATGTGGCGGGGATCGCGGCCCAGGGCAATCCGGCGGTTCGCCTGGCGTATGCACGAATGACGTACGACAACGGCAACCCTCATCTGGCGCCGACCGAGGACTTTGTGAGGCAGCAATCGACGATGTACGGGGCGGCCGTGCAGTGGTTTCACGAGCACAAGGTTCGGGTGGTCAACATGAGTTGGTGGGACCGGCCGTCGAACTATGAGAAGGACCTGGCGGACAACGGCATCGGCAAGGATGTGGCGGAGAGGAAGCAGCTGGCGCGACACTATTTCGAGATGGAGCGGTCTGCGATGCTGGCGGCGTTGAAATCAGCGCCGGAGATTTTGTTCGTCACGATCGCGGGCAACAACAATACGGACAATGCCTTTGAGGAAACCATTCCCTCGTCGTTTCGGCTGCCGAATCTGATTGTCACGGGAGCTGTGGATCAGACCGGCGATGAGACGAGCTTTACGAGCTACGGGGAGAATGTGG
>CALMVL010000212.1 GCA_937873265.1 uncultured Granulicella sp.
GAGCAGGAGGGATGCGAGGCAGGCTGCGAAAGGTCGGGAGGGCATGCGGCTCCTGCGGGCGCGGTGGTGTTGGGCCCGATGTCGCCATGCTAGCGAGAGGCGGGGTGGCTGCGCCTGCCTCGATCGGGGTTGGGGGAGTGCGACTTCTGTGGGAGACAAGCGCGGGTCTGCGGGGCCGCAGACGCTTCGGCCGCACGAGTACGTTCTTGAGGCGGGTGGCCTAATACGCGAGCTTGAGGGAGAACTGGATCTGGCGGGAGCTGCCGGCGGTGCGGTTGATGAGGCCGAAGCCGGAGCCGAGGATGGTATTGGAGGGGAGACCCATGTTGACGATGTTGAAGAGGTTGAAGAACTCGGCGCGGAACTGGACATCCAGGAGCTCGCTGCCGGATTTGCGCCGGCCGACGGGGGTGTCTTTGACGAGCGAGACGTCGAAGTCGTAGAAGGCGGGACCGCGGAAGGTGTCGCGGCCGAGGGTGCCGAAGCGGCCGGCGTTGGGTCCGGTGCCGCCGGGCAGGTTGATGGGGATGGAGAAGAAGGAGGCGTTGTTGTCGCCGCGGCCGAAGTAATCTTCGCGGCGCGGACGTGCGGTGGAGAGGTCGGGTTTGGCGATCTGGTCGGGGCGGTCGGAGTTGGCGGAGCCGGCCCCGGTCTGCTGGATGCCGGAGTAGACGGTGAAGGGGGTTCCGCTGCTGATGGTGGAGATGCTGATGAGTTGCCAGCCTTCGACGACCTTTCGGTTGACGGGGGCCAGAACGGAGAGCGTCTGGAGCGGGATCTGCTGGGTGAGGCTGAGCGAGAAGGAGTGGGTTCCATCGAAGGTGGAGGGGCCGCGCTCGGGATGGGTGTCGAAGGGGTTTTGCGGGGCGGCCTGCGCGATGGCGCCGACGGTGCTGGTGGCGGAGGTACCGATGACGGTGCTGGTGTCGTCGATGGACTTGGACCAGGTATAGCTGGCCTGCATGCCCGGGCCGCCGTGGCTGTTCTGGCCGGCGGCGGAGAGTTGCAGGGCGTGGTAGGTGGAGTGGGAGGAGGCGGTGACTTCGCTTTCGGTGCCGAAGCCGCCGATGGGAGTGCCGGCGGCGTTGAATTGGGTGAAGCGGGCGAAGGCGGCGGTGGCTCCGGGGTAGGCGTTCGGGAACGAGATGCGCGCGAGCTTCCAGGCCTCGGTGCCGACATAGTTGGCGGAGGCGGTGATGTTGCCGAGGGAACGCTCGAGACCGAGGGTCCAGGTAGCGAGAGCGGCGTTGCCGAAGCTGCGACTGATGCCCTGGACGTTCAAGGGCGAGGGTTGACCGGAGAGGGAGGCGATGTCGCGCTCGAGCCTGGGGATGTCGACGACGGTGTTTGCCGGGACGTCGTTTGGACGGCCGCTGGCGAAGATATCGGCTCCGGCGGGGGTGTAGACACGCGGGAGCTGCGAGGGCTGGATCTGGAAGCCGTAGGGGATCCCCGCGCCGGGGGCGGCGGTGACGCGGGGGTAGAAGACGAAGGGCAGGCCGCCGGTGAGGTCGTTGTCCTGCCAGATGTTGGGTGGGATGGTGGTGAGGGCGGCTCCGGCGTGCGCGCGGAGGCGGTCGGTGAGGCGGTAGTCGACGTCCAGGCGCGGACCCCAGTTGTTCATGGCGGTTCGATAGCGGGGCTGAGGGTTGATGAGGAACTGCTGGCCGCCGTCCGCGGTGGGGTAGAAGCCGGAGCCGCGGCGGGCGCGCTCGGAGATGGGGGTGTAGAGCTCGAAGCGCAGGCCGTAGTTGAGCACGATACGCCCGGTTGCTTTCCAGGCGTCCTGGACGTAGGCGGCGACGTTGCTGCGGCTGTCGGCGGCGGGGCCGATGTTGTTGCCGTTGGAGAAGTAGGCGGGGGCTACGGCGCGGGTGTAGGCGAAGGGGCTGCCGGTGAGCAGAGCGGAGAGGGTGTCGGGAAGCGGGTCGCCGACGTGAACGTCGTGGGTTCCGCTGGTGGACTTGATCTCGGAGGAGGAGTACGCGGTGCCGCCGCCGAAGTCGTACTCGCCGTTGGGCGAGGTGCCGAAGTAGGTGGAGTCGCGATTGAGGCGGACCTCGGCTCCGGCTTTGAAGGCATGCGCGGTGGTGGTGACGGAGACGTTTTCGCGGATCTGGAAGAGGTTGCCGAAGGCACGGGTGACGGAGCCGCCGGGGGCGTTGAAGGGCTCAAACAGGGCGTCGTTGAACTTGATGGCGGGATCGGTGTGGTTGGCCGTGGGGAAGGCGGGGGTGGTTCGGGTGGCGCTGATGGAGCTCTCAAAGACGAGACGCGGCGAGGCGGTGTGCACCCAGGTGACGACGCCGTTGCGCTGGCGGTCGACGTACTCGACGCCGAAGCTTGGGTCGATCGCGGTTTGGTCGGGGTTGGTGACGGGACCGTTGAGATTGTCGAGGGTGAAGCGGCCGAAGATGTGGTCCTTTGCCGTGATCGCGTGATCGAGGCGGATGGAGAACTGATCGGCGTCGGTGACGACCTTTGAGGAGGTGGCGTACGTGTTGGCGGCGAAGGCTCCCTGGGGATAGTTGGGCAGGGGGTAGCGGGCGAGGACCTGCGCGATGGCCGGATTGACTGGAACGATGAGGGTGTCGCCGGCGAAGGCGGTTGTGTCGAGGCCGGAGCGCTGGGCGGCGGTGGGGACGGCGAAGACCTGGGTGGTGCCGAGGACCTGGCGAAAGCCCTGGTACTCGACGAAGTAGAAGGTGCGGCCGCGGCCGTTGTAGAGGTGCGGCAGAAGGACGGGGCCGCCATTGGTGAAGCCGAACTCGTTGCGTTTGAAGGGAGGGATGCGGCCGGGGCTGGGAGGCGAGGGATGGTCGAAGTAATTGCGGGCGTCGAGCGAGGAGTTGCGGAGGAACTCGAAGACGGAGCCGTGGGGAGCGTCGGAGCCGGAGCGGGTGAGGATGTTCGTGAAGCCGGAGGCGCCGCGGCCGATCTCGGCGGGCATGACGCCGGAGAGCGACTGAAGCTCGAGGACGGCGTCGACGTTGAAGTTGGTGAAGGTTCCGCCACCGAGTTCGGGGTCGCTCGAGTCGGCGCCGTCGAGCGCGAAGACGGCTTCGACGCCGCGCTGGCCGTTGATGGCGAACTGCTGGGTGAAGTTGGAGGCTCCGCTTGAGTCCGCGGCGGTGCCGGCGGCGAGCAGGAGGAGTTGGCTGAAGTCGCGCTTATTGAGAGGGATCTCGCTGACGGCTTTGCTGGTGAGCTGTTCGCCACCAGCGGCCGCCTTTTCCTGGGCGATGTCGACGAGCAGGGTGCCGTCGGGTTGAAGGGTGAGGATGGCGGCGGCGGCCTGCGCGGGAATCGTGATGAGGGTGGCGCTGCGGTAGACGCGATGGTTGAGGGTGACGGAAAGTCGGTAGGTTTGCGGCAGAAGGGAAGGGAAGAGGAACTGGCCGTCGCGGTCGGTGCTGGCGGCTACGTGCCGATCGCCGGCATCGAGTGCGACAGTTGCCTGTGCGATGTGCTGGGCGGCCGGGTCTTCCAGCGTGCCTTGCCAGGCCGGGGCGGGCGTCTGGCTGTGGAGGCTGGGGACGGAGGCGGCGATACACGCGATGAAGGAGATGAGGGCTTGCCGGGGTCGGCGGAGGATGGGGGTGCAAGGAGTCCCGGCGGCGTAGCCGATTGGCATGCGTGCGATCTTACAGGGATGAGGGTGGACGGGGAAGACATCGAGGGCCGGGCATTGGGAGGTCGGCGTTTGGTTTAGGGTGCACGAGGGAGGAGAACAGACGCGGATTCCCGGCGGGGATCTCTGGGAAGAAACAGGGGCGGAAGCGGATGGAGGCGAGAAGAAACTTCCGTACCCTGTGGGTGGGGTATTTCCCTTGCGAGTACCCCCGGATTGTTTCCCTTGCGGAGGCGCTGGGAGTGGTGGTGGGTAGTATGGTTATGGAAGAGTTACGAGAGTGCCACGGTGACCCGGGCGCTCCGTCCCCCCGAAGATTATCAAGGAGTCAGAAAGGAACCCATTCTTTATGTGGAAACCGAATCAGCCAGGCAGCACCCCCGCAACGCCAGAGCCGGCGCGTCCCGCGACGCCCGCGAGTACGTTTGAGCCGGCGACCGCGCCGCGTGCCGCTGCGCCGGCTCCGGCGGGAGCGACTGCCGCCGCACCGGTGCCGACCGGAGAGCAGGCTACCATCGGCAAATCGTTAATTGTGAAGGGCGAGCTGACCGGATCGGAGTCGTTGTACATCGACGGCAAGGTCGAGGGCGCGATCAACCTACCGGGAAATCGCGTGACTGTGGGCCGCAATGGGCAGGTGGCGGCGAATATTGTGGCGCGCGAGGTGGTGGTGCTCGGCAAGGTGCGGGGCAACTGCCAGGCGAGCGATCGGGTAGATATCCGGAGCGAGGGTTCGTTGACCGGCGACGTGATTGCGGCGCGCATTTCGATTGAGGACGGCGCGTTTTTCAAGGGCGGGATCGATATTCGCAAGCCGGGTTCGGCGGATACGGCGCGACCGGCTCCGGTGGCGGCGATGCCGGAGAAGGAAGCGGTTACGGCTTAGGTACGTCTGTTCGCAGCAGAGCCCCGGAGAACGCTCCGGGGCTTTTGCTTTGGGTGCGCGGAGGAGAGGATCAGGCGAGGTTGCGCCAGACAGCGAAGAGGATGGCCGCGGCGGAGAGGAGCGGCCAGACGGAGTTGGGGATCTGCTCGCAGATCAGAGGTCGCGATCTGCCGAGATGTTGCAGGAGGTCGGTTGCGGCGAGAAGAAGAGCGATGGGCGTGAGCAGGGTGATGAGGGCGTTGGCGTGCAGTGCGGCGGTGAGATCGCCGCGCAGGAGCGCCGCGACGGCGCGGGTGCCGCCGCAGCCGGGGCAGAGGACACCGAAGAACGCGTGCACGGGGCAGCGCGGATAGAAGGCGTACTGATCGGGCGGGAAGCGCAGAAGCAGGGCCGCCGCGGCCGGTAGGGCGGTCCACGCCACGATGCGAGCGGCTCCTGCTTTGCGGACCGCGTCGGGTACGGTGATGATGACCGGGCTAGATTGCCTGTCCACGGTAGCGCAGGGCCTGCTTGATGGCGTTGATCTTGTTGAAGTGGTACTGGAAGTAGATGCCGCCGAAGAAGAAGGTCATGACGGGGCCGAGGCGGAGGCCGATGGGGTCGACGCGGTTGTAGAAGTCCTCGAGCGAGGAGCGGAACGAGAAGCGGCCAACGATGAGCAGGATGAAATACAGCAGGCCGAAGAGGCTGGCGATGGGGTTGCCGAAGTGGCCGCTGTACGCACCCATGCCGCGGCTCATGACGAAGCCTCCGCCTCGAACGGAGAGGGCCACGTTGATGAATTCGGAGACGATGGCGGCGATGTAGAAGAAGAGGGCGTTTGCGCCGGGCTGCACTCGGCGCATCCAGGCCGCCTGCACGAGATCCCAGATGAGGCTGAAGAGGCCGCAGGTGAGGATGCTGAAGAGAATGACGAGGCCCCACGACAGGTTGGGCGGGTCGACCAGCGCGCCGGCGGCGCCGTAGGGCATCTGGTAGGGAGTGTCTGCCGAGGACACGGGAGCGTAGGCGGGCGATGCGGCTCCGGCGGCGGGCGATGCGGCTCCGGCCCCGGCGAGAAATCCGGGGGCCTCGCGGGCGAGGACTTGCGAGACGGGCAGCCACTCGGACATGGCTTCGCTTTTGGCGAGATCGGTAAGGAGCACGTTGCCGGAGCCGACGTATCGCTGGAGGTCGGCGAGGGTGTAGGGGCCGTACATCTGGCCGTTGCGGGAGACCTGAAAGTTCATGCGGGATGTGCTCCTGTGCCCTCGCTTGGGATCGGTGGGGCGACTGAGAGAGATCACATCATGGGTGGATGGGTGCGCACAACTTTTTTTGTGACCTTGCCGGCCACTTATGACGGACTGGGGAGAGCTGTGGTCAGTATTTTGTCAGGCTCGCCGCATCCCAGCCGCCGCCGAGGGCTTTGACGAGGAGAACGCTGGCGTCCATCTCGCGGCGCATGATGTCGATGTCGTTGCGTTCGTTGTTGAGGGCGGTGGTTTGTGCGGTGATGACCTGAAGGTAGGTGTCGACGCCGCCGACGTAGCGATTGTTGAAGATCTGTTCGGCTTCCTGGGCGGCGGCGGTGGCGGCGCGCTGCTGGTCGGCCTCGGTGGCGAGGATGCGGAGGGCGACGAGGTTGTCTTCGACCTCCTGGTAGGCGGTGAGGGTGGTCTGGCGGTAGTTAGCGGTGGCCTGGTTGAAGCCGGCGAAGGCCTGCTGCGAGAGGGCGCCGCGGCGGCCAGCGTCGAAAAAGGTCTGGCCGAGGGGGGGGCCAACGGCGTAGATGAAGCTGGAGGCGTTGAGGAGGTTGAGCGCCGAGGTGCCTTCAAAGCCGACGAGGCCGGAGAGGGTGAGCGAGGGGAAGTAGGCGGTGCGGGCGATGCCGATCTGCTGGTTGGCTTCGGCGGTGCGGCGCTCGGCGGCGGCGATGTCGGGGCGGCGCTCGAGGAGTTCGGAGGGGAGGCCGGGTGGGATAACAGGCGGGCGGGCGTTGAGCGGGGCGCGGGCGACGGAGAAGGTGGACGCCGGCTGACCGACGAGGACGGCGATGGCGTGCTCGTACTGTGCCCGCCGGACCTCGACATCGGAGGCCTGGACGAGGGCGGCCTGGAGCTGTGTTTCCGCCTGGGAGACATCGGATTTTGGGGCGACACCGCCGACGAAGCGGTTGTTGGTGACGCGCAGAGCTTCCCGGTACTGCGCGACGGTATCTTCGAGGAGCTTTTTCTGGGCGTCGGCGGCGCGGAGCTCGAAGTAGTCCATGGCGAGCTCGCTTTGGAGCGAGAGCAGGGTGTTCTGGAGGTCGGCCTCGGTGGCCTGCGCTTCTTCTTTGGCGACGTTGATGTTGCGGCGGATGCGGCCGAAGAGGTCGAGCTCCCAGTTGACGTCGGCGGGCAGCTGGAGGTCGCCGTCGCCGTTGTTGGCTTCGGCGATGTTGAAGTAGGGGCGGTTGGCGGAGTAGCGTTCGGCGCCGGCGAAGGGAGCGGCGCCGATGGTGGGGAAGAGGTCGGCGCGGTTGACGCGGATCTGTTGCCGGGCGCGCTGCAGGTTGGCGTCGGCGGCGCGCAGGGACTGGTTGGCGGTCTGGATCTGGGGCTCGAGGGCATTGAGGCCGTCGTCATGGAAGACGGTCCACCAGTTTCCCTTGGGCAGGGCGTCGGCGGGGTGAGCGGCGCGCCAGCCCGCGTCCTTTCCCTCCCCCACGGGCGCTTCCTTGTAAGCGGGCGGGGTTTCTTTGTAGGCCGGCGCTGTCGGCACGTTGGGGCGGACGTACTTGGGGCCGACCATGCAGCCGGTAAGGGCGAGCGGAAGGAGGATCGGGGGCAGAGCTTTGAGGGGACGTACGCTTCCTGTGCGAGGACCGCATCGGTGGCGCGCGCGGGAGGGGGAGGGAAAGGTCACTGCCCGCTCCCTCCCGCGGCGCGCTGGGCTGGTCCGGACGCGCCGGCGACTTGCACCTGCTGGCCTTCGGCGAGCGAGTCGGAGGGGTCGAGGATGATGCTGTCGGAGGGCTGGAGGCCGGAGCTGATCTGAACGATGGCTCCCTCGTCGCTGGAGATGGAGACCGGCTGGAGGTGCACGCGGCCATTGCGGACGACGCCAACGCGAAGGCCTTCGCTGCGGAAGAGGAGCGTGTTGGAGGGAATGGTGACGGGTTGGTTGGTCGCGATCCCGTTTGCGCTTTGGGCGTGTTCGCTCGAAACGCGGAAGTGGACGAAGACGTAGGCTCCGGGCAGAAGCTCGCCTTTGGGGTTGGGAACGTCGACCTCGACGTTGAGGGTACGGGTGGTGGGATCGATGGCGTTGGAGTTGCGGGCGATGGTTCCTTCGAAGCGCCGGCCGGGGTAGGCGTCGAGGGTGAGGTAGGCGCGCCGGCCGTCGACGACGTCGGCGGCGTAGACCTCCGGGACGGGCACATAGACGCGCATGAGGCCGATGGCGGCCATGTGGAAGAGCTCCTTGGGGCTGGATCCGGTGGAGCTTGCCGAGCCGGCCGCACCCGAATCAATCAGAGCGCCGACGTCGGTGTTGCGGGCGGTAACGATGCCATCGAAGGGAGCGACGACGTTCTCGAAGCCCTGGAGCTGCTGGAGCCGGCGGACGTTGGCTTCGGCGGCGTCGACGCCGGCCTGCTGCGCGGCCGCTCCGCTGACGGCCTGATCGGTTTCCTGCTTGGAGACGGAGTTGGATTTGAGCAGATCGACGTAGCGCGTGCGGGTGGTGTTGGCGAGATCGAGGTTGGCCTGAGCGCTTTTGAGGTTGGCCTGCGCCTGCTGGAGCTGCTGGTCGACCTCGGGGGACTCGATCTGGGCGAGCATCTGGCCCTTGCGCACATGGGCGCCGATATCGAAGTACCAGCGCCGCAGATAGCCGCTGGTGCGTGCGTAGATGGGGGTGTCGGTGAAGGCCTGGACGTTGCCTGGAAGGGCGATCTCGGGGGTGAGGCGGGCCGCGGTGGGGTGGGTGACGGCGACGGTCTGGACGGCGGCCGCGTCGGTCTGTTTGGAGAGCGTGTGCTCGGCGGCGGAGCGCTGGAGGATGCCGTAGCCAATGGCGGCGAGGGCGACGAGGACCAGGACGGCGAGCGCGATCCACGCGATCGCGGGCAGGCCTCTGCGGCTGACCGCGGGCGGTGTACCGGGGGGGGCCTGGTGTCCCGAGGCCGTCATGGTTGTTTCATTGAGTTCGGTTGCCATCTGCTCCTTCACACACAATCAGGTTGTCGATGCCTACACGGGGCTGGGGTCTAATCGGCGCCCACGCTGGTCATGCCGGTCTCTACTGGATCGCGCGCCGGCGTGGCTGCGTCGTTGCGTTCACGGTCGCCGCCGCGACGGCCGTGCAGGAGGGCGAAGACGGAGGGGACGAAGATGAGCGTGGCGACGGTGGCGAAGGAGAGGCCGCCGATGACGGCGCGGCCGAGGGGGGCGTTCTGCTCGCCGCCTTCGCCGGCTCCGAGGGCCATGGGGATCATGCCGATGATCATCGCGAGGGCAGTCATGACGACTGGCCGGAAGCGGGTGGATCCGGACTCGAGCGCGGCCAGGGCCGCGTCCCCGTGCTGGTTGAGGCGCTCCTTGGCGAAGGAGACGACCAGGATGCTGTTGGCGGTGGCGACGCCCATGCACATGATGGCCCCCATGAGCGCCGGGACGCTGAGGGTGGTGCGGGTGAGGAACAGAAAGGCGATGATGCCGGCGAGCGCGGCGGGAAGCGCGGTGATGATGATGAAAGGATCGAGCCAGGACTGGAAGTTGACGACGATGAGCAGGTAGACGAGGACGATGGCGAAGGCGAGGCCGGCGAGCAGGCCGAAGTACGAGCTCTGCATGGTCTCGATCTGTCCGCGGACATGGAGGAAGCTGCCGCGCGGGAGCTCCTTTTCGTGGGCTTTGGTGATTTTATCGATCTGCCGGGCGACGGCTCCGAGGTCGCGATCCTGCACGTTGCCGTAGACGTCGAGGGTGCGGCGGATGTTGTAGTGGGTGACGACCTCCAGCTCGTGGCTGCGCTCGATGGAGGCCACATCGGCGAGGATCTCAGGGTGGGCGGCGGTGGGGGAGGTGATGGGGATGTTGCGAAGGTCGTTGAGCGACTGGATGTCGTACTGCGGCGTCTGCGCGACCATGTTGTAGGTGACGCCGTTTTTGGGGTTGAGAAAGAACATGGGCGAGAGCTGGGTGCTGCCGCTGAGGATGTTGAGCACGCTCGCGCCGACGTCGCGCTCGGTGTAGCCGCCCTGCGAAGCTTTGGTGCGGTCGACGGCGACGTCGAGCACGGGGTAGTCGTTCGGCTGCTGGATGCGGAGATCGGTGAGGCCGGGGACGCGGCGGAGATCGGCCAGGATGTTGTTGATGACCTTGCGATTGCCCTCGATATCGGCGCCTTCGATCTGGACGTCGATGGGTGCCGGCAGGCCGAAGTTGAGGATCTGGGTGACGATGTCGGAGGGCAGGAAATAGAAGATGGTGCCGGGGAACTCGCGCGGGAGCTTGTCGCGCAGATCGCGGACGAAGTCAGCGGTGGGGCTGTGATTCTCGTTGAGCGAGACGAGGATGTCGGCGTCGCCGGCGCCGATGAGGCCGGAGGTGGCGTGCTGGAAGTTGAGCGTGGAGTAGGGCAGGCCGATGTTGTCGAGGATGTTGTTCATCTGGCTGGCCGGCACGGTGCGGCGGATGGACTGCTCGACCAGATCGCAGAGACGGGCGGTTTCTTCGATGCGGGTTCCGCTTTTGGCGCGCAGGTGGAGGATGAAGGAGCCGGTGTCGCTGGCGGGAAAGAAGTTCTGGCCGAGAAAGGGAATGAGCAGGGCAGCCAAGAGACAGGTGAGCAGAAACGCTGGGATGAAGAGGCGGCGGAGCTCGATGAGGCGGCCGAGCAGCTGCTGGTAGAAGCCGCGGACGCGCTCGAAGACGCGCTCGAAGGCGCGCTGGAAGCGGGCAAAGGGGCTCTGCGAGGGGGGCGCGCCGTGGTCATGCGCCTTGAGCAGGTACATGGCGAGGGTGGGCACGAGGGTTCGGCTGAGGATGTAGGAGGCGAGCATGGCGAAGACGACGGCCTCGGCCAGCGGAACGAAGAGGTAGCGGGAGACGCCGCTGAGGAAGAACATCGGCAGGAAGACGATGCAGATGCAGAGGGTGGAGACGAGCGCCGGCGTGGCGATCTGCGCGGCTCCTTCGAGGATGCCGTCGTGCAGCGGAAGGCCTTCTTCGAGGTAGCGCTCGATGTTTTCGATGGTGACGGTTGCGTCGTCGACGAGGATGCCGACGGCGAGCGCGAGGCCGCCGAGGGTCATGATGTTGATGGTCTGGCCGAGGAACCCGAGGACGATGATCGACGACAGGATGGAGAGGGGGATGGAGATGGCGATGATGACGGTGGAGCGCCATGAGCCGAGGAAGAGCAGGATCATGAGGCCGGTGAGCATGGCCGCGATGAGGGCTTCGCGGATGACGCCGTGGATGGAGCCGCGGACAAAGACGGACTGATCGCCGATGGGGGTGATGCGCAGGGCCGGGGGAAGGGTTTGGAGGATGCGCGGAAGGAGCGCCCGGATGCCGGCGACGACATTGAGCGTGGAGGCTGTACCGGACTTGAGTATGGTGACGAGGACGCCGCGTTTGCCGTCCTGGCGGACGATGTTGGTTTGCGGGATGGATCCGTCGGCGACGGTGGCGACGTCGTGGACGTAGATGGTGGTGCCGTTGACCTGGCGGAGCGGCAGGTTGCTGATGCCCTCAAGCGTGAGCGGGGAAGAGTTCAGATGGATGTCGTACTCGTCCATGCCGATTTTGGCGGTGCCGCCGGGCTGCACGACGTTTTGCGTGGCCAGGGCGTTGAGTACGTCGACCGGCGAGAGCGCCTTGGCCTGCAGCTGCTTGGGGTCCATGTTGATCATGATGGAGCGCTGCTTGCCGCCGTAGACGTTGGGGATGACGGCGCCGGGGATGGTGACCAGCTGAGGGCGGATGAAGTTGAGGCCCATGTCGTTGAGCTGCTGCTCGGAGAGGCCGTTGCCGGAGAGGCCGAGCTGCAGGATGGGTACGCTCGAGGCGCTGAAGTTGATGATCTGGGGGGGAAGCACGCCGGGCGGGAGCTGACGGAGCTCGAACTCGGAGGCGGCGCTGACCTGGGCATTGGCGGTATCCAGGCTGGCGCCCTGCTGCAGGTAAATCTTGATCACCACCTGGCCGGCGACGGTGGTGGATTCGATGTGCTGGATGTTGTCGACCAGCACGGTGAGAGATTTTTCGTAGGGGGTGGTGAGGCGGCCTTCGAGCTCCTCGGGGTTGAGGCCGGTGTACTGCCAGGCAACCGAGACGACGGGGATATTGATATTGGGGAAGATGTCGGTCGGGGTTTGCAGGATGACGACCGGAGCCACGATCAGGATGAGAATGGCGAGCACGATGAAGGTGTACGGGCGATCCAGGGCGATTCGGACGATCCACATGGCGTACCCTCCGGGCGGGAGTGGGCAGAAGCTCCCTTCCTAAGAGTACCGGAAGGTCACCTAGGTGAGCTCGAGCAGGACGCCCTCGCCCGCTTCGAGCAACATCGTTCCATCCACGTCCGCTCCTGCGCCGTCCATCAGGGTCGTCAGCAGAATGCGGCCGCGTTCCGCAGGCGTTTGTACGGGCTCGCCTGTGAGGTTCAGCAGGATCTGGAGGCGCTTGCCGGATTCCCAGCCGCGGATGTACCGGAGCACACCCTTTTCGGCAGCGACATCGGTGACGTCCCCGGCGTGGAGGGCGGGACGGTCGCGACGCAGATCGAGCAGGCGGCGGTAGAGCGCCAGCAGCGAGTTGCCGCGGGCCGACTCGGCCGCGACGCTCAGGGCGGCGTGGTCCGGCACGAATGGCAGCCAGGGCGTTCCGGTGGTAAAGCCCGCGCCGGGGGATTCGTCCCAGAGCATCGGGGATCGCTCCGGGTCGCGGCCCATGCCGATGCCGGGCTGGCGCTTTTCGGCCGGATCCTGGACCTCGTCGGGGGAGATTTGGGCGTTCGGCATGCCGAGTTCGTCGCCGTAGTACATCGTGGGCGTGCCGCGCAGGGTGAGCAGGAGCATGGCGGCGACATGCTCCTGCCCCTGGCCGACGCGTGTGGCGAGACGCGGCTGGTCGTGATTGCCGAGGACCCAGTTGGGCCATGCGCCGGGGGGCAGGAGCGACTCGTAGTTGCGGATCAGCGTGGCGATTTTCTCGGCATTCCATGCAGTTTGGATCAGGTGGAAATTGAAGGGCAGATCCGCACCGCGGCCCTCGGTGGTGTTCGGGTCCGGGCCGTAGTAGGTCACGAGCCTGGTGAGGGGCAGGTAGATTTCGCCGATCAGCACGCGCTCGGGATAGCCATTCATCAGCTCGCGCATTTCGCGCACGATGGCGTGGGTTTCGGGGCGGTCGCTGGTATAGAGCGGCAGCGTGCTGCCGAAGCTGTTCGAGCCCGGCGTCCAGTCCGGGTTCTGCGGGTTGGACCGGAACTGGTCGTCTTTGATGAGGAGCCAGAGCACGTCCATGCGGAAGCCGTCGACACCCTTGTCGAGCCAGAAGCGCATGGCGGCGAAGATGGCGGCTTTTACTTCGGGGTTGCGCCAGTTGAGGTCCGGCTGCTGGGGGAGGAAGGAGTGGAGGTAATACTGGCTGGTGGTTGTGTCCCACTCCCAGGCTGAGCCGCCGAAGTTGCTCGTCCAGTTGTTGGGCGCGCCGCCGTCCGGGGCGGGGTCGCGCCAGATGTACCAGTCGCGTTTGGGGTTATCGCGCGAGGCCCGGCTTTCGAGGAACCAGGGGTGCTGGTCGGAGGTGTGATTCGGTACGAAGTCGATGATGAGCTTCAGGGATTTTGCGTGGGCTGCCGCGATGAGCCGGTCGAAATCGGCCATCGTGCCAAAGATCGGGTCGACGCCGGTGTAGTCGGCCACGTCGTAGCCGAAGTCGGCCATAGGCGAGGGATAAAAGGGCGAGATCCAGATGGCGGCGATGCCGAGCTGGGCGAGGTAGTCGAGACGGGATGCGATGCCCGGCAGATCGCCGACGCCGTCGCCATTCGCATCCTGAAACGATCGCGGGTAGATCTGGTAGATCACCCCATCCTGCCACCACAGCCGTTGCGAGAGAGCCATAGGCAGGTTGGATGCGTTGGTGCGGACGTGAGGCGGGTGCACCGGCTCCTGGGTTGGAGTGCCAGCCGTGACGGCGCGTTCTTCTGACTGGGGCGGCGATGAACAAGATATCGCGTGTTGCGATCAGCGGCTTCCGCGCGAAAAGTTTCCAGGTGCTGACGCTCGTTCCCATACTTTCGGCCCCGACAGAAACACTCGCAGCAGGACGGTGTTCTTTGGGTGAGACCGTTGCGGTACGCACGCCGGGTAACAGAGGTATACGTTACCCTTGTTACTGTCTGGTCTGAATGAAAATCACACGATAATGGATTTCTATGAAACGGGCACTCAGGTTTTCTACCCTCTGTGCGGCGATGTACGTTTTTGCTGCCACGTCCACCTTCGCGCGGGCGGAGTTGACGGTGCTGATAGGGGAACCGTTCGGCAACTTCGGGAGCATGATGCCCGTTGGCCACACCGCGCTCTACCTCAGTCGTCTGTGCGCGGATGGCCCGCTCAAGATTCGGATGTGCCGGGCGGACGAGCCGCAAGGCGTTGTTCTGGCGCGATATCACCGGATTGGCCAGTACGACTGGCTGGCTTCTCCGGTAACCGAGTTCCTGTACGCTGCAGCGCCGGGCGAGCCGGTGCAGAGCTTTGTGACTGCCGAGAGCGCGTGGACGGCGCGACAGCGGTACCGTCGGCGGTATCTTGCGGAGATTGTCCCGGATGGGCAGGAGGGCGACTCGACGGGCCACGGTGGACCGCTTGAGGAGTGGTGGGAATCTGCCGGTGTGACGTTCAACCGGCGCGTGTGGGGTTACCAGATTGATACGACGCCCGAGCAGGACCGGCGATTCGTCGAGACGGTCAACGCGGATGCGAACCGGCACCTGTATCACCTGAAAAAGACGAACTGCGCGGATTTTGTTGCACAGATGGTCAACGTGTACTTCCCGGGGCTGGTGCGTAACGACCGCATCGGCGACTTCGGCCTGATGACGCCGAAAGAGGTCGCACGCTGCGTGGCGGCCTATGGCGAGACGCATCCGGAGGCGCATCTGCGGATTACGGAGATGCCGCAGCTGCCAGGCACGCTGCGACGATCGCGGCCGGTACGCGGTGGGGCGGAGGCCGGTCTCAAGACGAAGCGCTATCTTTTGACGCTGGCGGTGATCCAGCCGGAGGTGCCGACGGGGCTGCTGGTGCTGTACCTGTGGCATGGGCGGTGGAAGATCGGCCAGGGCGCGGAGGTAGAGACGCCGCAGCAGTGGATGGCGGCAATCGAGCCGCCGGCGTCGTCGAGCTCCGGGAGTTCGATGCAGGCGCTGCGGTGACTCGGGCCACTGCTGCGGAAGACGGTGTGGTGGGTGCTTCAGCGTGTTCGCTGGTGCTCGCCGCGTGATCCGAGGCGGATGCCGGGGAGCTCGATCCGCTGGAAGCTGATCTTGGCGACGAGCACGGTGACGCCGAGCGCCGTGGGCAGCAGCACCCATCCGGGCAGGGTGGTGTCCAGGCCGTGGCGATGGCGCTCCGCGGCGAGGACGACAATGACCGGGATGTGCCAGAGATAGAACGAATAGCTGATGCGGCCGAGGGAGAGCAGCGCGGGCGGCAGACTGCGGGCGCGCAACGAGACCGCGGCCCAGAAGAGGCCGGCAGCCAGCAGCCAGGAGAGCAGAACGACACGGGCCCCGGGGGCGGCGACCTCGTGCGCGACGGGGAAGCGGTCGAAGCGCAGCCACAGACCGAGCGCCACGACGGCGGAGAGCGCAAGGGCTGCCGCGAGCAAAGCGTGGCGTGAGAGGCGGGCTTCGAGCCGGTGAAGCACCACGGAGCCGAAAAGGGCGACGAGAAGGAGGCCGAGGCGACCGGCGGGGACGGAGGTGTGTCGAGAGGCGGCGGCGAGCTCGGCGGCGAGTAGAGCGGCGGTTCCGGCGAAGAGGCAGAGCAGCGGACGGGCGAGCAGGCGGGCACGAAACAGGACGGAGCAGAGCAGATAGAAGAGGAGCTCTAACGGCAGTGTCCAGTACGCACCGATGGCGCTGGGGACGCCAAAGAAGCTTTGCAGCATCGTGAGATTGATGGCGGCACCGAGTGCGGGACGCCGCATGGCGATGAACGGCGGCGGGAACAGACCGACGGCGACCAGGCCGAGGCAGCCGGCGAGCGAGGCCCAATAGGCGGGGAAGAGACGGAAGACGCGCTTGCGCCAGAAGCTGGCGAGCGAGCCGTGGCGCTCGATCGAGGGAGGGATGACACATCCGGAGACGAGGAAAAAGAGGACGACGCCGGTTTCGCCGAGGTTGACGGGCAGATGTGGGCTAAGGACGGTTTGCCTGGCGGTGGAGCCGAGACCGAGGAGTTCGAGGCTGTGCTGGATGCCGACGAAGAGGGCGGCGAGGCCGCGGAGGGCGTCGAGAAACTCGTAGCGGCCGTACGCGAGCGAGACGTCGCCGTGGCGCGGATGCGTGGGAGCGCTCGAGCGGGGAGGTTTGGCCGGGGTTGACGAGGCCGAGCCTAGGCGAGACGTGCCGGCGAGGCTATTCCGCAACGGCCTGCGGAGCTCTGGGAAGGTAGGCATCGTGCGCGTGCGCTTCTGAGCTTACACGGCAGCGGATGGTGGCATGCAGATCCGTCCGGAAGAGGCAGGCTCGGCGTACGGCGGTGTAGGCTGAAGGTCTATGCTCTTTCGGCTAGACTTTACCCAAAACTCTGACGGCAAGCTGCTGGTGGACGCGCACGCGAGCGATCCGAACCGACCTCGTCGTTCCGGCAAGAACAGTTGTGCCGTTTTGTTTGCCAACCCGCAGGTTTTTCGCGACCTCGTCGAGGCGGCGGAGCTGGACGGAACGACGTCAACGAACCTGCTGGAGGCAGTGGGCGTGGCCGAAAGCCAGCCGGAGACGCCGACCTGCTGCCTGCAGGCAGAACTCTCCGAGGCGCAGCTGGATTACCTGAATATGGTGCCGGCGCTGGAGCTGTATCGCGATTAGCGAAGCGGTGGACGAGGCGCCTGGGATCGCCAGCATGTTGCCAACACGGTTACGTCGGTGCATCCGTTTAGCAGAGAAATCCACATAAAAAAGCTACGGTTTTAGGATTTAGCGGTTGCCAAGGCAGATCCCTTAAGGCGAACATAAGGCGAATGAGAGCGTCTGCCCAACTCATCTCGCGACAGGTAGAACGTGCTCTGGCGCATCGTGAGGTATCGCCGTTTTCCCGGAAGGTTCGCTCTCCTGAGTACGCCAGTTTCTGCATCGCTGCCCTGGATGCGTTGACGTGCGGGGTGCCGGTTGGTGCCCTTACGGAGATGGTCGGTTCGGAATCCTCGGGGCGCACGAGCGCTGCCCTGTCTGTTGTCTCCAACCTCGTGCACTCTGGCACGGTTTGCGCTTGGATCGATGTGGCGGACGCTCTTGATCCGGAGTCTGCGGCGGCCAACGGCGTCGACCTGACGCGGCTGCTGTGGGTGCGGTGCGGCGGACCTCCACAGCCCGCTTCCGAGCACGTCGCCGGAGCCGCCCAAAGCGTTCCTGACCCGGCGGACGCGCACGCGACGTCACACACTTCGTATCTTGGCGGCGGAAGTCCTCACCCGCGCTTCGAGGGACGGGATATGCCGGCGGCCGTTGCCGCGATATTCGAGGCGGATGACGGGGATGGCGACGGACAGACTCGCCGGCGCAAGCGGATGATCGGCACACCCGGAGCAGCGAACCGTCCGTTGCGGTACCGCTCGGAAGATCGGGAAGAGCAGGTCAACTCCGACCGCCTGCCCGCGCGTCGGGGCGACAACCTCGCCATGCTGCCGCGATGTGCCGAGCCGCAGGCCGGGCGAATCGCAGGCCTGACTTTGGGCAAGTGTGAGTCCGTGAAGCGATCCGGTCCAAGCGGAGATGCAGCGCCTCTTGTCGCGACGCGTATGTGGAAGCCACTCGATCAAGCGTTGCGGACGACCGACCTTCTGCTGCACAACGGAGGATTCAGCGCTATTGTGCTGGACCTTGGCAGCGTGCCGGCTGCGTTCGCGTGGCGCATTCCGCTGGCGACGTGGTTTCGATTCCGCGCGGCGTGCGAGCGGACCCGGGCCAGCCTGATTCTGCTGACCCAGCACCCGTGCGCAAGGAGCAGCGCGGAGCTGGTGCTGCGTCTCCAGCCCGGAACGATCGAAGCCCATGGCAACGTCATGACCGGCGTTCATTACAGCGCCGCAACCGAACGCAGCCGCTTTGCGGAAAGCGAGCCACGCGTTGTGTCCATTCGCAAGCCGCCGCAGTCCGAACGGCCTGGTCACTGGAAGAGCGGGGCGGCGTGGGCGTGAGCGGCCAGGCGGCGGCGGCAGCGCGGTACATCAGTGTGTACCTCCCGGAGTTTCCCGCACAGGCGCTTCTGCGGTTGCGCCCCACGGCAGCGCATTCTCCCGTCGTGGTTCTCGCGGGCGATCCGCCGTTTGAGCAGGTGTGCAGCGCGAACGCGGCCGCCTTCGAGCTCGGCATCACGCAGGCGATGTCCCGGGCGGAACTGGACAGCTTTCCCGGCCTTTGCATCCTTCGCCGTTCCGAGCCGGAAGAGGGAGCCGCGCGCGCCGCGTTGCTGGAGGCCGCAGGATCCTTTACGCCTCGCGTAGAAGTGCAGCCTGCAGCGGCGGCGGCCTTTGTGATGGTGTTGGACATGACCGGCACCACACGCATCTCCGGCACCCTTGAAGAAGCCATTTCCAGCATCACGCGGGCGATGCGGTCGCTGTGTTTTTACGTGCAGTGCGCGGCCAGCGCAAACCTCCACACCGCTGTTTGCCTTGCTCCCCTTGCCCGCAGAACGCCGGCTATCGTTCCGGCCGGCTGGGAGGGCCGATTCCTGCAGGATCTGCCTCTTTCTGCTCTTCGGCTTACGGCGGAGCAAGCCGAAACGATGGCTCTGTGGGGACTGCGCACCGTAGGCGAGCTTGCCGACCTTCCAGAGGTGGAGTTGGTTGTTCGGCTGGGTTGCGAAGGAAGGCGGTTGCGCCTGCTTGCCCGTGGCGAGCACCCGCACCTGATGGTTCCAGAAGAGCCGGCGTTTGCGCTTGAAGAGTACATTGCCTTTGACGCGCCCATCGATCTGCTGGACTCGCTCCTGTTCGTTCTTGGCCCCATGCTCGACCAACTGCTCGCTCGGGCGCAGAACCGTTCTTTTGCGCTGGCAAGCGTGACCGTGACGCTTGGCCTGGATGGAGGCGGCAAGCACCAACGGACGGTCAAGCCGGCCCTTCCCGTCGCCCAGCGCGAGGTACTTTTGAAGCTTTTCCAGCTTGATTTGTACGCGCATCCACCATGCGCCGGCGTTGTTTCCGTTCTTGTCCAGGCTGAGCCCGGCCACCGCAGCAAGGTTCAGGCTGGCCTGTTCGCTCCGCCACTGCCCGAACCGATGCGCCTGGACGTGACGCTTGCGCGGGTTGCGGCGCTGGTCGGCGAAGGACGTGTTGGTCGGGCAAAACTGCTCGACACTCATCGGCCGGATAGTTTCGTGATGGAACGTTTCGTGATCCCGGCTGATTTACCGCGTCCGCCGGAGAGCAAACAGCGCACAGTTGCGTTACGCCGCTGTCGACCGCCGGTAGCTCTTTCCATGCGGACCGAAGGTCAACGTCCCACGGCCTTCTCGCTTCGCGGAAAGCTCCACCATGTGGAGGAGGCGTACGGTCCCTGGCGCAAGAGCGGCGAGTGGTGGTCTTCCACGGTCTGGTCTCGCGAGGAGTGGGATGTGTGCGCCAAGGCAGGCAAGGATGACATGCTGCTGTGCGTCCTTACGCACGATCTGCTGCGCCGCCAGTGGCAACTCGAAGCGCTTTATGACTGATTTTGCCGGTCAGTACATCGAGCTTCATGCGCGCAGCGCCTTCAGCTTTCTCGAGGGAGCCTCGCATCCTGAAGCCCTGATCCGCGCCGCTGTGGAAACGGACACACCTGCCATGGCGTTGCTGGACCGCAACGGCGTGTACGGAGCAGCGCGATTCCACACCTCGGCCAAGGCCAACGGCGTGCGGGCGCACATCGGCGCGGAGATTGCCGTCAGCGACCTGGGCGAGAGCCTGCAACCGCCGCTGTGGCTGCCTCATCGGCGCGGCTCCGAACCAGTTCGGCTTCCCTTGCTTTGCGCCTCACGGACCGGATATCAGAACCTTTGTCAGCTCATCACGCGGTTCAAGATGCGGGAGCACAGCAAGTGCGAGGGCGCCGCCAGATCGGAAGACACAGCTGAGTTTCATGACGGGCTGCTCTGTTTTACCGGCGGCGACGAAGGGCCGCTTGCGGCGGCTCTTGCGGCCGGGGGCGAAGCAGCGGGACGGGAGTGCGTTGAAACGCTGATCCGGATCTTCGGCCAAAGCAATGTTTATGTGGAGCTGCAGCGCCACGGCGACCGCTCTGAAGAAGCCCGCAACCAAGCCGCATTGCGGATTGCGGAGAGCCTGCACGCGCCCATCCTTGCGACCAACGGCGTCTGCTACGCCACGCAGTACGAGCGCGAAGTTCTGGATGTGTTTACAGCGGTTCGGCATCATCTTCCGCTTGAGAAAGCGGGCCGGCTGCTTGAAATGAATTCGCAAAGGCAGGTGCGCACGGCTCGGGCGATGCGGCGGATGTTTGCCGATGTTCCTGAAGCCATCGACAATACCCTGCTCGTCTCGCAGCGGCTGGAGTTTGAGCTGGACGATCTTGGATATGAGTTCCCGCGCTATGACACGCCCAGCGGTGAGCCAATGGAGATCTTTCTGCGCACGTGTGTTCAAGACGGGATCGAAGCCCGCTACGCCCCCAAGCGCGACCCAGAGCTGCACGCCAAGGCAAAGAAGCAAGCGGAACGCGAACTCGCCCTGATCGAGCAGCTGGGCTTCGCGGGATACTTCCTGATCGTGTGGGACATCATCCGGTACTGCAAAGAGAACGACATCCTTGTGCAGGGCCGGGGCAGCGCAGCTAATTCGGTGGTTTGTTACGCGCTTGGAATCACGGCCATCGACCCTGTCGGCATGGACCTGCTGTTCGAGCGCTTCCTCAATGAGAATCGCCGCGAGTGGCCAGACATCGACCTCGACATGCCTTCCGGCGAAAAGCGCGAGCAGGCCATCCAGTACGTTTACCGGCGCTACGGCGAGCTCGGCGCCGCCATGACCGCGAACGTTATCACCTACCGTGGCAAATCGGCGGCGCGTGAGGTGGGCAAAGCGCTCGGCTTCGACGAAGACGCCCTTGGTCGGCTTTCCGGTCTGATCGGACATTGGGAGTGGCGCAGGAAAGACGAGACCCTCGCCGATCATTTTCGTCATGCAGGGTTCGACCTGGAACACCGGCGCATTGCCAAGTACGTGGAACTCTGCCAACGCATGCAGGACCTGCCCCGGCACCTCGGCCAGCACTCCGGCGGCATGGTGGTCTGCCAGGGGCGGCTGAATCGGGTGGTGCCGATCGAACGGGCCTCGATGCCGCATCGCAGCGTGGTTCAGTGGGACAAAGAAGATTGCTCCGATCTGGGGCTGGTGAAGATCGATCTTCTGGGCCTGGGCATGATGGCGGTGATGCAGGACTGCCTCAAGCTGATTCCGGAGCACTACGGACAGCCCGTCGACCTGGCGCAGCTCCCACAGAACGATCCGGAGGTCTACGACACGCTCTGCAAAGCGGACACAGTCGGCATGTTCCAGGTAGAAAGCCGCGCTCAGATGGCGTCGATTCCGCGCAACGCACCACGCGAGTTCTATGACCTTGTGGTGCAAGTGGCGATCATCCGTCCCGGCCCCATCGTCGGCAAGATGATGCATCCGTATATGCGTCGCAGGCAAAACAAGGAAGAGATTACCTACCCCGTCCCTTCGCTTGAGCCTGTGCTCAAACGCACGTTGGGTGTTCCGCTGTTTCAAGAACAGCTCATCAAGATGGCGATGGTGGTCGGCAACTTCAGCGGTGCGGAAGCCGAGGAGCTGCGCAAAGCCGTCGGCATGCGACGCTCCTGGAAGCGCATGGAGGAGCTGATGGTGAAGCTCCGGGCAGGCATGGACGCCAACAACATCGCCCCGGAAGTACAGGAAAGCATCGTGCAGAGCATTCAGTCATTTGCCCTGTACGGCTTTCCGGAAAGCCACGCCGCCTCGTTTGCCCTGATCGCCTACGCGTCGGCGTACTTCAAGGTGAAGCACCTTGCCGCCTTTACCTGCGCGATGCTGAACAATCAGCCGATGGGCTTTTACACGCCTGCTGTGATCGTCAAAGACGCCCAACGTCACGGCCTGCGCGTTAGACCGGTCGACGTACAAACCTCCAGCACAAGCTGCACAGTGGAACACGAAGCGGGCGGCTCCCTTTCTCTTCGCCTGGGCCTCAACTACACGCGAAGTCTGAAAGCAAATGCCGCCGCTCAACTTGTTGCTTCGCGCACGGCGGCCGGCCCGTTCCGCAGCGTCGAGGACCTCGCCCAACGCGTTTCCTCGCTCCATCGCAGCGATCTCGCGCAGCTCGCCCGCATTGGCGCTCTGAACACACTGAACGGCGTCGCGCACCGGCGCGATGCCATATGGCAGATGGAGCAGGTCGCCCGTCCGGTGGGGCCGCTGCTTGAGCAGGGTCAAGCTGCTCCGCAGCCCACACGGTCGCCCTTGCGCCCCATGCAGACAGAAGAGCGCCTGGTCGCCGATTACGCCGGCACCGGCCTTACCACGGGTCCGCACCCCATGCACTACCGTCGCGCAGATCTGCGACGCATGGGCGTTTGCTCGGCACGCGAACTGCACCAGCTTCCCAATGGCACGTACGTCTGCGCAGCGGGAGCGATCATCGCTCGGCAGCGCCCCGGCACGGCTCTGGGGTTTATCTTTCTTTCGATGGAGGATGAGACCGGTATTGCCAACGTCATCATCCATCCCCAGCTTTATGAACGCGAGCGCATCCTTGTCACGCGAGGCAAGTTCCTCAAGGTGTACGGCAAATTGCAAAACAGCGACAGCGTTGTGCATGTGAAGGCGGAAGCGCTGGAGTTGATGGCGCGCCATGCCCGCCTAGCGCCACGTCGACCATGACCGACGCACGCACCGCACCCGTGAAAGGCCGATGCTCCATAGAAGCC
>CALMVL010000213.1 GCA_937873265.1 uncultured Granulicella sp.
TGTTTGGAGTGATTCTGGGAACGGGCGCGGGGGGCGGCGTGTCGTTCCAGGGGCGGATCCACAACGGGCCGAACGGGGTGAGCGGCGAGTGGGGGCATATGCCGCTGCCGTGGGCGACGGCGGACGAACTGCCCGGGCCGGAGTGCTACTGCGGGAAACGCGGGTGCATGGAGACGTGGGTTTCGGGGACGGGGATCGCGCGGGATTACCGGGAGCTGACAGGGATCGCGAAGCTGGGGCCGGAGATTGTGCGGGAGTTTGCCGAGGGGCAGGCGGATGCGGTGGTGACGATGGAGCGGTTTGAGGACCGGCTGGCGCGCGGTCTGGCGCAGGTGGTGGAGGTGCTGGACCCGGATGTGTTTGTGTTTGGCGGCGGGGTTTCGCGGGTGAGCCGGTTTTACCAGGAGAACGCGCGAAAGATGCCGCAGTGGGTGTTTGGGGGGGAGTTTACGACGCCGTTGCTGCAGGCGAAGTTTGGGGATTCGAGCGGGGTTCGGGGGGCAGCGTGGCTGTGGCCGCAGCGGCCGGGCGACGTGACTTAGACTGAAGCGACGCGGCGAAGCAGAGCGTTGGAGGGCGGCAGCCTTCGCGCATCCAACGTGGAGCGACGGGTTGCCCCGGGCGATTTTGCGGCGTTTTTCGATGCGTGACTGGCCGATCTGAGGGCCGGAGGGAGAGAGCTATGGAGTTCCACATCTCACGCGAGGCGCGTACGCGGTATGGCGTCAGCGATCTTCTGTTTGGGTTTGACGGCAACGTTGTGTTTGCGAATGTGGCGGCGGCGCGGGAGCTGGCGCGTGCCATGAACGAGGCTCGCGGGCCGGCCGCAGACCCCCAGCGGGTGATCCATGCGGGCGCGCTGTTTGCCATGGGGCTTATCGACGAGTTGAGCCATGTTCTGGTGGCGCAGTTTCGCAAGACGGTGGATCCGGCGGTGACCTCGGCGGCGCTCGCGTGGTTTCGCGCGGATGTGGGCGAGGAGCGGTTTGAGGCGGTGCTGCGGGAATTTTCGGAGCGGTTTCCGAATGTGGCGGTCTTTCGCGGGGAGCAGACGACCGACGAGTGGCTTGCGGGTGAGACGTCGGGGATGTCGCATCGCGAGGCGGCGTTTGAAGAGGTGCTGCTGCTGTGGCTGGCGAACGTGAATCCGGCGTTTCAGCCGTTTGCGGAGCTGTTTGCGGATGCGGAGCTGCGGGAGGCGACGGCGTATGGGGAGGTAACGGGGGATCTGCCGGCGTACTTTGCAACGCGGCCGCCGGTACCGGGGACGGCGGAGACGCTGCTTGCGGTGCTGCGGGCTCCGGCGCTGGCGTCGCCGGATTCGCTGACAGGGCAGCTGGCGTACATCCGCGAGCACTGGGCTGAGTTTGTGGGTGACGAGCTGCGGCGGGTGCTGCTGGCGATCGACGTGCTGAAGGAAGAGGAGCTGGCGGTGTGGCGGATGTTTCATCCGCCGAGCTGGGCGGAGGAGGAGGCGCGCCGGGCGGCGGAGAAACGCAGGCAGGCCGGCTTCGGCGGGGAGTTTGGGGGTGCGTATTACGACGGGCCGCCGGACTTTGCGGCGTCGGGCGCGGCGCACGAGTACGAGGCGTTCTCCCCGGATCAGGACTGGATGCCGACGGTGGTGTTGATCGCGAAGAGCACGTATGTGTGGCTGGAACAGCTGTCGAAGAAGTATGGGCGGCACATCCATCGGCTGGACCAGATTCCGGACGAGGAGCTGGCGCTGCTGGCGACACGCGGGTTGAACGGATTATGGCTGATCGGGATCTGGGAACGGAGCCGGGCTTCGGAGCGGATCAAGCATCTGCGCGGGCAGGTGGACGCGGTGGCGTCGGCGTACTCGCTGGCGGATTACCGGATTGCGGATGATCTGGGTGGGACGGCCGCATATGAGGTGCTGCGGGACGGGGCGGCGCGGCACGGACTCCGGCTGGCGAGCGACATGGTGCCGAACCACATGGGCATCGATTCGACGTGGATGATTGAGCATCCGGAGTGGTTCCTGTCGAGGCCGGACAGTCCGTATCCGTCGTACCGGTTTGATGGGCCGGATCTTTCGACGGACAGCCGGGTGGAGATCAAGCTCGAGGATCACTACTACGACCAGACGGATGCGGCGGTGGCGTTCCGGTACCGGGACAATCGCACGGGCAGGACGGAGTTTGTGTACCACGGCAATGACGGGACGAGCTTTGCGTGGAACGATACGGCGCAGCTGGATTACTCGAAGGCGAATGTTCGGGAGCAGGTGATCCAGACCATTCTCCAGGTCGCCCGGCTGTTTCCGATTATTCGGTTTGACGCGGCGATGGTGCTGGCAAAGAAGCATGTGCAGCGGCTGTGGTTTCCGCTGCCAGGGACGGGTGGGGCGATTCCGTCGCGGGCTGAGTACAGCATGACGCAGGTGGAGTTCGACGCGCTGATGCCGGCGGAGTTCTGGCGGGAGGTGGTGGACCGGGTGGCGGTGGAGGTGCCGGGGACGCTGCTGCTGGCGGAGGCGTTCTGGCTGCTGGAGGGGTACTTCGTTCGCACGCTGGGGATGCACCGGGTGTACAACTCTGCCTTCATGAACATGATGCGGGATGAGGAGAACGCGAAGTACCGGTCGGTGATCAAGAACACGATCGAGTTCGACCCGGACATTCTGAAGCGGTATGTGAACTTTATGTCGAACCCGGATGAGCGGACGGCGATCGATCAGTTCGGGACGGGGGACAAGTATTTCGGGGTGTGCACGATGATGGCGACCCTGCCGGGGCTGCCGATGTTTGGGCACGGGCAGATCGAGGCGTTCACCGAGAAGTACGGCATGGAGTACAAGCGGGCGCGATATGAGGAGTGGCCGAATGAGGACCTGGTGGCTCGACACCAGCGGGAGATTGCGCCGCTGCTGAAGAATCGGGCGCTGTTTGCGGAGAGCAACAACTTCGTGCTGTATGACTTCTGGACGGGTGACGGATCGGTGGACGAGAACGTGTTTGCGTACTCGAACCAGAGGGGCGATGGGCGAGCGGTGGTGCTGTTCAACAATCACTACGGGACAACACGGGGAACGATTCAGACGTCGGCGGCGACGATGGACAAGGGGTCCGGAGAGCTGCGGCAGCGGACGTTTGCGGAGGCACTTCAGCTTGGGGGCGGTGGAGAGGTGTTGGCGTATCGCGATTCGGCGACCGGGCTTGAGTATCTGCGGTGGGCCGATGAGGTGCGGAGCCGGGGTTTCGGGATAGAGCTGCGGGCGTATCAGTATGCGGTGCTGCAGGGTTGGCGCGAGCTGCGCTCGACCCCGGAGCGGCCGTGGGGCGAGCTGTGCGCGATGCTGAACGGCGGAGGGGTGCCCAGCGTGGATGAGGCGCTGGGCCGGATGCGGTTGAGGCCAGTGCATGAGGCGTTGCGGCGTGTGTTGGAGTTGAGATTTCTAGAGAAGGCGGCGGAGACCGCAGGATTGGATGGGCTGGAGGGGGAGAGCGCGACGCCGACAGAGGCGCTGGTCAGGGATTTTGTGAATCGTGCACGGCGGATGTATGCGGCGGCAGTTTCGGCTGGCGACCTGCCTGGCCTGGACGCGGGTGCGGAACAGACCTTTGGAGAGGCGAGCGGGCTGGCGTTTCGTGCGCTCCTGGAGGTGCCTGGGGCAGAGTCGCGCGGGGCGGCGAGCTGGCCGGTGGCGGCGCGGTCTGTGCTGCCGAGCCGGAGTCCGGCGGGGGCGGTCGCGCCGGTGTGGGCGGCGGCGATTGCGGCGAGTGTGCTGCGGTTGTTTGGGACGGGTACGGTCGGCTCGGCTGACGTGTTCGACTCACTTCGACTGCGCGAGGTGCTGGCGGAAACCATGCAGTCGCTGGGAGTTGAGGGCGAGGGGAGCTGGCGAGCCGCGGCGCGGGTGCGGGTGGCGCAGCTGCCGGGGTTTGAGGCGGCGTTCGACGGTAAATCGGGAGTGCAGGCACGGTCGGTCTGGGAGGATCCGGATGTTCGCTGGCTGTTGGGCGTGAACGAGGTGGGCGAGGTGAGCTACTTCAACAAAGAATCGTTCGAAGAACTGGCCTGGTGGTCGCAACTGCCGATCTTGCTGGAGGTTGGCCCAGAAGCGGTGCGCGAAGTGGCGTCGAGGGTGGAAGCTGCGGCGCAACGGGCCGAAGCGGCGGGATACCAGGTGGCTGAGTATCTCGGGGCGGCCGCGCCGAGTGAGGCGGCACAGGTGGAAGAGGTGACCGTGGGGGAGGCGGCTGCATCGCCAGCGGAAGCGGCTCCGCTGCGGGAAAAAGTGGAGGCTGCCCCGGATGCGGTGACGGTCAAAGACGCGGTCTCTCCGGTGGTGCTGAAGGCGCGGGGACGAACGAAGAAGTAGGCGGGCTGACGGTGTTTCGGCGAGGGTCGCCGGGTGGCGCCCTTGCTGTTGCGCGGTCCTGGGGGTGACGTTTCGTAGCCTGGGGCCGGGGGCGGCGAAAGAATCTCCGGCGAGAGACACCGCTTCAGGCAGGTCCGTCATCGAAGTTGCAGACGCACCAATTTTGAGGCACAGAGAGGTGGAGGAGCATGGCGCTTTCGAAGACGACACAGGATCACGATGAGATCAGGCAGTGGGCGGAGGCTCGAGGTGGAAAGCCGGCCGAGGTGGCGAGCACGGAGCGGAATGGACAGACCGGCATTCTTCGCATCGAGTTTCCGGGCGCGGTGCACGCGAACGACAGCGCGCTGAAAGAGATCTCGTGGGAGGATTTCTTTGAGAAGTTCGACGCGAGCGGCCTGGCGCTGGTGTATCAGGAACAGACGGCCGAGGGAGCGACGAGCAACTTCAACAAGCTGGTTCACCCGGAGAACGTGTCGGTTTCGGCGAAGAAGGGTGGCGCGAAGAAGTCCGCTGCCAAGAAAGCCGCGCCGGCAAAGAAGTCTGTGGCTGCTAAGAAATCGACGGCGGCGAAGAAGTCCAGTGCGCCAGCGAAGAAGTCGGCTGTCCCGGCGAAGAAGTCCAGTGCTTCGACGAAGTCGGCTTCGTCGGCGAAGAAGGCGACAGGAGCGAAGAAGACCTCGGCCAAGAAATCGGCTGCGGCGAAGGGCTCGAAGCGCTAGAGTTTCGAGGTCCCCAAGCTGTCCAGCGCGGGCCAACGCCGACGGACTCGCGAGAGCGTGGACTGGGTGCTGCCCGAGGCTGGGTTGGAGCGGAGCTACAGCGCGGAGGTACTGCGGCAGGACTGTCTACCTTTCGCAGTGCGTTAGGTCCGCCGGATGCGAGCAATATAGATGCTGTGTATGCTCTTCCCGAGCGGGACCGGGTGACGGGGGTTTTGACGCGCGTGATCGCTCAACATGGGGTGTAACGGCGCATGCGGATCGTTATCTTTGGGCTGACTGTTAGCTCGTCTTGGGGCAATGGACACGCTACGCTGTGGCGCGGGCTCTGCCGGGCGTTATCGAGCAGGGGGCACGTAGTTACGTTCTTTGAGCGGGACGCGTCGTACTACTCGACGACGCGCGATCTCACGGAGCTGCCGGGCGGCGGGCGGCTGGTGCTGTACGAGAGATTTGCGGAGGTGAGTGGAGAGGCAGGCCGGCTGCTGAACGAGGCTGATCTTGCGATCGCGACGAGTTTCTGCCCTGACGGCAAGGCAGCTGCCAGGCTGTTGCTTGGGTCGCGTGCGGGCATTAAGGCGTTTTACGATCTCGACACTCCGGTGACCCTGGCGCAGCTGGAGGCGGGGGCTCCGGTTGCATATTTACCCGATGAGGGGTTGGCCGAGTTCGACCTGGTGCTGAGTTACACCGGAGGACGCGCGCTCACGGAGCTGAAGCAGAGATTAGGCGCACGGCGGGTGGCTCCCCTGTACGGGTGGGTGGATCCGGAGACGCACCACCCGGTTGCGGCGGAGGAACGGTATCGGGCGGATCTGTCGTACCTGGGAACGTATGCGGCGGACCGGCAGACGGCCCTGGAAGCGCTGTTTGTGGAGCCGGCGCGGCGGCGCCCCGGCATGCGGTTTTTGATTGGCGGAGCGCAGTATCCGGATGATTTCCCGTGGACGGCAAACACCTACTTTGTGCGGCATATGCCGCCACGGGAGCACCCCGCGTTTTTCTGTTCGTCGCGGCTGACGCTGAATGTGACACGGGGTTCGATGGCAAGTTACGGCTACTGTCCGTCGGGTCGCCTGTTCGAGGCGGCGGCTTCGGGAGTGCCAGTTGTGAGTGATATGTGGGAGGGACTGGACAGCTTCTTTGTGCCGGGAAGCGAGTTGCTGGCTGCACGGACGACGGAGGATGTGGTCGAGGCGTTGGGGCTGAGCGATGCAGAGCTTCGGCGTGTTGCGGAGTCGGCTCGGGAGCGGACGCTAGCAGAGCATACGGCGCTGGCGCGCACCATGTACCTGGAGGGCTTGTGCGCGTCGCTGCCGCGGACGGGTCGCGGGGACACGGCGGCTGCATCCATGCTGGAGACTGTGGGAGCGAGCTAAGGATGTGGGGGATTATTCCGGCTGCGGGTTTGGGTAGTCGCATACAGCCGCTGGCGTTTTCGAAAGAACTTCTGCCTGTGGGAAGCCGGCACGACAATGGCGTGGAACGGCCGCGCGCGGTGAGCGAATATCTCGTGGAGCGGCTGATCGCGGGTGGCGCGGATAAGCTTTGCTTCGTTATCTCGCCGGGGAAGTCGGACATCCTGGCGTACTACGGGTCGCGCGTGTGGGGGGCGGACATCGTGTATGTGGTGCAGCCTGCGGCAGGCGGGCTTTGCGATGCGCTCTTTCGGGCGCTGCCGGTAATTGGTCGGGACGAGTCGGTGTCGATTGGGTTGCCGGACACGGTCTGGTTTCCGGCGGATGGAATTGCGAAGCTGCCGGAAGACATGCTGTCGTTCCTGCTATTCCCGGTGCCGCATCCGGAGCTGTTCGACGCCGTCGTGACGGATGATGCCGGGCGGGTTTCCGAAATCGAGGTGAAGCGGATCGGCGCTCGATCGGACTGGATCTGGGGCGCGCTGAAGATGCCTGGGCGTGTGTTTCACGATTTGCATCGCCTGTGGTGTGAGCCAGGCCGCAGGGATGAATATTTGGGAACACTGGTAAATGCGTATCTGGCGCGCGGTGGCGAGGCGAAAGGTGTGCGCGCCGGGGAGTCGTATGTGGATGTGGGGACGTTGCACGGATATCGCGAGGCGATGTCGTTGCTGAGCGAGGTGGGTATGGGTACGGTGTGAGGTGCGGTGCGTCGATGTGTTTCGGTAGATTCGGCGCAGCCGGGGGTTTGACCCGCGTATCTGCGTGCCGTATATTGGGAGTGCGGGGTGGAGCAGCCCGGTAGCTCGTTGGGCTCATAACCCAAAGGTCG
>CALMVL010000214.1 GCA_937873265.1 uncultured Granulicella sp.
TCGACCTCGGCTTCGGCGAGTGCGGTCTGGTCGTGGATGCACCAGTAGACGGGCTTGAGGCCTTTGTAGACAAAGCCCTGCTCGAAGAAGGAGAAGAAGACTTCGGCGATGCCGGCCTCGTACTTGGGCGACATGGTGAGGTAGGGGTCTTGCCAGCGGCCAAAGACGCCGAGGCGCTCGAACTGGGAGCGCTGGAGGTCGACGTATTTGAGAGCGTAGTTGCGGCAGGCGTTGCGGACGGCGGAGGCGGGCATTTCCAGCTTTTTGCGGCCGAGCTGCTCGTCGACCTTGATCTCGATGGGAAGGCCGTGGCAGTCCCAGCCGGGGACGTAGGGCGCGTCGAAGCCGGCCATGGTCTTGGTTTTGACAACGAAATCCTTGATGCACTTATTGAGCGCGTGGCCGAGGTGGATGGCGCCGTTCGCGTAGGGTGGACCGTCGTGCAGGATGTAGCGTGGGGAGCCGGCGCGGGCAGTGCGGATCTGGCCGTAGAGGTCGGTCTTTTGCCAGAGCTCAAGGCGCGCGGGCTCATTGGCCGGCAGATTCGCCTTCATGGGAAAGGAGGTCTGCGGGAGGTTGAGCGTGGCCTTAAGCGGCTTGGAGTCGGGCGTTTCGGGTGCTTCCGTCATCGATCCTCGTGCGGTTTGAGTGGGCTTTCGACACTCTCATGGAGGTCTGTGCGTAAAACCTTTATTGTAGCCGTGTGCGTGAGGTGGAATGTCGCGCGGCAGTGACTTCTTCCTGTCGGAATACGTCCAACCCGGTGAGCACACGGGGACTGAAGTTTTGTAGACTAGTTGAGGAGCCAGATGCTGCGCCTGCGGCACAAACCGGCGAAAGACCGGGAGCGTATTCCTGAGGGCGCACACATATAGCCTACTGGGCGCGAACAACGCCTGCGGAGAGCGAAGCAGCTATGGCAACGTTATTGACACCACCGGAGATCGATCCGCAGCATCAAGAACCCAAGCTCCACGCCGGAGATGCGCCGCACTGGGGTGAGGTAAAGGAGGAGAACGTCTTTGCGTCGCTTTGGGGGAGCGTTCGCGATGCGTTTTTTGCGCCCAAGCTGCCGCCGCTAGAGCTGGAATCGCGGCCAGTTGCCGTTGTCGATCGGATGGCGGTCAAACGCGATCCAACCTCCACGGCCATCGCCGTTGTGCTGCACGTCGTGGTAATCGGGTTGATTGCGTGGCTTTTGGCCAAACACATCCCGATGGCGACCAAGAACGTGACGACACTGGTGCCGATCGATTTGCCGGTGCCGCCACCGAAGGCTCCGCCGCGGGCGCAGGCAATCGGCGGCGGTGGCGGCCAACGGGGACCGACGCCCGTGACCAAGGGCACGCCACCGAAGTTCGCTGAGCACCAGATCGTTCCGCCGAAGGCTCCTCCTCTCGAACAGCCGAAGATCTCGATTCAGCCGACGATCGAGGTGCAGAAGGACGTGAAAATGGCGAGCAGCATCCCGCAGCTCGGCGTAGCAAACTCGCCCCTTGTGGGAATGTCGATGGGAAATGGCAGCGGGACGGGCATGGGCTCGGGCAACGGATCAGGGCTCGGGCCGGGGTCTGGGGGCAACACGGGCGGCGGACCGAGGCGTATTGGGGGCGGTGTCTCTGCGCCACAGCTGATCTATTCGGTTGAGCCGGAGTTCTCGGAAGAGGCGCGTAAGGCAAAGGTGGCCGGGAACGTCCTGGTGAATCTGTGGGTAGATCAAAGCGGAAATCCGAGCCACGTGCATGTGATTCGCGGGGTGGGTATGGGTCTCGACGAAAAGGCAGTCGAGGCGGTTCGGCAGTACCGGTTCAAGCCGGCAATGGAGAACGGCAAGCCGGTGTTGGTGGAGCTGAATGTCGAGGTGAACTTCCAGATCTTCTAGCCGTTGGCCAACACCCGGCGGAAAAGATCAATGACGAAGGGATAGAGCAGGCCGGCGAGCTCGGGGTCGTAGCGTGGACCCTCGTCGCGCATAAAAGCATGAGCTCCGTTCACTTCGAGCCAGGTAAGGCGGGTTCCGGCCTCGTTGAGGCGGTCGAGAATGGCCACGCGGGCTTCGGTGGGAACGTGGGGATCCTGGCGGCCCCAGATCATGAGCAGATCGCCTTCAATCTCACCTGCGCGGGCGAGTGAGTCGTCGCCGCGGCCGAGCGAGGCCTTGTGAAGGTCCGTGGCATAGAAGCAGACGGCGGCGAGAACCTGGGGTCTGAAGGCAGCACGAAAGGCGAGGTGGCCGCCGAGGCAGATGCCGAGGGAGCCGAGTTTTCCGGTGCAGTCGGGACGGAGAGCGAGGTGGTCAAGGATGGCGCGGACATCGGCATCATGCGCTGCAACCTCTTTTGTGTACTTGAGAGCATTCCCGCGGTCTGAGCCGGTCTGATCGTAGGGAAGAACGGTGCCGGGCTGTTCAAACTCGTGATAAACCTCGGGCATCGCGAGGATGAACCCGTAAGCGGCGACGAGGGCGGCCATGCGACGGACAGGCGGGGTGATTTGGAAGATCTCGGAGAAGAAGACGATGCCAGGATAGCGCCCAGGGGCGGTGGGGCGGATGATGTGAGTTCGCATGGGGCCACTGGGCGTGGGGAGATCGACGTAATCGTGATCGATGAGAGTCATGTTCGGACAGGATAGCGTGCCTCGCTTGGGGAATGGTGGCGGGTTGCGATAGGGTGGGGCGGTATGGACATGCACTGCGTTCGGGCGGGCGAAGGGCGGCCGTTGCTGCTGCTGCACGGGTTGGGTGGCAGTTGGCGGAGCTGGTGTCCGGTGCTGCCGGCGCTTCGGCGGGAGCGGGACGTGATTGCGGTGGATCTGCCTGGATTTGGGGATTCCGGGCCGATCGGTGGGCCGACCTCGATTATTACGTTGGCGGATGCGGTAACCGAGTTCCTTGGAGCGCAGGGGCTGTTTGGGGTGGATGTGGCTGGCGTCTCGATGGGAGGACGGCTGGCGCTCGAGTTGGCTCGGCGGAGTGTGGTCGGGGCGACGGTGGCGTTGGCTCCGGGCGGGTTTTGGGCGAGTTGGGAG
>CALMVL010000215.1 GCA_937873265.1 uncultured Granulicella sp.
GGTTTCGGGCGGGCCGGACAGTTTACGTGCCACCCTGCGCGCGGAAGCTGCGCAGAAGGGGGCGCCGGAAGGTTCGGAAGAGGGCGAGACCCAGGCCGGATCGGGTCCCAGTGTGCTGCTGATTACGGGGCCAAATATGGGGGGCAAGAGTACGTATCTGCGCATGGCGGCGCTGCTGGTTGTCATGACGCAGTGTGGGAGTTTTGTTCCGGCGGAGGCGATGCGGGTGGGGCTGGTGGACCGGATCTATACGCGGATTGGGGCGAGCGACAATGTGGCGAGGGGCCGGTCGACGTTTATGGTCGAGATGACCGAGACGGCGGCGATCCTGAACACGGCGACCGGGCGGAGTCTGGTGCTCCTGGATGAGATGGGGCGCGGGACGGCGACGTACGACGGGCTTTCGCTGGCGTGGGCGGTATTGGAGCACATGCACGAACGGGTGGGGGCTCGGACGCTGTTTGCGACGCATTACCACGAGCTGACTCTGCTGGAAGATCGGCTGCGGCGGCTGAAGAACGTGCGGGTAACGGTGAAGGAGAATGCGGGTGGAATCGTGTTTCTGCACGCGGTGGAGCCGGGGGCGGCAAGCAAGAGTTACGGCATCGAGGTAGCTCGGCTGGCGGGGCTTCCGGCTGGGGTGATCGGACGGGCGCGCGAGGTTTTGCGGGTGCATGAGCGGGCGGAGTCGCAGCAGATTCGGGCGGCGGGCGCGGATATGAGTGCGGCGGGGACGAAGACGGTTCCGGCGATGCAGATGACAATGTTCACGCCGTTGTCGCAGCGGATTGTGGACCGGATTGGGGAGGCAGATGTGGACGGGATGACGCCGCGGGAGGCACTGGCGCTGGTAGCGGAGTTGCAACGGGAGTTACAGGGTTGAGGCAGCCTTTGGCTTGCAGGGACGGAGGCTCGGATGCGCTTGACCGCGTTTGAGCTCTTTCCCGCGGTTCTGTTGCTGCTGGTCGTCTCGGCCGCGTTGGGGACGGCGGTGCGGCGGCGGGTTCTGGCGATGGCTGCGGCGGAGGATGCGAGCCAGTTTACGACGCTACAAGGGGCCGTTCTGGGGTTGCTGGGACTCTTGATCGGGTTTTCCTTTGCGATGGCGGTGGGGCGGTATGACGCCCGCATGAACGCGGAGCTCGAGGAGGCAACCGCGATCAGAGCGGCATTTGCACGGACAGACACTCTGGATGCGAGGGCGGCCACGTCACAACGGAGCCTGATGCAGGCGTACGGGGGCGTACGAATGCGGCTGGGAGGAGCGGGTGAGGATGGAGCGGCGATGCGCCAGATCCAGGAGGACAGCGATGCGCTCGAGGCTAAGCTGTGGAGCGCTGGGGTGCAAGCTGTGCAGGCAGATGGACGTGGTGGGCTGGGGGAGGCGTACCTCGCTTCGCTGATGACGGTCTTTGCTGCGGCGGAGCGGCGTCAGGCGACGCTGGCTAACCGGATTCCGCCTGCGGCGTGGGGGCTGCTGCTGGTGGTGGGAGTTTGCTCGTGTTTTTTGGTCGGGCTGGGATTTCGGCGGTGGAATGGACTGCTGCCGCTGGTATTGCCGTTTGTGCTGGCGGCGACGATGGCGCTGGTCGACGATCTGGACAGTCCGTCGAGCGGGACGATTCGGGTGCGGCAGCAGAGCCTGGAGCGGCTGCAAGGGTGGATGACGCAATGAACGCGATGGTGGTGGCGGGGGTGATGAGCGGGACTTCCGCGGATGGGGTGGATGTGGCCGTCTGCCGGAT
>CALMVL010000216.1:0-6906 GCA_937873265.1 uncultured Granulicella sp.
AAACGCGCGTCTTCGGGGAGCTCTGCCCCTACGCCGCCATCGCTGCCGTCCTGATCGGCGAAAGCTACCTCGATACCCTGCCCACATCCCCCCACCTTCGCTCTCAAGATTGAGCCGTTTCGCGTGTTAGGTTCCCTGCCTCACGAGCCATGGCTCTAGGCTGATCAGATGAGTTCAAGCACGCTAGTGACTCGCGCTTGATACAGAAGGCGGACGGGGATCGATCACAGGGCAATACTGACGCCTAAAGGTCCAACAGCTACGACCACCCGAGATGCTTGCTCGTGCCTCGTCGTGCGACACTGCTTACCTACCGCAAATAGCTGACCCGAACATGAATCTGTTCTGACAGAGAAAGGCTACGTGGAGCGAGCTGCAGAATGTCATCCTAACGGGCTCACTTGAGCTAAGAGGGATCTGGCTAGGTCACCGAGCCGGCGCGAGAATGGTAAAATCTACTACATTCGAGCGGATAAGACCCGGCGTTTTCCCTAACGGCATCTTGGTCGCGAACCACGACAAACACCCTATATTGCCCAGGCACACTGAGGTCATCCCGAGCTGTCAGATCATATGTCATACTTCAGAAGCGAGAAGCAAAGAGCTGCAAGCCCGACAACCTCCCGCACCATTCTGCTAGCTCGAGCTGAGTCAGACACCCTGAATTTCGCGACGATGCAGCACCTAACAATCAGGGGGAGGGAGGTCCCCTCCCCCGGGCTTAGTAGAGCGCTGATGGGTCTAGTGGGGTGCGAAGGACCCCAGGTTGGGAAGCTTCGGAGTCTGCGAAGCTAAAGCTGACATTGTGTCGGTGGAGATGTTGGCGATCGACGTAGAGGTCGGAAGTACGAGAGTAAAGTTTAGTGCTGGGGCGTTGACGAAGGCGATTGGAGCAGAGTACCACTTGGCACTTGCGCCGTGTGCGTGGGAGCCGTAAAGGGCGTCCACGTCGGCGTACGTTGAGACCACTTCGTTGTTACCCCACATGGCAAACTCTCCGTTCCCGGCACCCTGCGCACCGAGCGCGTTGTTCGAGTACACGTTACCGGACCCTTCGCCGAGGTCGTTGTTCTCTGCTCCCCAACGGACAACAAGGGATGTGCCGTACGCGTTCATGACCTTCTCGGAGCAAATATTGTTCTGGATGATATTGCCGACCATACCGACCGTTGTTTCCCCTCCGCCGTACTCCCCTTGGATGTCACAATTGATGAAGTTAGATACTTCGGTATTGTTGGAAACAGTGACGTTGTGGGATCGTCGAGTGAGCAGTACACCGTAAAAATTGCCAATACCTGTGTTGTACGTCATCGATTGGGTCCCGACGGTACCGGCAAATTCGATGTCAGCACCCGCCTGAACATTCCCTCGCGTCATATTGCCACTGAGGAAGGAGCCGTTGCCGCAGGTGTCACACCAAACGCCCATTCCATCCTGTAGATAACTAGCAGCAGCCACGCCTGTATCCGGATTTACCCCATTGAAGTTCGCACTGCTGACAAGTACCCCGGAGGAGATGGCTCGATTAGCGTCCGTAGTTCCGTCACTTACCAAACGGATACCAGCGGAGAACTGATACTGTGGATCAAAAGCGTTGTGGTTGGCGGTGTCGTACAAGAACACGAAGTTGCTGCCTGCGTTACCCTTGAGCATCCCACTCGCGCCATTGTTGCTGGCGACGCTGTTGCGGACGAGAACGTTGTTCTGAGATTCGCCGGTGTTCGCGCTAAACCACATCCCATTGCGTATCGCGTACTGGGTGTTAACTGCCCAGAAGGTCAGGTTGGTGAGCGAACCGGTAATGTTAACGTCGTCTAGAAGGGCCTTGTCTGCCTCGATGCCAGTCACGCTTACATAGCTGGTACGATATCCCTGGATGACGTACGGGCGTACTGGAACCTCAATAAGGTGCGCCGCGGGAGAGGCATCTTCAAAAGTACGGATGTGAAGCTCCTTGAGGTCGGCATCGTAGAAGAAGGTTCCGCGAACCAACGCCGCCGAGGAGTTGACAGGTGTGAGGCGATGGTTGTCTTCAAAAACCACAGCGGGCGCCACGGCCAACGTGCTGACGTAAGTGGTGGATTTTGCAATTTTCTCTGAGGTCCAGTTCCCGACCGTATTCGCTCCGCTAAGCAGGGGCAGACTTTGACTAGGACAGTCGCCATAATTGGAATAGGTGATGAGGGCGCCAGCTTTCCCGGATTGGTCTAGAGAAAGAGTCTCTCGGAAGGTGCTGGAGCAGTCCAATCTGACTGCATCACCGGGGAGAAGGGTCTTCTCATTGACTTTTCCCAATGTAGCCCAAGGAGCACCTGGGTCGGTACCAGCATTGGTGTCGCTACCGTGGTTGGAAACGTAATAGGTGGCCGGGAAAGCATGTGCGACTGTTAGCAAGTTGGTCAGAAGAAGCAGTGTGACAGGGAGTTTCATATCGGTGATCTTCGCTCCGTTTTGTTGTAAGAGGTCTTAGCGCCTCCTAGACAGTATCGGCTGCTTCTTGAAGAATGTGAGTCCCTCCAAAGCTGTAGGTCGTCGGTGCCGTCGCACGACGCGCGCAGCGCCGACGGCCCACCATCTGCCCTAAAGCAGCAATCAAGCGTTCGGTTGGCCTCTTTCAGAGCTCATAGGCGACGCCCAAGATCAGTTGCAAAAGCGCAAACACCACCTGTATCAGCTAGACGAAAAGTGAGGTCCTCTTCCTCGGCGCGAACTTTGACAAGTCAACGCCTATTACGGAACTGATATTGAAAATATCTGGATGTGCTGACCCAAGGTGATTGGTAGAAGGTTGCTCGAGGCGGAGCTAAAAACGCCTCGCGTTCCATCTGACGACAGACCCACGGAACCACTCGCACTATTGGCGGCCTGTCCCGACGCGTTTTGGGACAAAATGCTCAAGCTCGGTTGGCAAGTCCCGGGTGGTGCGGAGTTGCAAGTCGAACTCGCAACGGCTAAGGGGAGACTGCTTGTCGTGGTGCCCTGCATGGGAACCGAGAGGAAAACAATCTTGTCACCCGGTCCGTCTATTACAGGCGCAAAGTCTATGGCTGACGTTAACGGATTTTCACCCAAGATGTGGCTTGTGGTAACAGAGCAGGTACCTAGCCGACTGCAGGTCGGGGTGAGGTAAACACCCGAGCCGGTATTTGAATCCCCTGAGACGAGATTACTGGCGGTGGATGTGTAAACCACGTATTGCGCATCCGCGCTGATCTTGGGCGAGGCGCTTGCACCTGTGGTCACTTGGCCGTCGAACGACGCTGAGATGAGGACCGTGCTTGGCTGACATCCTGCAGCCCCAATGCATGTGTCGCGTAAGTACACGGCACCCGGAGGGGACACCTGCCCGTCGATAAGATTTTCGGCCAACGAGGAGAACACGACGAAGCGGCCGCTCGAGTCGACCGAGGGCTCCCCGCTGTTTTCGTTTGCCAGGGCACCGGACGTACTGACGGACACAATACGAGTACTTGCGACGCAACTCGCGTCCGCTCCCAAGCAGGTATCCCGGAGAAAAATGTTGCTGACCCCATTTGTGATGCCCGCTGCAAGATTATCCGCCGTCGAAGCGAAAGCAATGTATCGACCCGAGCCGTCCATGGCCGGTGTAACGCTCGCTCCACTCGCCTCCACACCGTCCGGCGTGACCGAAACACGGATTGTCTGTGGAGTGCAATTAACCGGTCCCGTAACGCAGGTGTCGCGCAAGAAGATATCGGATTGTTCATTGAGATCGCTCGCGATCAGATTGGATGCCTCCGACTGGAAGGCAACGTAACGTCCCGTACTACTTACGGCGAGAGACGAGGGCAGGTCGACGCTAGAACTGCTATCCGCATTACCCATACTCTGCCCATCTACGGCCACCGACACCGGATGGGTAACTGGAGTGCAAGATGCAGGTGCAGCGATGCAAGTATCCGTTATGAACACGTTCGAGAAACCGCTAGTGGTGAGTTTACTTAGGTTTGAGGCGGTCGAGGCAAAGACGACGTAACGTCCATCGCTGCTAAGCACCGGTCCTAGACTGTCGCCATTTCCAGGATCACCATCGTCCGCGACGGACACAAGTGTGATCGAACCACCAGACGTGCCTGCGGAAACGCTGGTAACCTGGAGTCCGAGCGAACTGCTGGACGGTGTTCCCACTCCGACACTGACCGAGATATCGAACTGACCAGGCGTAAGGAGATCGAAAGCCGGAATTACTGCAATCAGGTCGTTTGCGTCGACCAGAGTCGTCGTGAGCGGAGATCCAGCCCACAAGACTACTGCGCCGGGTAGAAATCCGGAACCAGTCACCTTTAGGATCGTCTCTCCAGTTCCGACTTTGATCGTCGCGGGTTGAAGAGCCGAGATCGACGGTGCAGTCGACGGGAGGGGAGCTTGGGTCGGTGTTGGCGCTGGAGCAGGACTTGGTGTCGGTGCCGGAGCTGGAGCTGGAGCTGGAGCTGGTATTGCCGAATTAGCGTTCTTGCTCACAGAACTACAACCAGACACAATCCCAAGTACCAAAAACATCGGTAACAGATGCTTCGGGAAGTGCCAAAAAGAGAACCGCATGCCTACCTCTGTGGGTTTTTAGGGCCACCAAGTGATTCGCAGGATTCGCTCTTGATAGTGGATCCGCGACAGCATCTTAAGTACCAACGCTTGCTGACAAAATCCATGCCACTTTAGGGGAATCTAGGCAGTCTGTAGTCCTGTCACCAGATTGGGAACCAGCCTCGTGCGATCGAGCGCTTGCCTCTAAAAAGGCGAGCGACTAACCTATACCTGAAATCTGAAGCAGCTAGGCATCGAGGCGTTGTTGTCCTCCAGGGTTCGTATGGAGAGATTGTCGTCGCTTGTGGCTCTCCTCGTGGTGTCGCATCATCTCCGCCCCGTCGCGAAGAGCCTGCACACCTTGGAAGGCTAGCTTCGGCGATTGATTTCTCGAATTCGAAATAAGCCTGTGCAGCGCCGCCAGAGGTGCCCTCTTCTATAAGGTCCTTAACCCGCGGACAAACTTCCAAAGACGACTGCGGTGAGCTCCACCATTCCTAGCCGTGATTCAGGTCGATTCGGGAGCGTGTGTCGCTAAAAGTATTTCACGCCTAAGTGCGCGAACGAAACACGACTCGGGATCCCGACTCTAAGACGTACATCTCCCTACCAGTTCCCAATGGTTAAAGGAGTACCCCACAACAGAGCCGATCAGAACAAGTCTTCTTACTTGCGAATAGCAGCACAAATTCCTGCTCAACCACCTGACCCTGCTGTGTGTCCTGGCCTTTCCAGCTAGATGCGCGACGAGGAGAACGTATGCTTTATCTTGGCCGCCAAATGTCTTAGGGTGAAACGACTGCTCAGGAAGTCCTGACAGACTGAACACTCCGTGATGTGTCCTCGCCAGTACGAAATGGCCAACTCCTTGCGATCGTCATAGAGCAGAAGCTCCTTGAGCTCACTGTTCGGGGGCGCTGGAAGGCAGGCCAAATCTACCTCCTCCCGGCGCTCTGCTCCTTCGCTGCACAACGCTTTCACACATCGCTTGTTTTTGATTTTGGACATAATGAAGTATCGCTCACATTTCAGTGATGAACTCCGCGAGCTTTTTGTTGGCCTCCGCTCGGGATGGATGACGCGACTGTCTACTCGATGGTCGTGGGCGGTGCCCGGACCCGATGCAAACCCTGTGATCGTTCCCTGACATTAGAATCGTGGTGACGTGCCCTTCTCCGTCGTTCAAGGTTGTGTCTAAAGTGTACCTTCGCGCGCAAGGTCAGTAATAGCTTTAATCGAAGCCTCCGCAGTACGAGTACATATGGGGGTTCTTCCTAGCGTAACTATTGTCAACAGATCTGGATTTTGTGTCGCCGCTCCGATAGAGAATCGGCCCATTGAGTCGTAGCTGCAACGCGCTCGACAACAGTGTTCCCGGTCGCCGGACAGGTGGAGTGCTGATCCATTTCAGTCCTCCACGCAACTTGACACGAGCTCCTACGGAGGTGAAGCCACAAGCTCGCGACCTCGTTGTGGCGGGCTTCCTCACCAGCTTACGGGCGATTGACATCCGAACGTTTGCAGCCGAAGGCGCAATCCTCATCGGGCCGATTACCGCGTTGACTCCGCTCGGGTAAGCGGTTCGCATCAAGCGACTCGGAACAGCTGGCCGTGATCTCAGCTGGTACCACATCGGCGTGCAGCCGAACGTTTTACAAGGCCATTCCAGAGATTCGCTTGCGCATGGGAAAGCGATTGCTGTCGAGCCGCGATTCCGACTTTTGGGGGCAAGTCTTGAAATTCGACATCGAGGAACTATCGCGTGAACGCAAGGATGCTCCGGGCACTCGTCAGAATGGATCGCAGTTCTCGAACGCACGGCTCCGCAATAGCCAAGATGTTCGAAATCTGCCGCTTGACGCGCGAGCGATGTCGGCTGATGGCGGGATGTCTAAAGGAGTCCTCAGCACTTTCTGTGATGCGACCAGCCAGCGACATAACGTTGCGAGCGATCTTGGAACACTCCCCATTGTTCACGCGCACTGTGGCTGAAGGTGTTGCTGAGCTTGTGTCGCGAGCAGCCGTGGAAGCCGCAGCAGGTGTGGGCGGCGCAGCTGAAGACGAAATCCAGTTCCCCTTGGCTAGGCCACGCAGCTTGGCCCTATCGCGCCGGCCAAAGGTCTTCTAGACCAAGCAGCGTCCGCTGAGCGAGCGGCATACCCCAATTGCCTGGTCGTTTGCCGGTCGAGAACGGCACCCTCTGTCATTCTTCTGGGCAGGCGATGATACTCAGCTCGCGTGCGAGGCTAGCTGATGCCGCTCTCTACGGACGAGCACTCAGATGTTCCAGTTTTACTGATCTAAGAATACAGATCGGAGCAAGTAGTGAGCCATCCTTCTCGTGGGTATAAGCGTTGCAGA
>CALMVL010000216.1:7006-13195 GCA_937873265.1 uncultured Granulicella sp.
ATACAGATCGGAGCAAGTAGTGAGCCATCCTTCTCGTGGGTATAAGCGTTGCAGACGCAACGTGATAGCAGGACTACTGAGCCAAACAGGGACATCCTCGGGGTCGCGTTTAAGGCCGCTAAGGCCCTGAGTTGCTCACGATCGAGCTAGGCGCGACCGAGCGCCCGCTCTAGACGAAGCCGAACCTCGAAACAAATCCAGACACAACAGGCTGCTACATTCCGGATCTGATGCGTCAGGATGCGAATTGAGTTCCTATTAGGAAGCCGGGGCACTCCAAACCGAGGGTCGCCATCTGATCTTCACTGACATCGATTCCGATCCAACGTCCCGGATTCCGTCCCGACTTGATCGAAAGAACTGCGGAAATGATCTCCACGGTCTGAGCATTGCTCAGCTGGGCCAGAACAACGCCGTAAATAAAGGCGTTCTCGTCATCAAATGCTGTGGCGGTGAAATAGTTTGATGGGCAGCTCGGGTTGATCTCCAGATTAACCAAGAGACGTCCGTCGCTGGCTAGATTGAATGCGAGCTGGCACTGCATGTCATACCTGTTTGATCTGGAACAGCGGCTGTGAAGAGTATCGCTTCGTCGCTTCTACTTCAAGCGTGACCGGCTTTCCTGCTCTCGGGGCGAAGGCGTACAACATGACCCTTAACGAGCGGAGAGTCATTGCGCTGAGACTCCCTTCTGCGCGCAAATCTCGATCGTCCAGACAAAGTACCAAGGTAACCTCGTGCTCTTTGTCTAAAACGTTTACAGCAACTTCCTCTGGGAAGGATACCAACGATCGAACAATCTCGGCGAGGATACACGCTGCGGAATCTGCAGTGGTATTGAGCATTTTTGGAGCTCTCTTTTTTGGATGCAAACATCTCTAAGCTCCGCGATTGAGAGATTGTATTCACACATAGTAACCCGCTCTGGTTATGCGGAAGGGAAACGGAGTAGCTGTCAAACGGATGCCCGGGCTTCATGATTTCGAGTTGCTGAATCCCCCTTACCCTTCGCGCTCGACCGCCCGGCTTCTCTCGTTCAGACGCCAGAATGATCGCTTCCGGATCTTCATGGAGGGGGACCCACGCCAGGATCACGGGGCTTTGGGCGAGATTTTGACTGAGCGGAAGCGAACTCGAGCCGGGCCGCGGTCGAGAGTCATTCCTTCGGGTAGGATGCGACGCTTACGGGCGGCTGTTCGGCGCGAAACGGCCAGCGCGTCTTTCGTCGTGACCTTTCGGTACGCTCGGCCCAAACCTGCTCCATATACCGAGAAAAACGTCCTCCGCCTCCTGCACCCCATCGCGGGAACCGGCCATCGTCTCGGGCTCGACCAGCCTTAACGCTCCGATCGGGACCGTGGGCAAGCTCGAGCAGCCTCTGGGCTGACCGGGGCTGCACTTAGAACAGGTCGTTCGAGGTCGCGCCGACCGTAGTGTGACCGGACAAGCGGCGAAACATGTGGGCGGGGGAGCCATTATTTTGAGCGCGGCGGGAATGCAGATCCTTCTCGGGGACAGAAAAGCAAAAGTAAAGTGGGCTTTGAACGATCTTGGAAGAACGGAATAATGTCGTGACGCGCAGATCTAAACCTTACTGGCCAAGCCTCGTCCTGCGATCGCCCTCTACATCGTCTTCTTTCGACCGACCGGCACGGGTTTTCCCGATCAGATCTTGCTGGTCAGCGTGTCGGTGAACGTCTGCTGCTTACGCTATCCCGACAGCTCAGGGTTCGTAGGGGTGTTGTTTCAAGATCCGATGTTGGATCCGCTTGTGGTCACACCCGACACCACTTGGGAAGCAGCAAATGGGGTCTATTCGCAGACAGCGCCCATTCAGGTCCAAAGCGTCTCGCTGTGTGGAATCTGACACTAACCAGAACCTACTTTCCTTGTTGTCTAAGGCTGATCTCAACCGGTGCCCGGCCGCTGCTGCCACCTTTTGCAATGCCTTTGTCATCGGCGAGCGATCTATCGTTCAAGTTTCAGGTCTGACGAATCAGAGTGTTCGTGGCGCTTCCGCAAAGGAACAGTGGTACGCTGGTCGCTATGTGCGGCCGCTATCTCCGCCGGTCAGACAAGCAGCGCATCGCTGAGGTGTTCCTTTTGGGCAAGCTGCCCGAGAGCTTCGCCCTATCACCTGACTACAACGTCGCTCCCACTACGTTCCAGCCTGTGATCCGGCTGAACCGCGACACCGGGGCGCGCGAGATCGTGATGATGCGCTGGGGACTAATCCCGTACCTCGCAAAGTCTGCAACCGAATTTAAGGGCTTCTCCGCCATCAATGCACGAGCTGAGGGGCTAGAAGCCAAAGCGCTCTGGCGGGTACCATTCCAGCGGCGTCGCTGCTTGGTGCCGGCAGATGGTTTCTATGAATGGAAAAGGCTCACGCTGCGGGCTAAGCAGCCCTACGCCTACCAGATGAGAGATGGTCACCCATTCGCGTTTGCCGGACTCTGGGATGCTTGGAAGGATCCAGCCGATGGTGAGTGGCTGCAGACCTTTGCCATTGTCACCACGAAAGCGAACGAACTCGCAGCGGAAGTTCACGATCGCATGCCGGTGATCCTGCACCCGCGAGACTACGATCGATGGCTGGAGCGCGGCGAGACATACGAACCGCCAGTCGACTTGCTTCGGCCATACGAAGCTGACGCGATGAGGGCGGACACATGCAATCCGGCCGTTGGCAACGTACGCAACAACGGGCCGGAGATGTTAAACAACATCTGACGATGAGAGTGTGTGGGTGTCTCTCGCGCCTACATCAGATACGGATCGTTGCAGAATGGTGCCACTCCGACTTCATAACCATACGTCCGCGACAACATAGCCCATTTCCTTTGCCTCCCGGAAATTCCCGCGTGACGAAATCAGCGTCATGCCAAGAGTATGCGTCGTCTTTGCGGACGGCGTTACTCCAGTCCGGAGCCTTGTTGTCCTTCAACTCACGCGCGTAGAGGTCGTGCTTGTAGCCGCTCTGGGAATTGCCAACCACGTAGTAGCCATAAAGAAAGCGTCGCCCCTCCCCGGTTCGATCGCGGTCCAATAGCCAGCCGCGTCCTTGCTCATCGTGCGGGCGTCGGTAAGCTGCACAGAGCCGTTTGCAGCAACGTCCGGATTGAAGTAGACAGCCTGCGCGCGGGGGTGCACAGACCCGGAAAGTGACGCCGACGGAACAAGCGTCGCGCCAAGCGGAGTGACTGCGGAAATGTTCTGCTGCGAGAGCACGAAGAGCCGTCCAAGACAGGAACACTAATGCGATCTCGGCCGGAGATTGTACTCCGAAGGCGATCGGTACAGCACCGTCGCGCACTGAGTTAGTCCCAAGGAGCTTAAGAGGGCTGCCTTCAACAGGGCAAACGTTCGAAACAGAAGACGACCAAAGGGGCATCAGCGATCCCGTTCTAGGCCAAGAGGCTGCAAAAGAGATAATTGGCGGGCCATTTTGGAGATGTCGGGATCGCATCGAGTCAAAATATGCGCCGGAGCCGTGTCTGAACAGACATTGCCGGATGAGGCGTTCAATAAGGCAGACCACCGAACTCTTCGTCTGTTGCGCAAAATGAGCATTGCGCCCAGTGTCTCAAAGCCTCTGTCTTCGACGCGTGGTCCTTGCGCCTTTGACTGTTTCAACCAGTAGGCCCGTGCATCAGCCCACTTCTCAGAGGCGATAGCTTCTTGGGCAACCGGCGGGAGATTCATTAAATTCTGCCCTTCGCATGCGAGCATGTATCCTTCGTAGCCAAGCAGGCGCAGCACTTCCAGCGATAAAGCCACGACGAAGGTCTCATCGAGGTAGTTGTCCGTTCGCGTTCCCAACTTAACATGTCCCAGTTCATGAGCCAGCTGATACGACAGGCTGAGAGCGTTCGGTCGCGGCAATTCATTCAGGGCGATACGTATTGTATTGCCCGCCGTCTCGGGAGGCTCGTCGAAGACGCGCAAGCCATTCAGCGTCACCGGAGGGCCATCATACTGAGTTGCAAACTCGAGAGTTTTCCATCTACCCGGCGCTTCAAAAACCACAATGCCGTCAGTCGGGTAACCTTCTGGCTTGCCAGGAATGAGCTGGTCGACGAGTTGCGCCACATGATCGGCGACCGGCTGAAGAGCCTGCCGCTCCTCCGGCGTGAACGTGCTGGCGGCGAGCCTGACCTTCGTTCCCTGCCAGGTTTGCGCCTTGATCGGTACCTGCAAAAACAGAAAGCCTCCCAGACCGACCGAGACTAGCAGATGCTGAAGGTATGTCGTTCTGAGCGAACTGAAAATATCGATCATACCTTCAATCTAAAGACCGGTACGGTTCCCAACTGGAACTTTGGCCTGGGTTTAGGCAGCCGATCCGGCGGCTCAATTGCTGCTCTGTCGAATCGACGTTCGAATCGCCTAATTTCTTAGTTGTATCATCGGAATGCGGATTTTGGGATACGCGGGCCTTGCGAGCACTCAGCAGATAGGTGATAGCCACACAACCTGACGCGACGACACCGAGCCACTTCACCCAAGGAACGGAGTAGTAGAAGCTGAAAAGGAGCATACTGCCGCAATCACCAGGACTATTCGAAAGCCGGCCAAAAGCGGCCGGTTCCGAGTGCCAGGGGAAAGGCCTCCAGTTCACGAAGGGTCGGCCCTTCCAGATTGCGCTCGAGGACTCTTCGGTCACTGCGAGAAAATCCAGCACACAAAGGTCTTTCAGAACAAGGGCCGGTGTCACATTGCCCTGAGTTCGGAGTTCGGGCTTTTCCTGCCGGATCAATGCATCGGGACGCTTGGACAAAGCTGTTCTCTCGTAGAGCATGGAGTCGATCCGCTCGCGTAGTGTCCTCACGCTCCGGCCCGCTAATCGGCACTTTTCAGCGAAAACTCGCGTTGAAACGTGCGCTCGAGCGGGAGCAGTTCTCGAAAGTGGGACCAGCTCAACTGTCGCCACAGCGTGGCGACAGTCTGCTCATCTGCAAATGCCTCGGCGAATTGGATCAGGCGACGCAAGTTTTTCTCGGCGTAGCCCCTGCCGAACTCCGCTACCAATTGTCGCGACAGTGTAGCGAGAATCTTTTCTCCGTACGCGGCTCGCTCTGTTCTCAGCACTTCCGTCCGAATGCGCTTGCCGATTCGCCAGTAGAGAGCTGTCAGCTCTATGTTGACAGCCGCGACGGTCTGACGCCGCGCCTCCGTAGTCAGGAGGCGAACATCCTCTACGAGCTGAGAGGGGTCAGGTTCGCTCTTGAGCAAGGTCATTGATCACCGAGGACAGGCTAGCATCCTGAGCAACGCCGCCGGCTGAGGACAACAGGATGCGTCCTAGGGCGTGTCCGCGTCAACGTGACCAAGCGCGTTCTCAACCGCCCACCGAGCCAGTTCCCTCAGAGTCATGAAGTGCAGCCGGACTCCGCCAGGCATCACCAGATCGAGGTCAAGCTTCGTTCGCTCCTCTGGAAGGTTCGCCTTCGTCGCCCACAGCATCGACCAGATGCACAGACATCGAGAAGAGCAGAAATACATGGCGCTCTGAGCATCGTCCAGACAGTAGCACTCAGGCGGAACCTCGGCCATGTCATAGGAGCAAAGGCGGCGTTTGCGGGTGGGAGCAGCCATACGTTTGTGAGCCAGTGTAGAGGCGTTCCCGCCGATAATAAGGGCCTTCTTTGCGGATCCCAGATCAATCTAAATGCGAGACCCATATGCCCCGGCCAGCCGTCAGAGCGGCAGCTCTCCCACTCTCCGCGGCCTCCATTGCCTTCCGCATCATCTCCGGCGTTGTTGCGGACGTTGTTGACCTTGGGATCTCGGGCCGGAAAATGCAGAGCAACCAGCCATCGTCCTAATCTGCGCCCCCATGGCGTTCCCGAACGATGAACTCCAGGCATTCCCGGTAGTTCAGACCATGACGACTGGCGATCTGTATCTGTTCGTTGAAGAACGGAATGTCTTCGTCGTTCGGGCACGCGAGAGCTTCGAGCCTTCTCATGCGCGCGGCGAATTCGGCGACAGACGACGTAGACACGCGAGCAGCATAGAACGTTCTTGAACGATCCCAAATGACACGCCCGTGGGAGGAAGTCTCCTCCCTGCTGCGGCCGGCTTTGCCGTCCTCCGACACCCACCTCTGCGGTCCTGTTCCTGCCCGCAACCCCGACCCTGCAAACAAGAGCAAGAGCAATCGGTTCTTGCGCTACCGCGCGAGAC
>CALMVL010000217.1 GCA_937873265.1 uncultured Granulicella sp.
GGGAGAGGTCTGCAAAACCTTTATGCGTCGGTTCGATCCCGACCCGCGCCTCCATTCTTTGGAACCTACGTCTCAACCCAGACACAGGCAGTTGAGGTTGGAACGGAGATGTTCCTGCCCAGATCGGAACAGACGATACAGAGAAGAACGCAAGTCGGACGTCGCTGAGCGCGCCTCTGAACTGCTGACAGACGCGTTCGGCAGATACCTGCACAGAGTGACCGAGAGCAGTGCTCTACCGCGCAAAGCCATTGATCATTTCAAAGACAGCCGTCCGAATCTGCTTAAGTTCGAGACTGAGCGGCAGCACCTCGGAATCCAGGCTTTGCACAGGTGGATCCAAACCAAACAGCACTCGTGGGAAACGCGGCAGGAGCACCTGTCCCAGGAGACCGTTGGCAGCGTCCACACTGCCCTTTGTAGAAAGACGGAAGGTTGTTTTGAGGTAAGCGCTCAAGCGTGTCTGCACCTGGGTGAACAGAACGTCGAAGTACAGCGCCGCCTGCTCTGGGAAGCGTTCGCTTTCCGCCATGCTGATTCTGCACATCTGCACCGTAGGCCCGTACAACATCGATTGAAGATATCGGCCGCAGAAGAGAGTCAGCGCTTCCGCGGGCTTGTCTGAGTAGTCGCCCGGCTGCTTGAGCCGCGTGAGAAACAACCCTCGCACCAGTTCGATGATGGCCAGAAATAGCTTTTCCTTGCTCTCGAAATGCGCATACAACGACCGCTTCGAGGTCTTCGCCCGGCTGGCCACCAGATCCATGGACGCCCGCTCAAAACCCATCTCAAGAAAGACATCCTTCGCCATCCAGAGAATGTGTTCCCGTAGCTGCTCCCCTCGTCGTGCCATAGCCCATTGTCACTCACCAGCCGAGTTGACGAAAAGTAAACCGTACAGTACCGTTTACCTAAAGCCGTTCCTCACCCCGGCACGGCAATGGAGGAATCAACATGATCGTTATCACTACGCCCACAGGCGCCATCGGCCATCAGGTGCTCGCGAACGTGATCGGGAGCGGAGAGAAGATTCGTGTGATCGCCCGCGATGCTTCGAAGATCCCCGGCAGCATCCGACAACGCGTCGAAATCATTGAGGGTTCTCACGGCGACGCCGACGTGGTCAACAAAGCTTTTGACGGCGCGGACTGCATCTTCTGGCTTGTGCCTCCCGACTTCCAAGCAACAAGCCTCGAGCAAGCCTATGTGGGATTCTCTCGGCCTGCAGCGGAGGCAATCAAGCAGCACAGCGTCAAACGGGTGGTCATCGTATCCGCCATCGGCCGCGACTGGCCAGGCAATGCAGGCTACGTCTCAGCGTCCGTTGCCATGGACAAGCTGATCGAAAGCACTGGCGTAAGTTGCCGTGTACTTACGATGCCCGGCTTCATGGACAACACCCTCCGTCAGGTGCAGCCCATTAAGAACCAAGGCATGTTTTTTGGCACTCGAGACCCGGAGAGCAAAGATCCCTATTGCGCTACTCGCGACATTGCCGCTGTCGCCGCCAAGTGGCTGCTCGACCGCTCCTGGACCGGACAGGAGGATGTTCCCGTTCTCGGCCCGGAGGACATCTCCTGCAACGATATGGCGCAGATTCTCTCCGACGTCCTCGGCAAACCCGTCCGCTACCAGCAGATCTCCTTTGAAGCCCTCAGATCGCAGATCAGCGGGCAGGGTGCCACCGATGCCATGGCTCAAGGCATGGTCGACATGATGATCGCCAAGAACAAAGGCTTGGACCACGCGGTGGCCCGCACGCCCGAAGGCACCACCCCCACCAGCTTCCGCCAATGGTGCGAAGAGGAACTGAAACCCGCTGTTCTCAACTAGCACGTGAGTGCTTGGGGAGGAATGTGTCTGTGATGGCCCCACATGCGTGAGCATCCACGTGGCGCGGGTCGAACCAACAGATGGTTGCAAACAGTGACCCTTACGATGAACTCGTCACAGGGAAGGAGATCAGCTATGTTCCAATTGAGAAACGAGGGTGAGCTTCGCCCTGCACCGGCGTTAGCAGGTCCGGCGGAGACGGTGTCTGTCACGGTTCAGTCCTGGGCTGATGTGAAGTCCTTCACGCACTGGCAACTGGGCGACCCGACGGCTGTCGACGGAGCGGAGTTCCATGTTCCTGAAGGGGAACTGGGCCACATCCACCTTGGTGGAGAAGTTCACCTTGCCCTAACGGAAGAGCTCCGCGCCCTGCTGGTGAAGCTCGGGCTTGCTGAACCTTTCCGCTATCACCGCGCCTGGGTGCAGGCGCCAGTTGGGTCCAGAGCGGAAGCGGACCATGCTACCTGGCTCTTTCGGCTTGCCTATGATCGGCTGCGAGGTGCCGCTGAGCAAGACCTTGTCCATCGCATGCAGAACTGCTCAACGCGAGCTCAACAGTAGGCGACAACTGTGGAGCGCGCAGTTGCGGCAGGCCACTGCCCAGAAAGTCCTGGCTGCGCTCTCAACGGAAACTCTCGATCGTTGGCCACAAGCCCCCTAACGCCGTCCAGTAACTGCGATCAGCGGATCACTCTCGGAACCGTTCCGAAGGACCTCGACACGGATGTTCCGAAAACCGGCACGCTCAAGATAGAGGTGCACCAGGGAGGCGTGTCCACGGGCATCGAGCGATCGCCAGATCGCCACCGCCTTGGTCGGAAAGCAGCGATTGGAGAAGCTGACGATCAAGGGCGCACCCGGCCGCAGGATCCGCAAAACTTCTGCCAAGACCTCGACGGGATGCTGCAGGTACTGAATGCCGACACAGCACAGGGCCGCATCGCAGCTGTCGGCCTCTAGCGGCAGGACGGGGTTCCGGTTCAGGTCCTGCACGAATCGCCGGCTTAGCCGGGGGTTGGCCCTGAGCTCCTCGGCATTCATGCCTTGGCCAATTACCTCGGTAAAGGGCACCTCCGGCGGCAAATGGCTAACCCAACTCGACATAAGGTCCAAAATTACACCCCCAGCCGGCAGGTTCGCTCGGTAGTAGGCAGTAAGCGCGCGCGTTGCCGCCTCGTCGATGTGAGTGACAAGCCGGGCCGGTACATAGAAGTCGGAGTCGTCGCCTCCATCCTCCTTGCGGAAGGCGTCGAGCGGTAGCTCAGGCAATCGGTCGCTCATCCCTGCCATTGGTGTCTGTCCTGTGTCATAGACCGCCTTACATGAGATCGAGTATCTCAGCAACCTTAGATGACGCATAGCCATCTGGGCCCGTCTGTTCTGGCTTCGCCTGGATCGATCCGTTTGCCGCGTGGGTGGACAAGCCCGTGAGGAGCATCGACCGATACCGGGTGTAATCATCCGGATCGAGTCTTCGCGAGCTCTCCTGTCTTGCGAGCCTCTGATATCAACCTTCTTCTGTTACGGACTCCCGTCAT
>CALMVL010000218.1 GCA_937873265.1 uncultured Granulicella sp.
TTGCGACTAGGCGGCGGCCTGGTTCGTCTTGCTGGCGAGACCGGCCTTGGCTTGAACGACGAGGGCCGCGAAACCGGGGGCGTCGTTGGCGGCGATGTCAGCAAGGATCTTGCGATCGAGCTGGTTACCGGCGGCCTTGAGGCCGGCGATGAAGGTCGAATAGCTCATACCGTTGACTTTGCAGGCGGCGTTGATGCGGACGATCCAGAGGGCGCGGTACTGGCGCTTTTTCTGTTTGCGGCCGGTGTAGGCGAACATGAGGGAGCGCTCGACGGCTTCCTGGGCTGCCTGATAGAGCTTGGATTTGGTAAGGAAGTAGCCGGAGGCGCGTTTGAGGATCTTTTTGCGGCGGTCGCTACGTTTGGTACTCCGTTTTACACGGGGCATGATGGATCTCCTTTTGCGTGGATCGTTTGAGCGGCTGGAGGAAAGGGTTCCTCTTCACTCGCTTGGTGCGGCTTCCTGTCTCGGTGGATTGCGGTGGGCTGCTGGCTGCAATCCAGGGGCCGTGTACGCTTGCTGGCCCGTTGCTTTTGAGGCGGCTCGACGGAAGAGGTTCAGTTCCCTGCCCTGTTTAGGCGTAGGGGAGCATACGGGCGACTTTGGGGGTATCCGCGACCGACACCATGACGCCTTCGCGCAGTTTGCGCTTGGTTTTCTGCATCTTGGAGGTGAGGATGTGGCGCATCTTGGACTGGCCGCGCTTGAACTTGCCGGTGCCGGTCTTGGAGAAGCGCTTGGCCGCGCCACTGTGGGTTTTGAGTTTGGGCATGGTGGGTTCCTGTGGTCCGGGACAACCCTCTGATTGTACATGAGGGGTGCGCGTCGCCCGTTCGACATATCGGACAGACCGATGGTCCGCTGTTCCTAGTCCGCTACTCCGCCGATGCCAGTCGGTCGCTACAGCCGCGTTTGTCGGGACTGATCGTTACAGGGACGTGGGAGATGCAGTCGTTCTCAGCCCAGATTGGTCAAACTAGCTATGCAGTTGGATCTCCGTCAGGTCGCTGGCAGCAGGAGCATCGATGAAGCGCCTCGAGAGGCGCATGCACCCCCATATTCATACGTACATGGCAATCAGGATCAATAACCGGTACCAGCCGTGAACGCTTTCCGACAAGGTGACGAAAGCGCAGAACGTCAGCAGGCTAAGAAGCCAGTGCCAGGAACTCTGCTTTGGAGCCATGTCTTGCGATCTAGCTGGGAAGAGGCGGAGTCCTACCCGGTAATGCTTGATCGCTTCATTCTGCTGTTCGGGTGAGGAGTTCTCAAACGAACGTCCATACTGGTAAACAGTCCACTCATCCAAGCTGCGGATTTGGACGTACTTCCTGCCAAAGCCGAGGAGTCGACCGGCTTGAGGACGGGTGTTCAAAGCATAGGCAACCCCAGAGAGGACCGCCGCGGCGCCGGCCAGCGAAAGAGGAACCCATGTCGGTTTACCGGCGACCAGCATGGACCACGAGGTTGCCAGAAGGATTGCCCCAACACCAGATGTAAGCAGCGTTGTGTTGCGCGTCCATACCGGCTCGAGAGGCGTAGAACTTCTCAATGTTGCCATGGCAAAGCTCCAGAAATCGAGACGTTGAAACGGTGCCGAATGGTCTCACCGCATCAGGAATGAGCGGTGCTTTTTCTGGCTTTTAGATTACTCCCGTGAAGTCGCATTGTCGGAAGCAACGTGAGGCAGTTGTCAGTCGAGCGTGGACATGACCGCAGGTGTTGACGTAGGAAACAGGTCCCCTGCGGGGATGACAGGCAAGAAGGGCAACAGCAAAGGCAAGAGCCAATGCGGGGGTCCTTCGCTGCGCTCAGGATGACGGCAGTGGAGGTCGGTGTGCACGTGCTGAGCGGATGTTGCTCGGCTACTTCATGGGCTTGGGGCCGCTGCCTTCGGTGATGGTGTAGAAGCGGTCGAGGTCGGTGGGTGGGGGGATTGTCTGCTTTGTGCCGTCGGGCCAGCGGATTTCGAG
>CALMVL010000219.1 GCA_937873265.1 uncultured Granulicella sp.
TGGGATTTCGTGGCCTCTGGCGAACTGCTCGTAGCAATGAGGCGTTTTCGTCCGGACTAGCAGGTCCCGTACGTCTCGCCCATAGGTGACCGGAAGCATCGTATCGCCGGCGGCCTGCATCGCGTTCTGATGAACTTCATGCATCACGAGACCTGGAGCGTCAGCTTCCTCGCGGAGGACTGCCGCGCCAATCAGCGGCTACTTTGACCTGAATGATCTGGAGACGCTGAGGGACCTAGTACGGCGCGGGAACTGTGAGGACTTGGAAGTTCGAGCGATGCGTGAAGCAAATGGGGGCGGGGGTCGGTGTACCTGCGGCTTACAGATGAGCAGTACTGGACGATGACCCGGCGGCGGCGTTCTTCGGGCTCAGGCGCGTCCCTCAGATCTTGTCGATGGTCGAGATGACTGCACCGAAGCACCCGGCGGCGGTGCTGGAGGAGAAGCCTGCCCGACGACGAAGCCCGAAGCGCAAACAAATATAAATTGACGGCTTCTCCGAACCAGATCAGAATTAGTGGATTCACTGCAGCTTACAGCGTTGGAGATCGCTATGCGATTCTCGTTTCTGCTTTTTGCCTTGTTCGCCGTGCTTACAAGCGCAGCTATTGCGGGGACGCTTGAGTTCGCCTTTATGGTGTTCGCTTGGAAACCTGTAACAATGCCGAGAAGCTTGATTGCTCACAACATCCCATCATCTTCACTGTACCGGCTTCACCCGTTCCCGACGAACACGATGGCGATTCCTTCACCATAAACACCGTGCAGTTCATCGAGTTGGATCCGTCGTACGGAGACCCTATTCCATCGATTCAGTTCTTTCCGAGACAAATCTTCTCTTTTCGACATCTTTTCCGGTGCCAGTCAGCCAAGTGTGTTTGTCTATTCTTCAGGCCAACTGTTTTCGGGAGACATCTCTGCTCCAACGTTTCCGCTTGGCACCTTTAAAGCTGCTTCGACTTACTCGTTCTTCTACGATTTCGAGGGCACTCTGACCATCTCGGATCTGAATGCGGCTCCTACGCCGGAGCCGTCCGGTGTCGCGCTGCTTGGGACCGGGACAATCCGTACCTTGATAGCGGTTCGACGTCGATTGTTAGAACAGAAACACTCAGAAGTGTAGTGCCAAGCCCAAAACTATGTGCGGCCGTTACTTCCGCCGATCTGATAATCAGAGCATCGCCGAAGCGTTGCCGATTCCGGAAGCTGCCCGATGATTTCGTCCGTCCACCTGACTGCAACCTTGCGGCGCCGACGACGTTCCAGCCCCGACATACGGCTCAAGCGAGACACCGGTGAGCGCGAGATCATCGTGATGCGCTGGGGCCTTGTCCCCTACTTCGCGAAGTCTGCGGCCAAGTTCAAGAGCTCCTCTACCCTTCACTGCGCGCGAAGCTGGAGGGCAAAGCCCTGTGCCGTGGGCCGTTTGAACGACGCGCCGCTGCCGTATGCCGGCCATTTCTCGTCCGGCAACAGCGTTTGTGAACGGATCACTTTTGTTTGGGTAACAACTTACTTGGCTAAGCCAACAGCCGAAGAATCTGGGACGACTGCGAGCGAGATGTTTACGTCAGCTAGACGAACGACTTGCATGGTTACATCTGCCTTGCCGTCGTAAGTTACCGAGAGATGCGTCGGGTCCGTCCAGTGCATGTTGAGATGGATCGTTCCACCCCTGTTCTCGTCACTAAGCGTGTATGCCCGTGCCGCTGGACCGTAGCAGTTGAAAGCCAAAATGTCATGCCTTTCGTTTGCGCTCTTAAGCTGAACTACGGTGTCAATGCTTGCTGACCCGAACCCCCCGTTCTGAACGGTGTACGCCATCGCTGTCCACTTGCTATCCGGGGAACGTAGATCATACTTCCAGATCGTGGGTGGTGGGTCGGCTCGACAGCCACACAACGAGATGCAAAAGGACAGTGCTGTTGCCCGCTTCACCATGCCCGCCATCCTCTCACGGCCTATGCCTCGCCCTGTAGCGCACTAACGAGGACGCAGTGCCCCGGCAAGCGCCGACAGGAACCGATTGCAAGAGCTTGAGCGCATAGGCCACGCTGTGCGCTCACTCCTCTTCCACGATGGCGAGCACCTTGTGCTTGAGGTCGGTTTCGCCCATGTAGAAGAGGGATTGGCCGGTCATGGCCGAGTATTGAACCCGTTGCTCCTCGGGCAGGAAGGCTAGAACCGCCTCCATCAGGGAGCTTTTACCGGCTGCGGAGGACGACTGCACGATCACCGCGAGAGGCGAGTCCAGATGCCGGGACACGACGCCGAGATAGCCGACGAGCTTATTTGTTTCCTCGCCGACGACGCCGCACGGGCGAAGTCCTCGACGATGCGCTCCAGCAACTTCGACACCGAACGCGCCGAAGTCTGACCCGCGCTCCGCTCTTCAGGTAGTCCCAGCTCCGCTCATATTGGAGCGTCAGCAGACCGGCGAACACCACCGTCGCCGCGAAGATCGCCCCAAGGGTCCACACCGGTCTCCGGCTCGGCCATGCCTTCGTGTACTGCTTCCGTCCCCACTCCGCCATCTCAGCCCGCCTCTCCAGCTTCCGGTTCAGTGGTCGGTTCCGGCTCCGGGCCGCTCTCCGGGACCGTCGCCCGCACCGCCGTCAGACGCTCCATCGCCTTCCGCGCCTTGTCCCCGTCCGCCCGCTCGATCAGCTCCCGCATCGCCTCCGGCGTCACCGCCTTGCCGTTCGTCAGCGAGAACATCAGATGAGGAAGATCGTCCGCAGGGCCAATACCTCGCCAAGCAACACCTCGTCCGCAACCCCGCCGTCCACCCTCGGCTCCAGCAACTCCGCCGAACCCACTCGGACAACGTCAGCTTCCGCGCCCGAACGCGATTCTCCAACGCCGCGAACTCCTCCTTGCTGACCTTGGTGCCTACTGATTTTGTACGGAGAGGCGGCTTCATCGAACACCGCCGGGGAGGGACTTGGAAGCGAGGGCACAGCCGCGCTCCACGTCGTAGACCAGCAGGCTGTGGGAGCAACGGAGGGGCCGGAAGCGGGCTAAGGGACGCGTACTCAACAGGTTCCCCAGCAGCAACGAACGCTTGCTCCTCTAGGGTAACTCTCCTTCCGGCTTTTCCCCTTAGCCGCCTGCTTTCAACAAGTTCCCGCTCAGGAACCTGAAGTTACCGTGTAGCTCCCATTCTGGGGTGACGTGTCACCCCTAAATCCGGTGCAGAGCACCGCGTACTTCTTCCCGGGCGGCACAGCTCCCGATGGAAGGCTCCAGACGCAGCAAGGCCGCCCCCGAAGAGACGGCCTGCGGCTTGGAGTGTCAGGGTTGGAACATCTTCCAAACGCCGAACGCAGATATGAGCACAAAAACTCCGATCATGATTGGACGGGTGACCTTCGTCGCTTTTAGCCCACGCTTCTCCCTCGCGTATTCCGAGGGGGCCGATTCACTTTCATCGATGAAGACATCGACGAAACAGGCCCTTACGGCGTTGAACACACCAATTGCTACGAACATGAAATAGCCAGGATGCGCGACGTGTGGCATTAGCGATGAACCGGTCCCATCTGGCAGGCCGGATTACCTATTGTTCCGAGCGTTGCCGTAGCGCCTACCGTCACCGGGCCTCGCTCTACGCTTGCGCTGACAGTCGGGGTTCCCTTTTCGTTGACCGAGACTCCCGCACCTACTCCAGTCGCTGGATCGCGCACAGTTACTCCACCGCTGTATGCACCGCTTGCCGTACGCTTCACCGTCCCGCTAAAGGGGCTGGCACTACCCATCGGGATGCTACCGTTGTTCCCCGGCGCTATCGAGGGCATTGAGCCGGGATTTCCCGGCGTAGCTCTGACCGTCCCATAGGGATTTCCTCCTTTGCTGGAGTCATACGAATACCCGGCTGCAACAGGTCCTGCAGCGACTTGAGCATAGGCTCCGACAGAGCATACCGCTGGAAAACCTGCGGTGTCCGTGGCGATACCTTGGACCAAGTTGTAGAGATTGGCGGCGTCTGGATCATAGGCAGCTCCAGTCGTCGAAACTGAAGTTGAATCAGTGCTCGTGTTGAGAGTTGCCGTGACCGTGAGAGATGGAGCTTGTTCCGATCCCATTTGACTCCCATCATCGTTTAGCCCATCGGCATGGCTCCAGGTGCCTCCGACGTTGGTGCATTCGGTCCCGGAGTTCACAGCTCCCTCCACTCCGGTGTTCGCCGAATCGTCATGACTCCCGTCGTCCCATTGACAGTAAGCCAGCCCGGTCGGATCAACGAGTCTCAAAGGGTTATTCAAAACATAACTGTACAGGTTGAGGCTCTGGGGATTTGTCGGTCGGCGAACACCAAGCCGCTCGGATCAGGGCTCAAGAACCGGCCCATGCTGCTTCCGTAATACCTGGCCCCGAAGTAATCCAAGCCGCTTTCGGCATCCCGTTCTTTGCCGGTATAACGGGGCCTGCTCAAAGCGAACGAATACACGACGCTGTGAATGTAGTCATAGACAAAGCCAGTCTGCATCGTAGGTTTATTTGCTCGGCGCTCGGGAGCGATGTAAATAGCCGGAGGCCCAACTTTATCGACCAGGCCTACTCTCGTCTCGCCGTAAGCCCGCTTCTCTGCTAATCCCCATGCGAATCGGTTTCCTCCTGCGACTGCCTCTTCATCGAGCGGATAGTAGCCCAAAAGCAATGTGTTCCATCTCTTTTCACTGTCAAAGGCAATAATGCCATTCCCATTATTGGACGTTGTCATTGTCATAGATCGCCGTCCGTCTTTGTCGTTCATCTGGACGATCGGTGCCAAGGCCGCGTCGGAGTCTAGGGTCGGTCCCTGTCCCAACTCCCGACGGAGAGGACCGGCCGTTGATTGGGGCTCATAAAACGAAGAAGCACCGCGCCGTCTTTCTCCGATCCAAGTCGTCCCCGAACTTGGCCCTTTGAGTCCTCAATTTCGATTGACTGCACCCGTAGAACTTCAGCAGGACGTTTCGAGAGCAGCTCATAGCTGATGGTCCCTCCAATGAATGCGCTAGAAACAGCAGTGATGGCAATAACAATGACCAGATGTGCGGTTTTCATTTTGCAGGGCACCCTCCCTGAAGCCAGTCTGTAAAGTTGGCCGACTTCCCCGGATAGCCGCCGGGATACCCCGAAGGCCCAAACTGCGTGTTGAAATCTCTGCCGGGACTAGGGGCGTTTCGTGGGAAATCTCCCATCCCGAAGTATCGATGTGTTCCCTCGCCAGAGAACATACGCTTGCCGAGAGGGATCATCACTGGTGTAGAAGTCGTGCCAAAGATGGATTGTTGTCGGACTATTAGCCCCTCCGGGTCCTGGTCCGCTACCATCTCCCGTCGAAGCGTCGGCACTCGAATATTTCGCCTCAAACCGGCCCCCCGGTTCTTCATCAATGTTCTTTTGTAGTGCGCTAGAAAAAGCAGATAAGGAAAAAGGTATATGCAGCCGTTTGCCCACTTGACTGTAAGCTTTGGTGCAGCGTGAGCTGAAGTTGCTGCTCACAAAATTTACACGAGCCGAAATCCCACTCTGGCCTAATGGCTTGCCTTGAGGTGTACCGCCTCCGCCTCCGCCAGGGAGGTTGAGGTCATCACTTCCGGCGCCATCACCGCTACCGCTACCACCACAGTTGGCGAATAGATTGGCGAAGAAGTTCTTTATCTCGCCACCTAATGACACTCCCGCATAGTAGGTTCCGCTGCAAGGTGCCTGATTGAACCACGAGAGACCATAAGGGTCCACATAGGTTAGGGGATGATTACCCAAGTACACATAGAGATTTAGATATTGCGGATCGCGCGGATCGGCGTAATCCAAACCGGAGGGATCAGGGCTAGGCAATCGTCTCATGCTGCTCGCGTAATACCTAGTCCCGAAGTAGTCGAGTCCTGATTCTGTGTCTCGTTCTTTACCGGTATGACGTGATGTCCAAAACATAATCGTACAGATAAGCCTCATTCAAACCGCGCAGTCGTCAGTTAGAATTCCGCTTCTGTATTCGGTCGCCTATCCCGCCTAATAACAGGCCTAAGAAGAAGACAGTGATCCCTCCTCGATCAAGTATCCACAAATGACGTTGCTCATCAACTGTTTGGAAACGACAACGCCATGTATGTTCAGCGGATACAGCCTGCGTTCAGATTCATTGGGGACTCTCGGGAGGTCGTGCAAATACCTATCCCGGATGACACGGCTATGCAGGAATGCTCCTAGTCCTGGAATGATTAGCAAACAGCCAATCGCTGCCAGATGTTCCACCTTTTTTTTCATTGGAGTTTACCTGCAGCATTGCAACTCTTGTGTCCGAATGGCCTTATCTGTGTAGTTGTATCCGTCACCGCTGCTGCTCCGCCCCCTCCGACCCCGAGTGTCGCACCCACTCCCTGAACTTTGCCGCCCGGGGCATCTCCATCGCCCCGAAAGTAGTCCACAGTCCCGGCAGCCTCATCTCCTCCGGTCGCACTGATATTGGCGAGGGTCCGCCGAATGCACATATGCTATTGCCGTTGGAGACAGAAGCCTGAACTCCTGCTGAGAGCCCCGCGCCTACTGCTACTCCGCCACCATAGAAGCTGTAAGATCCAACGTTACCTTGCGTATCAAGGATGAATCCTGCGCCGATTGTCCCTGTAATGCCGCCCATGATTGAATAATTGAAAGCCACACCTAAACTTAGGGTCGCACTAGGTGAATTTGGTTGCGGCGTAATCCCACCACCCTGATTAGGTGGGCGCAGCATGTAATCATTCGGACGGTTATCATTGTCTGCCCAATCACCATTGCTGGTCTGATGTGTTTCGGAATCGTTGATCCACTGACCCTTGTTCCCGTTCTCGTCAGCTTTAGTGCATGCGCTTTGTGTGGAATGATAGTCGAACTGTGACGAGTCCTGCAGATCGGCATCATTCTGCGCACCTCCGCCCGTATCACCGTAATAGCAGTAGAGACCCGTTGGATCCGTATTCTTGAGCGGATTGTTGAGTGCGTAGCTATAGAGATTCAGGCTCTGTGGATTCGTCGGATCAGCGAAGTAAAGACCTGACGGATCTGGG
>CALMVL010000220.1 GCA_937873265.1 uncultured Granulicella sp.
CCCTGCTCACATGGCGCCTGAGCCACGCATTACGGCCGGAATCGTCTGGACAAGAATCTTCACATCAAGCCACAGCGACCAGCGGTCGATATAGTCGATATCCAGCTCCATCCAGCGATCAAAGCCAATCGACGAGCGGCCATTCACCTGCCACAGGCAGGTAATGCCGGGCTTAACAGAGAACCGCCGGCGGTGCCAGTCTTCGGAGAAGCCGCGGTAGTCGCGCAGAGGAAGAGGTCGGGGGCCGACGAGGCTCATGTCGCCAAGCCAAACGTTGAAGAGCTGCGGGAGTTCGTCGAGGCTGGTCTTGCGCAGAAAGCTGCCGATGGGGGTGATCCGGGGATCCTTATCGAGTTTAAAGGTGGGTCCCTTGGATTGATTGAGGTGCTCAACCGCTGCCATGAGCTTTTCTGCGTCGATGACCATGGTGCGAAACTTGTGGATGCGGAAGCGGCGCTTGCCGCGACCGAGGCGCTCCTGATTGAAAAAGATGGGTCCGGGCGAGGTGATGCGGATCGCCATGGCGATGGCGAGAAGGACGGGAGAGGCGACCAGAATCGCGAGCGAAGAGACAAGCAGATCCAGCAGGCGCTTGATCAGGAGACTCCAGGAGCTGTAGGGCACCTCGATGACGTCCTGGAGCTTGTGGGCCGGCGGAATACCGCTGCCGGCAACCGCCTCCTGCGCGCTGAAAAGGTTCCCGTCGTAACGGACGAGGATGCCCTGCTCGCGGCACCAGTCGACGATCTGTTGCGAAAACTGGTAGGAGGAAGCGATGGGAAGGGCGAGTATGACCTCGTCGATGGCGTGGGTGCGGATCTGCTCGAGGACTCCGGCGCTGCCGCCCCCGAGCAGCTTCTCCTTGTAACGGGCAGGGGCGTCGTCAAAGTGCCAGTGGTCGTCGATGAAGCCGACCAGCCGGCAGCCGAAGGAGCGGTGCTCGAGGTTCTGGGCGAGGGCGACGGCGCGACGGTTCGTGCCGATGATGAGGACGTTCCGAAGATTGCGGTTATGTTGGTGAAACTTGTTTAGGATCAGCTTGCCAATGGCTCGGGTGACCACCAGCACGACAAAGGTAACCGCCCAAAACACCAGAAGTTCGAGAACAAAGAAGCGACCTGGGGTGAACAGCCCCCAGCGGGTAACGCAAAGCCAGCAACCCGCCCAGAACGTGACACAGGTAACGCCGAGGGCGAGCGCGGCAACCTGGTCGCGAAAGCGCGTCATGCGGTAGGAGCGATACGCTCCCGAGAACACCATGGAGTAGTGCCAGGCGAGCCCGAGGACAGCAGTGATCAGAAGCTGGCGCAGCGGGTGATGCAGAGTCAGGACGTCTTCGCCCCAGAGCGGCTGGTAAAGAATCGCGGAGGCGACTAAGAAGCTGCCGCCGCAGATGACCAGATCCGTCAGCATCCAAATTTCGAGTAAGGTTCTCCTGGTAATATGCGTCATTGCTTTACCTCTTCAAACTATCTAGGCGAGCAGAATTACAGCAACCGGTAGAGCTTCTCCGGAATGGGAAAGATTCTGTCGAGGAGCACGGCTCCGAGCAGCGGGATCTCGGCGGCGGTCATTTGGGCGCGAACGGCTTCGATTGCGGCCCTCCGTGTGTGAGATGCGCGAACGATCAAGGCGACGCCGTCAAGCTGATCGGCCAACGACAGGATTTCAGGATAGTGGAGCAAGTTGTCTGTATGAAGAATCACGAGATCGCCGGCGGAGCGCAGGTCGGCTAGTCGCTTTTCGATCGCGTCTCCGAAGTGTTCCGTGCCGGAGTTCCGATCGAAGTACTCGAGGAAGTAGTCCGGCGTCTGCTGGCGGCGCAGGGAAAACTGATCAAGGGAGAGCGTCGGGCTGGGAGCGGCGCCCAGGAAGAGGATGTGGACACTCCGACCGCGGGCAGCCATCGCCGCTCCAACGCCGGCCGCGAGCCAACGGGACGACGTGGGGCCGTCGCCGATCTCGCCGAGCAGGACCGAACGTCGCGTTTCGCCTTCCTTGGTGAGAAAAAGAGCGTGCGTGAGGCGTTCGACCTCGGCGCGCGTCTCGTGGGTGAGAGAAGTGAGCAGCGCGTAGGACGATGTCTGTGCAGGAGTCGCATTCGCCGCGGAGTGCTCAAGCTTCTTCGCTTCAAATAGCTCGGTCGCGCTTACCGTCATGACGAACCCCCCTCCAGGTAGATTTGACGGCCGAATCGACCAAGAACAGGCATGTGAAGGCCATCAGCCAACTCTGCGGTGGTGCGCACGGTGGGATCGAAGAGATCGAAGAGGAACGCGGCTCCCAGGCTCAGGACGCCGCCCACGAATAGGGTAGCAGCAAGCACCGCGGGGAGCGGGTTCTGCCGCAATGCAGGAGCCGCGGGTTGCTGAACGATGGCGACATTGAGGATCCCGTTCCTGTCGAGGGCGGTGGTCATTCGTGCCTGCTCGAGCTTATCCACGTAGAGCTGGTACTGGCTCTGCTCGGTTTTCACGTCGCGCAGAAGAGCGTCCTGGGTGATGTCCTTTTCGGCGAGGTCCTCGGCGGAGAGTTGCAGGCCGGAGGTCGAGGTGGCGAGCTGCGCCTGCTTGGCGCGCAGGCCGCTCAGTTCCGCGCGAACCTTGTTCAGGTCCGCCTGGAGAGCGAGGCGGGTCGGATTCACTCCGGAGGCATTCAGCCGAACCGGCGCCTGGCTTTGCGCGTCGATCATCCCCTGCGCCGTGGCGATCTCGCGATCAACATCCTGCACAAGGCGATAGTGCTCGTCGTATTTATTCAGCAGCTCCTGCCGGCGGAGTTGCAGCGTCAGCAGGGTGCCCTTGATCTGCTGCAGCAGCTGCGGGTTATCGCTCGCCGAACTGTCGGTCGCAATGCGCTCCGGCTGCCGGAGCAGTTCGCCGGAGATGACCTTGGCCCGGGCCTGCGCGTCCGCAATCGCGGCCTCGGTGTCGAGGCGCTGCTGGCCGGCGTCCTTCATCTGTCGCACCGTGAGGTCGCGCTCAAGGTCGGCGGAGACGACACCCGTTTTTCGGGTGAAGGCGGCGAGCCGGTCCTCGGCGGCTTCTAAGGCGCTCTTGTGCTGGGCGACCTGCTGCTCGAAAAAGCTGACCTGGAAGTCCCGGCCGGGCATGTCGCGCTGATTGGCGAGGAAACGCGCTCCCAGGATCGCGAGAACGCGTTGGGCCTGCTCGGGGCTGGTCCCCTCATACCGGGCGGAGATCAGGTCGGTCTTCGGAACCGGTGAAATGTCGATGTTTTTCTGCAACTTGCGAACTGCTCTTGCGACCTGGACCGGGGTGGCGCGACTGGGGGCCAGGCCGGCGTCGACAACCACCGCCTTCAGCAGATCTTCACCCTTGAGCAACTCCACCTGCGAGTTGATCTCCTCCTCCGTGACGCTGAGCGCCATCAACTCCGGGTTGCTGTTCTGGCCGGTGGTGACAACCGGATCGACGCGCTCCTTGCGCACCAGGATCTTCATCTCGGATTGGTACTTGGGCCGGAACTGGCCGGACAACAGGAAGCCGGCGACCACAAGAAGGAAGCAGACCAGAAACACCGCGCGCTGCCGGAAGACGCGGGCGACCACCTCTCGGCGGGTCGGAAGAAGCGATTTGGATTCAAGCAGATACATAAGAATCGTAGCGAGTGCGATTGCTTTGCAGGGGTTAGGGAGTGATAAACGCTCCGGCGGAGGGTGTTGGGATATAGGGCTTGATCTTGGAGGCCTTGTTCTGAGGGACGTAAATGATGTCGCCCGGCAGCACGCGAACATCCTCCGTAGTCGACTTCGGCTTAAGCAGGTCCGCCACGTTTACCACGTGGGACTCATAGGTTCCATCGCCCTGCGGACGAAAGATGACCACCTGTTTCTTGCTCGCGCGCTCATTCAAAAGGCCCCCGGCTTCCGACAGCGCTTGCATCAGTGTGACCTCGCTGCGGAGCTCATATCGTCCAGGGTGGCCAACCTCGCCGCTGGCATAAAACGACGGCTTGAAGAAGTCCTTGAGAACGATGGTGACGTTTGGTTTGTTGAGGATGCCGGTATACGCCTGCGCGATGCCGGCTTGCAGCTCCGTGACGGTCTTGCCGGCGGCCTGGATACGTCCAACCTCCTTCAACTGCACGTACCCGTCAGGCTGAACCGTAAGCGTCTGGTTGTACTCCGGGGAAAACGCCAGCTGGACGTCGAGAACGTCGCTGAGGTGAATGTGGTACGCCTGGCGTGCGCAGAGATCGCTGCCTGGCGGCGTGCAGGGTGCCTCGGCCGTCGGGTTCTGGCCGTGAGCGGCAAGGGACGCCGCGACCCACACCAGGCATACGGTGACGGCATGTTTGGGAAGGCTACGCATAGTGCTCCTCGAACACACGATCTTCGGAGGCGAAGGGCGCCGCTTCTATTGTCGCCTGAGTTGCCATCACTGCGAAGCCAATCTGCTGAGCATCGGCATCGTGTTCCTCGTGGCGGACCACGCGGCCTTCGACACGCAGGACGCGCTCGCCGGACGGGCTCGCGGCGAACTCGGTGCCTACTTCCTCGAAATCCCAGTTCAGGTCGATCTCGACCAGAATGGCCGCGCCAACACCTGGAGCCCCGGCGGCGACGATCGAGACCCCACCCGAGCTGACGTTGCGCGTAGTGCCATAGCCGAAGTTCAGATCGCCCCCGTAACAGGTCCACCAAAAACGGCAGGACGAGTGGATCTGGAAGCGGGTACGCAGCCGGATCGCTGATTCGGCTGAAAGGCTCCTCTCGGCAATTGGACTCGTCTGCATCGGGATGATACCTGTGGAAAAGAGTAGAAGGGACCCGGAACGGCAGCAATGAACAGGACGGCTCGGAGCATTTCTTCTCATCCTCGGCAAAGGTCGCCAACGGGCAATCACCCACGCACCGCAAATCGGCAAACTCCGTCGGAAATTCCCTGTATCGGGAACTATTTTCTCTAAGTGGGAATATTCGCCCATTTCTAAGTCGATCCCAGCGAAATTGCCTATCTTCCCAGCGGGAACCTGCCCCATCCGTGTGATTTTCTTGTTTGTCTCACTTCTGTAAATTCCTTCTCAGAAGCACTGAGTTCAGCCGGGCGGAGAGCTTGGGTTGTTATAGGATGTCGCTTATCAACCAACCGTCAGCTGATTTTTCGCTGTCACCGCGAGGGCAGTTAGATACTGCTCTTATCGCTTTGATGGCTTTTCAGCAAGTCCATCCGCTTCACGACCTGTGACGCAGGACTAGGACCTGGTATTACGACGCACAAACGTTTGCTTTCAATAAAACGGGGGGGAAGTATGCAATTTACCAAGATTGTTGGATGGATGGCGGTGTTGTTGCCCATGCCATGCTTTGCGACCACTTACTACGTTTCGAACTCCGGATCTGACGCGCACGTGGGAACAAACCCGAGTGCGCCCTGGGCCACGATCAACAAGGTGAACCACACCAAGCTGCAGCCCGGCGACACCGTATTCTTCGAACGGAGCAACACCTGGGCCGAACAGATCGAGGCGCAGCAATCAGGGACAGCCGAAGCGCCGATCACCTATGCTGCCTATGGGAACGGCCAGACGCCCATCATCACCGGATCGGGAGTACGTTCGTTCGGCATCAACATCCCTCACCTGAACTACGTCAGCGTGAAGCAGCTGGCTTTCACCGAAGCGCAGCGCGGAATCAACATCAGCAACTCGAATAACATCCTTATCCAGCAGTGCCAGGCCTACCGCAACTCGGACCTCGGCATCAGCATCAGCGGAACGAGCGCGTCCAACCTTAATATCGGCAACAACGCCGTGTTCAGCAACGTCAACGGCGGCATCGTCGACTTCGCGGATGGCGACACCATCCTGATTGACGCCAATCTGGTTCACGACAATGTCAGCTCGACGGCTGCCTTCGGCGCCGGCATCCGCGTGGTTGGATACTCCGACACGACCCGGCCGACCCACGTTCACGTGATCAACAACACCGTGTACCGAAACGGCTTCGCGGGCTCGAGCCAGTACAACACCGGCAACGGCATGCATCTGGACACGATGGGCGACGGTCTGTTGGTCTCCGGCAACACGGTCTATGGCAACGAGCAGTTCGGCATCCAGGTGGAGTGGTCCGGCACGAGCGGAACGCACCAGGTTCTCAACAACACCACCTACGACAATAACTCGCTTGGTCTGGTGATCTACCGACGGAGCTGGAATGTCCTGGCGACCGGAAACGTCTCCTACGGCAACCTGGAAAACTGCGTGGTCTGGGGCGAGTACGGCGGCAATGATCCAGTCGGTATGCACAACAACGTGTTCTCCGATAACTGGTGCTATGCGCCGAAGGCCGGCGGCATCAGCTTCTCCGTGGCGTGGGGTGCGAACAACGACGGCGTCGACGGATCCGGGAACGTGTACCAGGGCAACTGCCTCGGCGCGGATGGACCAAATCACTTCCAGTACGGAAGCAGCTATCTCGCGACCTCGAAGGCGCTCGTGGCGGCCTCTGCCGGAGCCGTCTCAACGAACTGCTCGGCGAAGGAACTGGCGGCGGAACAGCAGTAGCGAGTTACCAAAGGGAGAGGCGAGGGGCGACTCACACAGTCGCCCCTCCCGCCTTGTGCGAGAAGCTGGGGAGGGGGCTGTGCCCCAACCCGAATCCGGCAGCAAGGCGTCACCTCGTGTGAGGTATGTCGCTGTGGAATCAGCAACTCTCATTTGACACACGATTTCTCGAGCTGGTACGGTTGAAACGCAGAGACCGGGCGTCTTCTGCCACAGCCCCAAGGGGCGGGAGGAAACATGGCGGAGGGAACTGCAAGATTGACCGATCGACCGGTAAACCTGGTGCTGGTAAATCTGGCAGAGATCACCGCCGATCTGCTGCGGGGGGCCCTGGAAGATCATCGCGACATCCGAATCGTCGGCAGCATCAGAGCCGCGACGGAGTTGCAGCGCGTCCTTCGCGGCGGGTCGCCGGATGTGGCGCTGGTGGGCGCCGGCTCCGGCAAGGAAAACGAGACCGCGGTTCTGCTGATCGAGCAGATCTCGGCGGCCTTCCCTTCCGTTCGACAGATCGTCTTTGCTCAGCAGATGGAGAACGAAGATGTCGTCGCGTTTTTTCGTGCGGGCGCGCGCGGTCTGATCTGCAGCGCAAATACCCGCCTGGCGCTGCTGGTTAAGTCGATCCGGTGCGTAGCCATGGGACAGATCTGGGCCAATTCGGAACAGCTCGACCAGCTCGTGCGGTCGCTCTCCCTGCCGCGTTCGATCAATATCGTCAACCAGCTCGGCGACTCGATTCTGAGTAAACGGGAGGAGCAGGTGCTGCACCTGCTCGCGGATGGACTCAGCAACCGTGAGTTGGCCAAGGCGCTTTCGCTCAGCGAGCACACCGTCAAAAATCATCTGTTTCGCATCTTCGATAAGCTCGGGGTTTCCAGCAGAATCGAAGCGGTGTTGTATGCCGTGAGCCAGCGAGAGCAGAGGCTTGCCGGAAGTAGACCAGGGGAGATGGGAAATCGACCGAAGAGCGACGAGATGCGGGACCGCGGCTTATCGTCCAAGGCGCACTCGAAATACGCATAGGCAGCCGTCGACCTGCCTAGATTCCCTCATCTAGTTTCCCTGCCCTAAATTCCTGATCGAGCCGATCCCTGTCTGGGTGGTCCCTCGCTCCCATGTGCGTCAGGTTCACGATGTATGGAAACAGGAGAGGCTAGTTCAGCCGCGCAGCGCGCGACGTCGCGAGCTGCTGCAGAAACAACGCGATGAAGCGCGGGTTGTGCTTGAGGTAGCGGCCGGCCAGGCGGCGGGGCTCGCAAAGAAAGCGAAAGAGCCACTCAAGGCCCGAGCGCATCATCCAGCGCGGCGCCTGGGGCTTGCTGCCGGCGAGGAAGTCGAAGGCGGCTCCGACGCCGAACATAACCGCAGGGATGCGGCCAACGTGATCCATAATCCAGGCCTCCTGCTTGGGGCAGCCCAGCCCAACGAAGAGGATGCGGGCATCCGCGGCGGCGATCTCGCGGACAATAGCGGCATCTTCCTCCGGGGTAAGGGTTCGAAACGGAGGGGACATCGAGAACGTGATCTTCAGTCGCGGATTGCGCTCGCGAACTGTCCCGAGAAGCAGCGCCAGCGCAGCCTCGCTGCCGCCGTAGAAGCCCACCGGGACACCGGCGCGCTCGGCGCTGTCGAGCATGGCCAGCATGGCATCCGGACCGTACACCCGCGAAGCGGAGCTTTCTCCGAGCGCACGCAGCGCCCACACCAGCGGCATGCCGTCCGGATTGATCATGTCGGCGCGGTTGAGGCTGTCGCGAAAGTCTTCATCATCAAAGGCTTCCATCACAACATGGACATTCGCGAAGAACAGCGCGCGCGATTCGCGATTCTTCGCCCACTCGATACTTTTGCTCACGGTCTCGCCGTAGGAGCTCATCGCGATATTCAGCCCCAGAATGGGACGGGTCGGTGTTTCGCGCTCACAAGGCACGGCAACGATCATCGTGGAACACTCCTCAGAGCCATGTCGATTCCCCGTCCGCCGATGCTGTCGAAAAGGCGAGCCATCGCGGCGTAGGCGCCATCGAGGCTGAACATGGTGCGAACCCGTTGCCGGGCGTTGCTCGCCATCCCGCGGCGAAGGTCCGGATTCCGGAGCATCTGATCAAGACTGCCGGCCAGGGCCGCCGGATCGCCTGGTGCGAACAGGAGGCCGGAGTCGCCGTCGATGATCTGTTCGGCGATGCCGCCGCAGCGGCTGCCGATCACCGGTGTTCCAACCGCCATGGCCTCCATGACGACACACCCGAAGGGCTCCGGCTGCACGGAGGGCACCACCGCAATGTCGAGCGCGGCAAAGATGGATGCGGGGTCGTTCCGTTCACCGACCAGCGTGACAATATCCTCGACGCCGACTTCGGCCATGAGCTCTTTGAGCCGATCAACCTGATCTTCGTTGCCGGGCGAGGCCGAACCGACGATGAAATAGCGGACATCGGGATGGTGCTTCCGGAGCAGGCCGGCGGCACGGACCAGCACCTCCTGACCCTTGCGATGGAACTTGATGCGGCCGACGACGCCGACGAGCGTGGATCCCTCGGGAGCGAGCCCGCGAAGCTGGTCGCGGTGGCCGGCATCTACCCGGCTGTCCTCTTCCGCAAGGCCATCGTAGACAACGGTTACCTTGCCGCGCAGAGACGGGTCGAACTGGTCGCGGGTACAGTGCGAGATGGCAACGACCGCGTCGGAAAGGTAGTAGACGAGCCGTTGGTAGGGCCGCCAAAGGGCTCCGAATTCGCCAAGCAGCTCACGGACATGCCAGACATGAGGTCTGCCGGTGAGCAGGGCGGCGATGGACGGCGATGGTACAACAACCGTATTTGCGTGAACAACGTCGATGCGCTCGCGCACCATCAACAGCGCGAGCCACAGAACGGAGTAGGGGAGCTGAAAAAGGAACCGCAGGCAGCCCTTGACTGACCGCAGCTGGGCGCGGTCGACGATGGAAAGAGCCGGGTGGATATGCACGTGGATCCCGCGGGTCTCGAGCAGCGCAACCAGCGGGCCGGCCTCCGGAAGCACTGCGTGCACCTCATGGCCGTCCTCGGCGAAGCGGCTGAAGACGCGCTCCATGCACCGGCTTGCTCCATAGATGTCGGCCGTGTTGTTGATCGAGAGGATCTTCATCGTGGGTTCAAGTACGGACTCGATAGCCTGCGGAGTTCGGAACCCTTACAGAGTATGCGAGCCGAGGGGCCTTTCGCTATCAAAACATAGACTCTGAGTCGAGTTTCTCAGTCCATGGGTAGAAATTCGTCTCCCTTGAAGTTACTCCCGGGTTCTTGACCGCGCCTGGCAGGGACGTGACACTGGGAAAGGAAGCGACCCAGGCTAAGTCGCGGCTTGGACCTGCTGGGTTGACGAAAAATGGACGCACGGCCGAAACGGCCTTCGAGGAGATAGATGCAATGAGTGGACGGCGGGTGCTGGTGACGGGCGGGAGCGGCTTTATCGGCTCCAACTTCGTCGAAAAGCTGTTGCGGCGGGGCGAGCGCGACCTGATCAATCTCGACGTCCTTCCGCCTGCCGAAGAGGCACAGCTGCCGTTCTACCGCAACGTCGACCTTCTGGATCAAGCGGCCTTGCAGCGCGCCTTTCAAGAGTTTCAACCGACCCACGTCGTGCACTGGGCGGGGCGGACCGACATGTTCGGCCAGGGTGTCGAGGACTACGCCGCAAACCATGTGGGCACGCGAAATCTGCTCGCCGTCGCAAAGGAGACACCATCGATTCAGCATGTTGTCTTTACGTCCAGTCAGTTTGTGGTCGGCCCGGGAGAGATGCCGACGCACGATCAGGACTTCCGTCCCCACACCATCTACGGCGAAAGCAAAGTGCTGTCAGAAAAGGCCGTTCGCGAGGCGGACCCGCCGTATACGTGGACCATCATCCGGCCGACCAACATCTGGGGCCCCCGGCACCCGCGGTACCCCAACGAGTTTTGGCGCGTTTTGAAGCGGGGACGGTACTTCCATCCCGGGGGCCGGCGGGTGACCCGGTGCTATGGCTACGTCGGCAATGTTGTCGAGCAGGTGCTGCGCATCCTGGATGGAGGCGACAGATTTCGCGGCAAGGTGTTCTATGTGGGAGACGCGCCAGTGGACCTGTTTGACTGGACCAACGCGTTCTCGAACGAACTGCTTGGCCGGCCGGTGCGCGTCATCCCGAGCGTGGCGCTCAAGGGCCTGGCCAAAGTCGGCGATCTGGTGGTGCTGGCCGGAGGCAAGTTTCCGATCTTCAGTACGCGCTTCCGCAGCATGACGGAAGATTACGTGACCCCGATGGGTCCGACGTTTGAGGCGCTCGGTCCGTCACCCATCTCCATGAAGGAAGGCGTTCGGGAGACGGTTGACTGGCTGAAGTCGCAGAGCGCGTTTTGGCGATGACCACCGCCGCCAGTCAAGCAACTGCTGTGGTAGGCTGCCGGAGAGATGGCGGCCGTGCGCCGTCGGTGTCGCTGTGGCGGGCAGCTCGGAGCCACAGGCGCGACTTCCGACCGGCGCTGCGGATCGCGGAACAACTGTCGGTGCGGGGACCTCAGCGCCTTGGCTTGTCCCTCCATAGCACCGAAGACGTATGGCGTTGGGCTCGGAAGCCGTCGACAGTGAGAGTGACAGGTCTCGCGCGATGTCCGCTGATTCGCCTGGAGCTCCTGGACCCTGCCTGCCGCCGAAGCCGTACGATGGAGATCACCGGCGCTGCCGTTCCACAGCGCGGTCTAGCAGAACGATGGGGATAGGGATGAGCACAGATCAGCAGGGCACAGTCAGGATTGTTGGCGCCATCTTCCGGCATAGAAAGATGTTGGCGTGGGTCTTTCTGCTTACCGTGCTGTTTGCGTTGGTAAGCACGCTCCTGCAGAAAAAGCAGTATGCCTCGCACATGAAGGTTCTGGTGCAGAGCACGCGCGAGACGGCGGTGGTCAGTTCGCAGGCAAACGCCGGGCAGAATCTCGGGTCGGGTGCGGACTCGATGGAGGCCCGGGTCAACTCCGAGATCGAGCTGCTGGGCGATGAAGATCTGCTCGAGCACCTGGTGCTCTATCGCAGCAAGCTGGCCAAGGAACCGGCGCCCGATCCGGGCAGCAAGCAGATGGCGTTCGCCGTCGGCGGCTTGGCTGGGCGGCTGGGCATCGATCCGGTGAAGAAGTCGAATGTGATCGCAATCTCCTACATCGACACCTCGCCGGAACTGGCGCAAGAGGTGCTGCAGGAGCTCGAGCGCGCCTACCTCGAGAAACACGTGCAGCTGAGCCGTCCGGCAGGCACCTCGAAATTTTTCACCGGAGAAGCCTCGAACTACAATCAGCAGCTGGCCGGGGCGGAGAAGCAGCTGGCCGACTTCCGGACACAGAACCAGTTTGTCGCGCTCGATAAGGAGAAGGCGGCACTGGATGACAACCTGCACACGCTGGAGGTGGAAAGCCTCACCGATGAGGCGCAGATGCGCTCGGCCACCAGCCAGCTGGTCGAACTCACCAATCGCCTCCATGCCTTGCAGGACCGCATCACCACGATCGTCACCAACTCGCCCAACCAGCAGGGCATCCAGACGCTGATTGCCTCGCTGACCGATCTGCGCAATCGCAGAATAACGCTGCTTGCGCGCTTCAAGCCGACGGATCGGCTGGTGACCGAGGTGGACGACCAGATCCAAAACATGGAAGACGCCTTGTCCGATCTGCGGACAAAGGAGCTGACCACGACCTCCACAGACAACAATCCAACCGCGATGCTGCTCAAGCAGCAGATGGAAACCCTGCAGATCCAGCGGGCCGGCTACGCCGAAAACCTGCGAGTCCATCGCTTGCAGCAGGCGGACTATCAACAGCGGCTGGATCACCTGGAGCAGATCACGCCCGAGAACGATTCGCTCGAGCGGCAGGTGGCCGAAATGCGCGGCATGGACCAGAGCGTTTCGGACAAGCGGGACGCGGCGAAGATGGAAGATCTGCTCGATGCCGGGCAGTTCGGCAACGTGGCGGTTGCGCAGTCGCCGACCTTTTCGCGGCTGCACGTCAAGCCGCGGCTCTCGGTCAATCTGATCCTTGGCGCGCTGACCGGCGTCTTTCTGTGCGCGGCTGTGCTGCTCCTGGTTGAGTCCACGCGCGCCACAGTTCTGACGCCGGCTGATATGGAGGACATCTCGGAGGCTCCGGTGCTGGCGACGATTCCGGAGTTTGCCGGCCTGGCCAGCGTGCTCGATCCGGGGCGTGCCGGTCCGGCGACCGTGTCGATGCGCGCGGCCGGTGCGTAAGCGGAGTCTTGGCAAGGTGTTACCGATGCGAAGTGGTCATCGGTTGGGAGAGTGATGCGAAGGAAGAAGAAAGTTGTTCGGCAGTCTCTGGACGCGTTTCACGAATCGCAGATGCCCAAGCTGGTGGGCTCGCTGTTTCGTGGGTCGGAGAACGCGCCAAGCGATGCCGCTTCCTCGCGGATCTTCGGCGTCACCTCGCCGCAGAAGTCCGAAGGCGTCAGCACGATCGCGCTCTTGATTGCGCGCGAGATGGCCCGCCATCCCGAGCGGCGGGCCCTCCTGGTAAGTACGGCCGATCTGGCGGAGCTGACCGCAGACGACCTCCGCCAGACCGAGCCGCGATGGTCCAAGGAGCCGTTGAGCGATCTGTGGCGCATCACCCCTGCGGCGAAGCGGCAGAAGCCGGCAACGCGGCCGTGGGAGACCGACCCGCGCTTCGTGCGCGATGTGTTGGCCTGGCTCAGGACGGCGTTCGGCGCAGTTGTGCTGGATTGCGGTCCGCTGCTGAGCTCGCCCGACGTTCCCAAGCTGGGACACCTGCTCGACGGCGCCATCGTCGTCGTCGAGGCCGGCCGAAGCACCAGGCCGCAGATCGAGCACGCGCTCGAGGTGCTTTCGCTGGCTGGCTCGGATCTGAAAGGATTTGTGTTAAACCGGCGTACCTACCCGATCCCCGAACGAATCTACCGTTGGCTGAGAAGCTGATGCCGGCGCCGGATCAAGACCCAAGCATTCGTGGAGACCAACCGATGAAAACAGCCCTTCGCGCCTTGACCGCCCTGCTTCTGCCCCTTTGCCTGGCTCCGGGGGGACGCGCCCAGCAGCTGCCGCTCGCCACCCGCGACACGCCGCAGGCACAGCCCGTTAGCGGAACGCAGCAGCCGCTGCAGCGCTCCCGATACCACATTCATGAGGGCGATCAGGTTCTGGTCGAGTACACCTACACGCCCGAGTTCAACCAGACGGTCACCGTGCAGCCGGATGGTTTTGTAACACTCAAAGTTGGCAACGACGTGAAGGCGGCGGGCAGAACGTTGGACGAATTCCAGGCCGCCATCGCCGAGAGTGTCTCGGTCCGACTGAAGGATCCGGTGATCACCGTCACCCTCACCGACTTCCAGCACCCCTACTTCGTCGTCGCGGGCGAGGCGCTCGCGCCCAACAAGTACGAGTTGCGCGAAAACACAACCGTGCTTAAGGGCATCATGCTCGCCGGCGGCATCCGGATCACCGGCAAGGAAAAGCAGGTGGTGCTCATCCACGCGCTCGGGACCAGCGATCAGACGTTGGAGCTGCTGGACCTCAAAAAGGTCCATTCGACCGAAATCTTCGAGCACGACCGGGAGATTGCCTCCGGCGACATCATCTTTATCCCCCGCAACAAGATCACCCATGCGCAGCAGATCACGTCCCTGCTCAACTCTCCGGTCAGCTATCTCAGCACCGCCGCCTATATTGTCCGGTAAACGAATCGGGCCTGAGGTGATCGTCTCGCGTGCGCCGCGGAGAATCCTGTTTGTCGATCACATCGCCGTCCTCGGCGGTGGAGAACTCGCCCTCCTGGCGCTGATCAGGGCGCTCGACCGCACGCGTTTTGAGCCCGTGGTGCTGTTATTTTCAGACGGTCCCCTCGCCGGCGAACTCCGGCCGATCGCCGAGACGCACGTTCTGCCCATGCCGCAGGATCTGCTCGATGCGCGGCGAGAGTCGCTCGGCGGGTCGCGCCTGCCCTGGCGAAAAGGGCTGGGGCTCGTTCGGTTTCTGTCCCAGCTCTCGGCCGCGATCACGCGCCTGCGGCCGCACGTCATCCACACCAACTCGCTCAAGGCAGATCTGCTGGCGGGGCTGGCGGCGCGCTACGCGGATGTTCCCCTTGTCTGGCACATTCGCGATCGCATCGACGAAGATTACCTCCCGGCGATGGCCGTGCGCTTCTTTCGCGGTGCCTGCCGAACGCTGCCGAACGCCCTTGTCGCCAACTCCCGCGCCACTCTCGCCAGCCTGCGCCTGCCGCCAGGCAAACCGGCCGTGGTGGTCAGCTCCGGCATCGACCTCCGTCCCTTTGTTCAGGCTGCCGAGCATGCCGAGACCTTGCCCGAGGCCATCGCGGCGGGGCATGAGATCGCGATCGGCCTCATCGGCCGGATCTGCCCGTGGAAGGGTCAGGAAGTTTTTCTTCGCGCGGGTGCGCTGCTCGCTGAAACGCATCCCGCCGCACGCTTCTATGTTGTTGGCGCGCCGTTGTTTGGGGAGATTGACTTCGAGCGCTCGATGCATGCGCTCGCCGCCGAACTCGGCATAGCCGACCGGGTCGTCTTTACCGGCTTCGAGCGCGATATCCCAGGCCGGATTGCAAAGCTGCACCTGGTCGTGCACGCCTCCACCATCCCGGAGCCATTCGGGCAGGTCATTGTGCAGGGCATGGCGGCGGGCAGGCCGGTTGTGGCAAGCGAGGGTGGCGGGCCGTCGGAGATCATCGCGAACGGCGTCACCGGCTGGCTGGTGCCGCGCGGCGATCCGCGGGCGCTCGCGAACACCATCCGTGGCCTGCTCGCAACTCCGCAGCAAGCCCAGACCGTCGCCCGCTCCGGGCAAAAGGAGGTACTGGCTCACTATGGATCCGACCAAACGACGCCTCTGGTCGAAGCTCTGTATGATCAGCTGCTTCCCGACTGAATCTCGCATCTTATCTTCAAGCGGAATGCCGATTCCCTCCGTTGCGAGCCGGCATGCCTGCTGTTCGCATCTTCCGGCTAGATTTCTCGGACGTTCGCTGCGCCTGTGTTACCTTTTGGACTACGCATTCGCTCACGCACGTTCGAAGAACGGGAGAGGGTAGCTTTGTCAACTCCTCAGCCACCTACTTCTATGAACCGGCATCGCCCTCTGCGCACAGCTTTTGTGCACGATAATTTCGTTCAGGCGGGCGGGGGAGAGCGCGTTGCCGAAGAGCTGGCGCGGCTGGTTCCGTACGCGGATATCTTCTGCACCGTCTATGTGCGTGATCGGTTGTCGCCTTACCTGCTCACACGGGCCATCAACACCACGTGGATGCAGCACATGCCGTGGATGCGTCGCTACTACCGCCACTACTTCTTTTTGTACCCGTTCGCGGCGCGCAGCCTTCCGCTCGGCTCCTACTCCGTCGTCCTGTCCAGCTGTTACGGCTTCGCGAAGATGATCCGCAAACCGGCCGGTGCGCTGCATGTCTGCTACTGCCACACCCCAACCCGCTGGATCTGGCGATTTGACGACTATGCGGCTCGCGAGAACTTCCATCCATGGGTCAAACGCGTGCTTCGTCGCATGGTCGGGGGATTGAAGCGTCAGGATCGGATCGCGGCCGACTCCGTCGATGTGATGATCGCCAACTCAACAGTCGTGGCCGACCGCATCCGACGCTACTACGACAAGGATGCCGAGGTCATCTTTCCACCGATCGATTGCGATCGGTTCACTCCGTCCTCTACCCGAGGAGATTTTTACCTCATCGTCTCGCGCCTGGTTCCCTACAAGCGCGTGGATCTGGCCATCGAGGCCTGCCGCCAGCTCGGGCGGAAGCTGATCATCATCGGCGGCGGACCGGATCGCGCACGGCTCGAACGCACCGCCGGCCCCAATGTCACGTTTCTTGGCCGGGCTCCGGACGAGGTGGTCACCCGGCATATGGCGGAGTGCCGCGCCGTTCTCTTCCCGGGTGAGGAGGACTTTGGCCTCATTCCGCTCGAGGCGAACGCCTCCGGCCGGCCTTGTATCGCGTTCGACGGTGGCGGCGCGCTGGATACGGTAGTCGACGGCATCACGGGCGTCGTCTTTCCCGAGCCCACGGCACAGTCTCTCGCGGACGCAATCCTCCGCTCGGAGGCGATCTGCTGGGATGTGCCTACGTTGCTGCGACACGCCCGCCGCTTTGACCGATCCGTCTTCGCGGAAAAAATGCAGCGTGTTCTGCGCGAAGCCTACGCCACCCAGGCCCGGCTTGAAAGCGTGCTGGTCGAGGAACCGCTCGAGCACTCGCAGCAGGTCTCCTCTTAGACGCATGTTGGACGCCTGGTTTTCCCGATGACACTCAGCGTTCTTGTATGCACCTATCGCCGGCCGGAGACTCTGGCGCGCTGCCTCGCCGCTCTCGAAATCCAGACAACGAAGCCGGACGAGGTGCTTCTCACGGTGCGCGACATCGATGCGGAGACCCGCGCCTACCTCGAGGGGCGTCCCGCGGATACGCTTCGCCTCCGGGTCATTACGGTTCGCGAGCCCGGCCTGGTCGCGGCACGAAATGCCGGCCTCGCTGCGTGCCGCACCGATCTCCTGGCGCTGACGGACGACGACGCCGCCCCGCGCCCCGACTGGATCGAGCGCATCCTGCATCACTTTGCCGCCGATCCGCAGGTGGGCGGCGTGGGTGGCCGCGACCAGTGCTTCACCGGCGGAGTTCCGCAGACCGCGACCAGGGATCTGGTCGGCAAGATGCTCTGGACCGGCAAACCGGTGGGCAATCACCACCTTGGCCGGGGCGGCCCGCGACCGGTCGATCTGCTCAAGGGCGTAAACATGAGCTACCGCACGGAAGCCCTGCATCCGATCGGCTTCGACCGCCGGCTGCGCGGATCGGGATCGCAGGCCTGCGAAGATCTTTCGATCTCCCGCGCCGTCGCGAACAGCGGCTGGACCCTGATCTACGATCCGGCCGTTCTGGTCGACCACTACGAAGCCACCCGCGACGAACCGCGCCACTATGCCGCCCAGCTCCTGAGCGATCGCGCCGGGTACAGCGACGCCGTGTACAACCAGACAGTTGCCACCTGGGACGGTCGATCTATCCTGCAGCGGCTTGCGGCGCTCGTGTACTTCTTCGTGATCGGCACCCGTGCCGTCCCTGGTCTCCTGCAGGCGATGCGGTTTACGCCGTCGCTCGGTCGCACCGCGTGGGTTCGATTCGGGATCGCGCAACGGGCCAGGGCGGAGGCGTACTGGACTCTTTCCCGCCACCCTGCTTCTGCGTCCGGCCGCTTCGGCGAGACTGCGCGCTAGCAGCTTCAGCAGGCGGCCCGGCCCCACCCCTCCTCCGGGAACACAACACGGCCCGCTGGCTGTCGCAATGGCCTCTCCGATGCAGGGAGGAAATTCCTAATCGAGCAACAATCCGCCCACCGTACACTAGGTCACATGGACGCAGCTTCGTCTGCGCTCCCTGCCACTGCCATGGGCACCTCACATCTCCCATCTACGACGACTCTCGCCAATCCCGATTCTGATCGGCCTGTGGCGGCGTCGAAGCGGACTCAGGGAGGCGTTCGGGCGATCGCGCAGACAACCGGGGCGCGTCTGCTGATTCAGGGGTTGAATGCCGCGACCGGCATCCTGACCGCTCGCACGCTGCTGCCGACAGGCCGAGGCCAGCTTGCCGCGATGACGCTGTGGTCGCTGTTTCTCGCGAGTCTCACCACATTCGGCGTTCCCAGTTCCTTGGTGTACTTCTTACGATCACGGCCCGACCGCCGAGCGGACCTGATTACCAGTGGCATTGCCATGGGATCGATCCTCGGCATCGTCACCGGCCTCGTCGGCGCCTTCTGTATGCCGCAGTTGCTGCATAAATATCCGCTCTGGCTGGTGCGGGACGCGCAGTGGCTCATGATCGTGACGCCCATCTGTTCGCTCACCTTTATCGGTCGCGCGATCCTCGAGGCGCACAGCCAGTTCTCCGCGTCCAATCTGTCGCAGATTCTTAGCCCCTTGGCCACGCTCATCGCTCTTCTGACGTTGCTCGCGCTCCACCACCTTACGGTGCTTTCGGCGGCGCTTTGCTACGTTGCGGCTATCGTCCCCGTCGCGCTGCTTCTTATCCGGCGCGTTCTCCCCTTCGTCGATCGCGCGGCGCGGCCCACCGTTGCCGGATGCAAGCTGCTGCTGAGCTATGGTATCCGCTCCTACTGGATCGATCTGCTCGGCACTCTCTCGACCCAGGTCGACCAGGTGCTCGTCATCGGCATTTTGACCGCAGCGGATATGGGGTTGTATGCCGTCATGCTGAGCCTTTCGCGCATCGCCAGCGTCTTTCAAACCTCGGTCACCTCCATCCTCTTCCCCAAAGCCACCGGCGAAACCGTCGAGCGCATACGCGAGCTCACCGGGCGAGCCGCCCGCGTCAGCCTCACCGTCACCGCCTGCTTCACGGCCATGGTCGGTCTCCTCGGCCCCACCCTTCTGCGCATCTTCTACGGCAAGGACTACACCAGCGCCGCTACCTGCCTTCGCCTGCTGCTGGCGGAGGTCACCATCTCCGGAACCGTGTTCATCTTCGCCCAGGCCTTCATGGCCCTCAACCACCCAGGCACCGTCTCGCTTCTGCAGGGCTTCGGCCTCGCCCTGACCGTTCCGCTCATGCTGCTGCTGATTCCCCGCTACGGCATCACGGGCGCTGCGCTCGCGCTCCTGCTCTCCACCCTGGCTCGGCTCTGCTTCATCTGCATCGGCTTTCCCGTCTACCTTAAACTTCGCACCCCGGACCTTGTCCCCAAAATCAGCGACTTCCATTTTCTGCTGCGTGGTCTTCGGCGGAGACCCAGCTAACCCCGCGAAAAACGCAGCGCCTCTCAGGGAAATCGAACGTATGCGCATCCTTCACATCGTCAATCAGCTGTCGGACCGAGGCAACGGGATCGTCAATCTCGCCGTCGATGTGGCCATCCACCAGCAGCGCTCCGGTCACACCGTCGCCTTCATCGCCAAGCACGGCGGTCACGTGCCGCTGGTCGCCTCCGCCGGCATTCAGATCTTCGACATCAACCAGGACCGCAGGTGGAAGACGTTTCCGCTCGCCTTCTTTCGCGTCGGCAGGGCGATCCGCAAGTTCCGCCCCGACATCATCCACGCGCACATGCAAACTGGCCTGGTGCTTGCCCTGCCTTGGGCCAAGCTCTTTCGCATCCCTGTCGTCGGCCACCTGCACAACATCCACGACGCCACCGCGCGCCGCATGGCCTGGGGCAATTGCCTCATCACCGTCAGCGCGGCCGTTGCCGAGAGCATGCGGGAACAGCGTGTTCCCGCCTCCAAAATCCGTGTCGTCCTGAACGGAACCGTCGAGAGCCCCCGTCTTCCCCCGGTCTCCAGTCTGTCCGCCGAGCCGTTGCTCCACCCCGCCATACTTACCGTTGGAGGCATGAGCTATCGCAAGGGCGTCGGCGAGCTCATCGAGGCGTTCAATCGCGTCGCCATCGACGTTCCCGAGGCTCACCTCTACCTTCTTGGCGAAGGTCCGGAACGCACCCTCTTCGAAGCGCAGGCCGCCCGCTCCCCCGCCCACGCCAACATCCATTTTCTCGGCTTCCAAACCCATCCCCAGCGTTTCATGCTCTCCACCGACATCTTCGTTCTGGCCTCGCGCCGCGACTCCTGCCCCCTGGTGCTTGCCGAAGCGCGCGAAGCCGGATGCGCCATCGTCGCCTCCGACGTCGACGGCATCCCCGAAGCCCTGGACCACGGCGAAGCCGGCATCCTGGTGCCACCGGAAACGCCCGCCGCCCTCGCCGATGCTCTCCTTCCACTCTTGAAAGATCCCGCCCTCCGCGAGACATGGCGGCAACGCGCCCACGCTGGGCTCGACCGCTTCACCGTCAGCCGCATGTCCAGCGAGTTCGTCGACATCTACCGCACGCTCACCGCGCCGCCCGCCGGCAGCGGACAAACACCGCTCAAAAAAGAACACGCATCGGTGGGCTTCTGACCCGCCTCGGGTGACAAGCCTCATGGCACTATGAACTTCCGTCTTCAAGAACGTCCCTACACCATCAGCATCTGCATCCCGACCTACAACCGGCCGGACCTGCTGAGAGAGGCTCTCCTGTCCTGCTTTGCGCAGACGCTTTCTCCAAACCAGATCGTCATCGGAGATGACTCCACCTCCCCCGCGACCGAGCGCCTCGTGGCCGAGATGCAGGCCCAGACAAGCGTTCCTCTCGTCTATCAGCGAAACGCACCTCGTTTCGGCCAGAACGCCAACATCAACTCCTGTTTTCTCCGCGCCTCCGGCAGTCATCTCGTGCTCTTGCACGACGACGACCTACTCACCCCGAACGCACTCGACGACCTGATCCAGTGCTGGGACTCTCATCCGGACCTCACGGCCGCTTTCGGCAAGCAGTACATCATCTCGCACGAAGGCGTCTGCGATCTTCCAGCCTCGGAACGCCTGAACGAAACGTACCGGCGCACCTCCGCACAGGCCGGCTTGCAAGCTCACGGATTGGAGATGGCCCTGTTGCAACAGTTCCCGAACGATGCATACATGGTACGCACCGAGGCCGCGCAGCAGACTCTGTGGAATCCCGTCGAGTTGGTCGGCAATGGAGGAGATTTCGACTTCGGCCTGCGCCTCGCCCTTCGCTATCAGAAGTTCTACTTTGTCGACGTCTACACCAGCATGTACCGCCTCACCAGCGGGGTCTCCGTTTCGAACTCAGCAAGTGACGATGCGGCGCTACGTTCGTACTGGTTGGCCGCGACGGTAGACCTTCCTCCGGAAGCAGAGGCATGTCGGGCGCGCAAACTGGCGTGGTCGGCGCCCCATGCCATGACGCAAGCGCTTCGTCTGGGTAAGAAGAAGGAGGCGTGGAAGATCTATCGGTCGGCGAGCCATCCCTGGCGCGTGCGACTCAGTCCTGGCGGCGTGCGCAGGTTGCTGTGGCTGCTTAAGCCGTAAATCCGCGAGATCTCCGTTTGGGAGATCTCGCGGATTTGGCTTCAGGTACATCCTGACTACGGCGTTGCTAGATCCGCACCTTGGTCTAGACCTCCTCCCGTTGCTCCGCTTACACTCCAGGATTTGCGAACTCCCGGAGAGCTCGGAGCGAGCCGGTAATCGCCCTGTGCCGGATTGACATAGATCGGGTCTTTCTGAACCGCGGTTGTCTCCCCTGTGTACGCCTTCCATGTCTCCAGCGTGTAATGCACGGTGAAGGGATGCCCATAGATGCTGCTGCTGTACAGGTTATTGCGGAAGGTCGCCGACGGGGACTGGGCAAAGAGCCAATAGTAGAAATAACCTGTATTTGGGCTCCGCATATCCAGAACATTGTTCACCACATATGCGTGATCGCATCCCGTCTCGAGCGTAAGCGACGCGCCATAGACGTTCACAATCGTGTTGTTCGCAAGCGTCATGTAGCTTCCGTTGCCGTTGCAATCGACGCCGTTGATGCCGATGCCACTGGCCTCGATGTCGAGGTTATAAAGCAGGTTATGGTCAATCATCCCCCCGTTGTCGTTGCCGCCAAGCTGGATCCCTTCGCCGGCCGAGTTTTCCGCGATGTTATGGTGCAGACGTCCTCCCACGGTCATGCCGAAGAAGAAGTTACCCTGATTCTTACCGCAGTGGTTGTAGCCGATATCACCGCCGATATTATTCGGTGTGAAACTAAGCGACTGGTAATTCAGGCACTGGTTGTTCACCGTCACGATCGTGTTGTTGCTGACCTCTGCCGCATTTTGCCCAATAGCTTGGATTCCGGCCACCGTCGCCTGAGCCCGGAGCCCGAAGTACTGATCGGAGCGGCCGACATAGTTGCCGGAAATCGTGGTACCCCGGATCGCTTCCGCAGAAACCTTCATAAACGCTATCGAGAGAATGCCGGCTTCAGGGCTTCCATAGCAGCTGTGACGCATCGGCAGGCATCCCGTACCGAGGTTCCCCCAGTTCCACACCGTGTTGTTCAGCGCGGAGTTGTACTCATTGGAGAAGTACTGGCCGGCTAAGCTGCTGTCGGTGTACGTACCCATGGCGATTCCATCGAGCAGCACACGTTCAATCGCCAGGTTCTCCACCGTCACGTAATTCACCGACATCAGCAGCACGCCGTACTGCCGATAGGTTCCTTCGAGCACATGCCGGTTCGGATCGCTTCCGTCCGCGAGATGGACATACACCGTCTTTCCGCTGCCGTACCAACTTCCTGGAGTTGCTTCCACGTTTGCGAGGCCGCTGTTGGTCGCCGAAAACGTCTGGCTGTGGTTTCCAGTCGCGGTGTTGGTCACGCTCTGCCAGGGCTGTCCATCACCCACCGCCGTCGTTCCGACCGCGCCCCCAGGACCGTACACCACATACTTTGCTCCGTTCGCCGTAACGAGGTCCAGAAAGTCATACGGCGTATTTGCTTTGAAGGCTCCCTTCGAGTTAGCCTGCGGCACCAGCGCAACCGTCTCGGCAGTGAGACTGTCGACGTAGATCTTGCTGGGCAGACTTGCCACCGTCGCCTTCCATGTCGTCGGCGTCACCCGCGTCCAGGTCACGTTCAACGGGTCAGCTCCGTCGATCAGCGGATTGGCTCCCGCCCCGTACGCGCCAATCACGATGGGTTGTGAGGCCGTGCCCGCGATCGGCAGAGGCGTATTGGTAAGGGTCGTCGCTGCAACCGGATTGACCTGATTCTGCAGGCGAATGTAGTCGTCGTGCCACACATCGCCGCGATTGAGCAGAATCGCCGTCCCCGGCTTGTACAAACTGGTGCTGGCATTCAGCTTGGCGATCGTCTTCCAGGGATGCGCCGGCGACAATCCATCGTTAGCGTCATCCCCGTTGTTCGCAACGTAGTAGGTGGCCGGCGAAGTGTTCGCGTTATCAGCTGGTTTGGCCGAAGTCGCGGCGAATGCCGTCGCCGTAGCTGTGGTCGCGATCTTGCTGGTCGCCGCCGCCGCCGCAATCATGGCCGGAGTCGTCGTCTGCGGCGTCAGCTTCACCACCAGCAGCCGGTCCGTCACCGGAATCATCTGCGGTGTGCTCAGCCCGCCCCCCTTTGCGGTCACGTTGCCGGTCTCATCAAACTCGTAGGTGGTCACATCCATCGGAACCGCCGTCTCAAGCTTCGCAACCTGCCCGGGAACCGTCAGTATCGTGTGCGTCTTCGCGTCGTAGCTCGACGCTTCAATCCACAGCGCCAGATAAAAGGTGCCGTCCCGCTTCTGAAACAGCGCGTGATGCACCGAATCGTCGACGCCCGTCACGCTGTACTCGAGTTGCGCCGGAGCGAAGTCGCCGCTCGGATCTTGCAGCAGGCTGACCAGGGCCGCCATCGCGCGAAATGCTGCCGTCTCGGATCCATCCTTATTAAGCAGGGCGAACTCGCTCGCAGACGCGGGATCCAGGTCTGCTCGATAGCTTCGCTTCGCCCCCGCGTTCCACTCTTCCAGCAGCACGCGCGGGAGATACACAGCAGCCACCGAAGCAGGCAGGGAGCTGGCCGTGGTCTGCGCGAGCGCCGCACCTGTCACGAAATACGGTCGGCTCGTGGCCTGCTGCTCCTCCGTCTTCACCAGGCCGGAGAGGCAGTGCAACACCGTCTGTTCCTCCACCCCAACGCACGGCAGCGACGAAACTCCGGCGAAGCTTTGCTTAGCCGAGAGATCGGCCAGCGACGCGTACGAGCCGGGAAAAGCCATCGTCGGCCCAATGCTCAGCATCCCCTTCGCGGCGGCCACGGCATGCACCGTGGTCACATCTGCCTGCACCTGCTGAAGCCAGCCCGCGTCGTTCGAGCCGTCGAGCCCGCTCGGGGCTTCCAGACCCTCGGCATCCGCCGAAACGCGCGCCGCAAACGCTTCGAGCGATGTCTCGGAGACGCCGTTCGGCGCAGTGAACAGCGCCTTGATCCCGAGCGCGCCAAGCTGCTGATGACGATCAAAATAGGCCTGCGAAGCCTTGGGATTGGCTGTGTCGCGAACATGCCGGACCCCGAGCGTTCGCAACGCTCCTAGCACCGGTTGCCATGCCGCGTCGTCTCCGGCCGCGTGTGCATTCACGCCCAGAAAATCGACCAGGGCCTCGCTTCGTTTGGCCGTCTCGGCGGTCGACGGCGTCTGATTTGCAGCAGTGGCGTCGATGGTCTCAGCGGCGCTCAGGTTAGACATCCCGGCCAAAAAGGAAGCGTAGAAAAGAAAACTCAGCGTGCGATTCATGCGTTCGGGTCCCCGGATCTGTTTTTTCAACTGCTGTTATTCAACCAACCAGGGACTTACCAAGGAATTGCACAAAAGCGGTAAACCTACGGCGCAAGAAGTGCAAGAGTTACACCTCGCCTGTCGCCACAAGCCTCGCCAAAACCAGTCAACTCGCAACATAGCCCGCTCGATTTTCGAGGAGATGCCATGCCCGATTTCACCGGAATTTGAGGGAAAGATGGCCTCAAACGCGTCGGAAACCACAGCCTAAGTGGATCTGAGATAGTGATACCACAGCAAACTAACTCCAACAAACCGAGCTTGTTATCCTGAAGTTAGGCTTAGGCGGAGAGAATAATCTTCTCGAGCTAGCGTAAAATCTTCCTGTTTACCGCCTCGATAGCAGTCCTACCTGCGGGTGCAGAGGTATACATCGTTGCAGATCGGCGTCGTTTCGGTTTGCGTCGACTCCCGCCTGCAAAGCACACTGGACCCATGCGTACTCTTCGCCATGCTGCCGTTCCCAAAAGGGTTCTCTTGTACCGGCTGGGTAGCCTTGGGGATACGGTGGTTGCTCTCCCAGCATTCCATCTCGCCGCTCGCGCCTTTTCCGGAGCGGAACGTCGTCTGCTCACCAGCGTTCCGCCCAACGCCAAAGCCCCGTCTGCCTCTGTCATCCTCGACGGGACCGGCCTCATCCATGGATTTTTCCGCTACAACTACGGCACCCGCAGCCCGGGCGAGCTCCTGCGCTTGTGGTGGCAACTGCTGCGCTGGCGGCCGGACGTACTCGTTTACATGAGCGGCCGATCCAGCACCGCGGACGCCAGGCGCAACGCCCTCTTCTTCAGGTTGTGCGGCATCCGCCGCCTTATCGGCGTGCCGCTCACCGACGACATGCAGCAGTGCCGCCGCGAGCCGATCGAGATCGGCGCGACCGGGTACCACCGCGGCCCAACCTTTGAGCACGAAAGCTCGCGCCTCGTCCGCAATCTCGCGGAGCTCGGACCCGGCAATCTGAACGACCCCTCAAGCTGGGACCTCCGGCTTTCCCCTGCCGAGCGCGAACGCGCCAACGCAGCGTTGACCCCCTTGGCGGGCACTCCCTTCATCGCCGTCAGCTTTGGCACAAAGAACCAGTCCAACGACTGGCAACCGGAGAACTGGCACGCCCTGCTCGCGCGTGTCGCTCAGCTCTATCCCAGCCTCGGTCTCGTCCTCTGTGGCGCGGCTGTCGAGACCGAGACAAGCGAGGACGCAGCCGTCGTCTGGCGCCGCCACTCCGATCGCCCAGCCGTCAACCTCTGCGGCGCGCTCTCCCCTCGCGAAAGCGCTGCGGTCTTCGCGCGCGCCCAGGTCTTTCTCGGACACGACTCTGGTCCGGTGCATCTCGCCGCCGCCGTTCGGACCCCGTGCGTCGCCGTCTACGGATCACGGAACTTTGCCGGTATCTGGTTCCCCTATGGCAAGGGGCATCGCGTTCTCTACCATCACGTTGACTGCGAAGGTTGCCGCCTGCAAACCTGCATCGCAGAGAAGAAAAAGTGTGTTCTGTCGATCACCGTCGATGAGGTGCTCTCCCATCTGGTACAGGTCCTGCCCAAGCACTCGTCCAGCGAAATCGAGGCCATCTAACCGCGGGGCGCCCACGTGCGCCACATCGGCGCATCGGCGTCGCACGCCACCTCAGCAACAGGTGCACACGCGGTTTGCGTCTTGAACGCGTTGCCGCGCGCGATTGGTCAGTGACGTTTTGTTGAACGCCTGCGACCCGGCTTCGGCCGGGGAGCGGTGCTTTGCAGTCCGGAAGTGCTACGGAGCGGCAGGCGCTTTCCCAGCGCCCTCTGTCAGACGGTACTTGTCGAGGCGTACCTGCTGCTCATGGTCCTGCGCTTTCGCTCGCTTCAGACTCTCCAGCAGCCCGGCGATCTCTTTGTCCTTGTCTCCGGTGCGCCTGAGCGTCAGAATGAGCCGAAAGATTGCCTCCTGGTTCAGGGGATCCTGCTTCAAAACAGCGCGGCACTCCCTGGCTGCGTCGGGAAAGTCACCGTCCTGGAACTCAAAGCTGCTTAGCAGATCGAGCGCCGGAACGAGCGAAGCATCCGCCGCGACGGCATGCCGGGCATAGCCGATCGCCTCCGTCTCCTCCGGCGAGTTCGGCGGTGCTCCTTGCTCTTTCAGAATCTCGGCGGCGAGATAGTTCAGATAGGCGCTTCCGGGCGATTGCTTGAGGCTCCCACGCACCTTCTCCAGCGCTTCGGGCAGGTTGTGCCGCTGCATCTCGGTGAGCCCCTGCGCCTCGAGGCCAAAGGACTGTGAGGGGTCCAGCCGGTTCGCCGTTTGGAACTCCTGTTCGGCTCGCTCCATTTGCGAGCTTTGCATGTAGAGCACACCGCGGGCGACGTGCAACGCCGCCGAATTCGGCAGCTGCGTCAGACCGGCGTCGAGCATGGTGATGCCCGCCGCGAAGGAGTTATGGTCGAAGCTGAGCGTGGCGAAGTCGAGGTAATTTTGTGGGTCCTTCGGATTCTGCTGAATCGCTCTGCGAAGAAGGTCGACGGCGTTCGGGGTCTCTCCAAGCGCCTCATAGGCGGACGCAGCCAGCGAAAGCGTCGCCTCATTCGCTGTGGCAAGCAGCGGCTTCAGGGTAGCGATCGCGGTGTCCGCATGCCCCTGCCGAAGCTCGAGCACAGCGAGGTTGTAGCGGATGTTGGCGTCCTCCGGCCAAACCTCGAGCATGTGCTGCGCGACCGCCTCAGCCTCGGCGTCCCGGTTCAGGTGATCAAGCGCGGCGATCTGCGCCTCGAGCGCTCCCTTCTGATTGGCAATGGAGGATCCTGCCTTGCTGAAGTGCTCTGCCGCGTCGGTCCAATCACCACGCTCGACCTCAAGCATGCCGGCCATCCCATTGGCTTGCGGCTCATCCGGCGCCTGGGCCAGCAGGCGTTTCACAAGATCCCACGCTGCGGGACGATCGATCCGAAACGCAACCTCCGATGCGCCTTCCAGCGCTGGCAGAGACCTTGGTGCAATGCGCAGCGCACCCTGAAAAGCCGCAAGCGCCACCTCTGGTTGATGCAGCTGGTTTGCGGCAATCCCCTTCAGGATCCAGAGCCGTGCATCCTGGGGCTGGGAGCGCAACGCTGCTTCGGAGTCACGAAGCGCATCCGCGGCGCGATTCCCGCGCAATTCGCTCACGATGTTCTCTGTCGTGATCGAGCTTTGTGCAGGAGTTGCCAAAGGGGAAAGCAGAACGCCGGCGGCCGCCGCGATGTACAGGCGCCGGAAACCACCGCGAAAACCACGATCCATCAATCGACATGGCGACCGGCCATAAGCCACACGCGTGCCCAATCGATTGCTGGTGGCTTCGCCTCGCTGCCGCTGCGTTTCCAAAATCAATGCGCGCACCGAGGTCCGCATCCCGTGGATTGACCTGTGCCGTCGATCTGCCGAGTGTGCCATCGTTTGCGTTTCCGTCGACGCCCTGGAGGCAAAGCGCGGTTCGAGATTCACACTGGCAGGCCTCCCGTTGCTTGCTTTGCAAGCCTGTCCCCGCTCATCGAAAGTCCGCCACATGATCTTTCGCCCATTCGGCATAGCTGAGCGCCGGTCGTCCTAAGAGTTGGGGCACGGCATCGACACGAACCTCGACCGGAACCTGCGGTATTTGCCCTTTGAACTGAATCACGCGGTCGGCGAGGTTTTCCGGAATTTGTTCGATTAGTTCAGCTCGGTAAGTGGCCACGTCGACCTCCTCAAGCCTTACAGCTTCGCCAAGCGCTTCAGCGATGGCTGCCACTTGCTCGCGCACGGTAAGCGGGCCTGCTCCGGGTACCAGGTAGGCCTGGTTCCGGTGTGCATCGTCTGTAAGAGCTCGTACGGCGACAGAGGCAACATCGCGTTCGTGCACGAGGCATGCGCTGCCATCCGGAAAAGCCGTGCGGAGAACCCGTTCCGTGCGAATGGATGTCCACCGCAGGGTGTTCGTCGCGAGGTAGCCCGGCCGCACAAACGTCCAGTCCAGCCCGGACTCTTCGAGCGCCCGCTCCACCTTCAAATGCATCTTGGCGATGGGATTGTTCTCCGCATCCGGAAACAGGACCGAGTTGGAAGAAAGCAGAACAACCTGAGTCACGCCCGCCTCTTTTGCCGCAGCCGTGAACTCTTCGGGCGCCTGTGGGTTCGCATACAGGAAGACCTTCTGAACCCCGGCGAGGAGTGGCGCAAACGACCCAGGGTCGCCTAGATCGGCGCGAACCACCTCCACGCCCGCCGGAAAGTCGCCGGCCTTCGGGTTGCGACTCGACGCGCGCGCGGTCTCTCCGGCCGCGAGCAGCCCGGCCAGCACCTCTTTACCGATGCTGCCAGTGGCGCCGGTTACCAGAATACTCATGCCTGAAATCCTCCTTTGATGGGGTAGTTCACTCGCCCCCACCATCATTGGAGGTAGGGGACACCGTTCCAGGTTGTCGGCTGCTCTCATACGTATGGAATGAGCGCCGAGTGGAGTTGACGTTCACCGATCCAGGCTCCCGACGGCATTTCAACCGGAAGAGCCTCTCAGCGTCTACGAGCTAGGGGATAAGAGCTGTGTCCGTGTTTCTCAGCTGCCATCAGAGGCGCGGCACATCGGGTGAGCGGCACATCTGGTTCGTTCGTCGTTCGGTTATTCCCTCTGAAAATGTTGCGTGCAAGCCCCGCCAAGGCAGACCTCTGCTTGGAGCTGCCGGTGCACCTCGCCGCTATCTCCGTGGCGGCGTCGGTTCAAGGAGGTGAGCACGAATGAAGGCTTCGCTTGTCTTTCGGGCCCAGCTCTTGACGGACCGCTTCTCTCCCAGAAAATCGGGCATCGCCAGGGTTGTTCGTAATGCAACGCTACCCAAAAGGGCACCCAGAAACTGTTCCGAAGCGAAGTCCACGTCTTCCTTACGCATCCGGTTCTGTTTGACGAGCTCCTCCAAATACAGCTTCAGCATCTCACGGGCACGGCCTGGTCCCTTGTCCCAGAAGGCAACAGCGAGTTCAGGAAACTCCCTGGTCTCCGCGATCACCACATGATGCAGCCGTTGCGCCTCCTCTGTCATCATCACCGAAAGAACCCGCTCCCCAAAGGTAGTCAACGCCCCTTGCGGGTCTGTTTCCACTTGAAGCACATCCGCCATGGAAGCCAGCAGCGTGTTGGACTTGCGTTCAATCAGCGCAGCGAACAGCGAAGCCTTTGTGGGGAAACGCTGGTAGAGTGTCTCCTTCGAGGCGCCCGCACGCTTCGCGATCTCGCGTGTGCTTGCCCCCGCAAAACCACGCTCGAGAATCACCTCGGTGGCTGCATCCAGAATGGCCTCAATGCGGTCTTCTGCTTCCCCCAGCTTGGGGCGGCCAGGACGCTTCTGCGAAGAAGATTCGGCAGCGGATTTCACCCTTCCAGCTTACAGAAGTCCGGCCGCCAAGTAGCGTTCTGCTGCCTACGGCCTCTGCGAGCCAATTCGGATCAGGAGGGCACACGGCCTACTCCAGCGAAACCTTTGGCTCAACCGACATGCCGGGACGGAGGCGGTCCAGATCATGCTGATTCTGCGCGAAGCGGATGCGAACGGGCAGCCTCTGCACAATCTTGACGTAATTACCGGTGGCGTTTTCCGGAGGCAAAACGCTGGTCCGGTCTCCAGAGGCTGCAGGCATCGCTTCCACAAAGCCATCGAAATCTTCACCGAGCGAATCCACGTGAATGCGCACCTTTTGCCCGGGATGGATCTTCCTCAGCTGCGTTTCGCGAAAGTTGGCCGTCACCCACAGGTCGTTGATCTGTACCACCATCATGAGCTGCTGGCCTGTGGCCACCTGACCGCCCACCTCCGCGCTCCGTTCGGTAACGACGCCCGAGACAGGAGCATAGATGCGCGTATAGCCGAGCCGAAGAGCCGCGGTTTCCGCCTGCGCCTTGGCGGACTCCGCGCTCGCCTGATTGGAAGCCACCGTCGCTTCACGGATCTGAACCTGCCGGGGCGCATCGCGCACGCTCTGTTGCAGCCGCGCCTGCTGTTCCGCAAGCTGGGCGCGGCTTTCCTCCACCTTTTTTCCGGCCGAGCGGAGCGCGGCCTGCTGCTGCTCCACACTGGCCGCCTGCGCCCGTGCGGTGGTGAGGTACTGATCGTAGTCCGACTGCGCGACCTCCTGTTTTTGCAGGAGCCGGGTGTAGCGCTGCAGGTCGGTCTGCGCCTTCTCGTTGTTGGCCTCCGCCTGGCGAAGCTGCGCGCCAGTGCTGGTCTCGTCCTGCTGCGCCGCCGCAACGGCTGCTTCGGCGTTCGCCACTTCGGCCCGGCCGGTAGCGAGGTTGTTGGTATTGGATGAAGCCGCAATCGGCACATTGGGACGAGAGCTTGCCGTCTGCGCCTCGGCCTGGTGGTACGACGCAGTTGCCTGGTCCAGGGCAACCTGGTAGTCCTTGGGGTCGAGCTGTATCAGCAGGTCTCCGGCATTCACCTTCTGATTGTCTTCTGCGTAGACCGCAAGCACCGTTCCATCCACACGCGACGACATGGGGTGAAGGTGCCCGTCGATCTGCGCATCATCCGTGTCCTCGTACGATCGCGCATGCAGCCACCACACAAAGCCGACCAGCAGCAGCAGCACCGCGACCGCGACCCCGATGATGATGTTTCTTCGCTTTTTGCGCGGATCTGCCGGCGGCTTCTGCTCCTCGGCCCCCGGTTGGTCCTGCTGTGAGCCGTCGGCAGGCGGCTTGCCTTCGTTTCCCTCGCCCTTCTCTTCTGGCGGGGCGTTGTGTTTCTGCTGTTCGTCCTGCGCTTGCATCTGTTCGGCCATGGTTATTGAACCTCTAAAAGGCTGGGTGCCACCTGTTCCAGTTGTCCTAGCGCACGGGCCACGCTGAGCTTTGCCACGTTATGGGAATAAAGGCTGCTGATGTAGTCACGCTCGGCGGCCGCTAGGCTTTCCGATGACTGCACCACCTCCACCGAGTCCGTCACACCCTCGGCGAAACGATCCTGGGACTGCTTGAGGGTGTCGAGCGCGAGGCCGCGGTTGCTGTCCGCAACCTTGACCTGATTGGTCGCGACTTCCAGATCGATGTACGCATTGCGGACGTCCAGCTCAACCGCCTGCTGCTGATCCTGGTATTCGGCCCGGCGCTGATCGACGACGGCGGTCGCCTGTTCGATGTCGGAGCGGGTTCTGCCCCCATCGAAGATCGGGATGTTCACGTTCCCGGCAACACTGAAGATGCCATTGCCCGCATTCGGATTGACTCCCTCGATACCGTAATAGCCCGATACGGTGGCAGAGGGAAGATGCTCGGCACGCGACGCGTGCAGGGCCTGCTCCGCCGCACGCAACTGCGCGGCGGAGGCCTGCAGGTCCGGTCGCTGTGCCTCGGCCTGGCGGATCGCATCATCCAAGGGCGCAACCGTCTGCGCGCGAAACGAGAGAGCTTCCGTAAAGCTGATCGGCGTTCGCAGAGGCAGGCCAAGCATGCGCACCAGCGTCAGTTGTTCCTTGGCGAGGTCAGCTCGGTCCGAGGACAAGCGCTGCTGTTCGGTTTGCAGTTGCACCAGGCTCCGCTGGGTGTCGACCCTGGACTTGGTGCCCGCGCGGTTCTGCGCGAGGGACTGGTTGTAGCTCGCCTGGGCGTACTGAACCTGCGCTTCTTGCGATCGAACCAAAGCGATCTCGGAAAGATTGCGCAGGTATTCGCCGCTCACCGCCAACAGCACCAGCTCGCGCGCGTCCTTCTGGCTTAGTTCTGAGGCCTGCTCCAGCGCCTTCGCCTCGCGGTAGTTGCTCAGTGCGGTTCGGTCGAACAGGCTCTGTGATGCGCTTCCGCGCGCGTCGTAGTAGTGGTACGGTCCTACGACCTTGGGAAGCAGGCTGCCGAAAGCAGGAACCGTGTTCGCGCTCAGGCCAATCGCTTGAAGATCGGTCTTTTGATCCGTGTAGCTAAGGCTCGCGCTAAGGTCGGGACGAAGCGCGCTCAGGGCAGCCAGGCGTTCGGCACGCACCTGCCGTAGCGTGTTGCTCGCATCGATCGAGCCCAGATTGAACCGCAGGGCCCGGCGAAGCGCCTCACCTAACGTCAACGTGATTGGTGCGCCCGTGGCACCCGGGTCGAGAACACTGGATTGGTAACTTCCCTGTGCGCTGATGCTGGTGTTGATTGTGTCCGCGCTCGAGGTGGCGCCGCCGCCAATCGCAGACTGCTGCGTCACGACGCTGTTCGCCCCCTGCCGCCCGGAGAGTGGTACCTGTTGCGCCCGCGAAGGCTGGCTGCCACTGCCCTGGCCTGAGGGCGCCTGCGCGCGACACGGAAGAACGGCAAGGAAAGCCAAAACAGCAACGGCCGTGGGGTGATGTCGATGGAGAAAGCCAAGTTGCACGATCGCTCCTTTAGTGCGCTGCTGCCTGTGTCCCCTTAGGTGGCCGCTTCATGAACATGGCCAGGGGCGCCGTTACAAACATCGCAATCGCAAAAAAGTGAAAGACGTCCTTGTAGGCCAGCATGTTCGCCTGAGACACCAGGGTGCGTTGATAGAACTGCGCCAGCGCCCTGTGCTGGGCATCGGCCACAGCCGCCACACTGCCCCTGGACTGCTGCGTCAACGTGTTCAGACGCGCGACCCATGCAGGACTGCCGTTGTTCACATGCCGCGCAAGGTAAGCCTGATGCGTTTGGCCCCAACGCGCCGCGAAGGTAGTCACAAACGAGGTCCCGATCGAACCGCCCACGTTGCGCCCCAGATTGATCGTGCCCGACACGTCATTGCTCTGTTCCGGCCGCGTTCCCACATAGGCAAGCGTGGAAACAGGGATGAACAGGAAACCCAGGCCGAGCGACTGGAAGAAACGGGCCTTGGCCACCCAGGCAAAGCTGACACCGACATAGATCTCCGCCACATAGAAGAGCGAAAAGCCCATCATGAGATAGCCGAAAACGATCAGCTTGCGGGGATCAACCTTGCCGATCAGGACCCCCACGAGCGGCATCATCAGAATGGTCGCGAGCCCGCCAGTCGACAAGGCCTCGCCGGCAGCTCCCGCGGTGTACCCCATCAGTTGCTGAAGGATCTGCGGCATCGCGATGTTCGCGCCATACAGCGCAAACCCCACAAGCATCATCATGCAAAAAGCAAGGGCAAAGGTCCGGTTCTGAAACAGCCGCAGATCGACGATGGGCTTCTGGCCTTTGCGCGAGACATAGAGCTCCCAAACGATCATGCCGACGAAGCCGATAATCGTCAGTACGAGGAAGACGCAGATGAAGTCGGAGTTGAGCCAGTCATCTTCCTGCCCCTTGTCAAGGATCACTTCAAGGCAGCCGAACGCAAGCGCGACGAACCCGAATCCGACGGTGTCCATACGAAAGCCGTTGCGCTTGACCTTCTCGACCTCTTCCTTAATGTTGGGTGGATCTTCAACTAAGCGCGAAGTGAGGAACAGTGAAAGCACGGCGACAGGCACATTGATGAAAAAGATCCAGCGCCAATCGTAGTTGTCCGTGATCCAGCCTCCCAGGGTCGGGCCGAGCACCGGCGCGGTGACCACAGCCAGGCCGTACACCGCAAAGGCCTGCCCTCGTTTTTCCGGAGGAAACGTGTCGGCCAGAATCGCCTGTTCCGAGGGTGCCAGCCCTCCGCCACCGATCCCCTGGAGTACGCGAAAAAACAGAAGCAACGGCAACGATGGCGCCAAGCCGCACAACACGGAGCTGATGCCAAAAAGCGCGACGCAACTCATGTAAAAGCGCTTGCGCCCAAAGACCGAAGCAAAGTACGCCGCAACCGGCAGGATCACGGCGTTTGAGACCAGATAGGAGGTGATGACCCATGTCGCTTGGTCCTGCGTCGCGCCGAGGCCCCCCGCAATATGTGGCACGGCGACGTTCGCGATGGAGGTGTCCAAAACCTCCATGATCGTCGCCAGCGTAACGGTCACAGCAATCGCCCATGGGTTGTGCTTGGCCTGTGTCTGGCTCTTGCTCATGACCACCTCTCATGGAAGATCTACCTTCAAGCACATTTCGGCAGCGAAGACCTTGGGATCAGCACGGGTGCATAACTCCCTAGTTCGGAACAGGCTCCAACCATCACCGCTGCCCAACCACTCGAATTACGCCAAGCGTACCACACGGTACGATAAATGTCGAAGCCGTGCTGCTCGTCGTCGAGCCCGAGTCATCCCGTAATCCGAAGCCGTCCGGGGAGAGGAACCCTTGGTAAAAGCCACCCCATTGCGAACGGCTCGTGACAAGGCTTCACCGGGAACGTCCACAAAACCTGCCTGTACGCAGAGAGGCTCGCTCTGAGCATCCGCGGCCTCCGCATCGACGGCTCCGCCAGAAAACTCAAGCGAGAACGGAAGAAACGTGAGCGGGCGTGTTATTGACGGTGCCATCCGGCATCGTCACACTTAGGTCAGGCGAGCTTCCAAACCAGCCGCGGATGCCCCGATCGTGCGCGTGTCTCTCGCGATAGAGCGCACACAGACGCGGGCGACTCTGTACTCGCCGCTGCGCATCGGCGCTAAGTTCACCTGGTCCTGAACGCCCCAACATGAATCGCACGGGGCAGCGCCGCATGAGGGTAGCGACGATCTGCACGGCGAGCTCGTCGACAGTCGCGAATCCAACGTGACGCTTCAGCCCCGTACCTCCACGGGCGACGGAGGCCTTCGAGATCGTCACAGAGAACCCTGTCGGAGCGAACGGAAAGCAGGTTCCGTCGCGGCGGATTACCTGAAACCCTCTGCAGAAGTGCTTAGGTGTTGGTGGCTGTACTACAGGCTTCGCGATCTATGGCTGCAGGGAGATCATCGGGGGAGGCGAGCCGGCCTTTTGCAACGTGCCGGTCAAGCGTACCGCCGAGCCCGGCATGGTGCCTATGACGTTCCTGAGTGTCCAGGAACTTCCTTCAGCAGCAGGGGAAGACGTTCGCCGCGCAGCGTCGATCTCATCCTCGCCGATCCGCCCAACCTAGCCCGGTACAAGCACCGTGCGGGCGGTCGATCGCGCACACTTGCGCTCTCGGGAGCGTTACCCTTGCCTTGATCTGATGGAGCCGACGAACGGACTTGAACCGTTGACCTGCTGATTACGAATCAGCTGCTC
>CALMVL010000221.1 GCA_937873265.1 uncultured Granulicella sp.
ACTGCACCCCAAACTGCCGCTTGAGCAGCGGAACCGCGTGCTCCGCTGTAAATACCCATCCCTCTATCGCCGTCTTCGTCCGGATCGCCTCCAGCCCAGCTGCCGAAAAGCTATCGTTTGCGTCACCCGCTTCCACAACCGTGTCGCTTCGATCAGACCTCGAGAAAGCAAGCCGTGCCGAAGCCGAAAAGGAAGCGGAGGAGCCCGTATCCGCGCCCGACGTTCCGTCCTGATACAACAGCTCCGCCGGCCGCAGCCGCCCCAACTCATCCATCGCCTCCTGCCACCGCTGCCCGCCCCCGAACTCCGTTACTCGGAACTCCCCCGTCGAGAGGTCCAACATCGCAACTCCCACACACCCCTGCGCTCCCGAGCCCAGTGTCGCCACCGAAGCCAGCCAGCAGCTCTCCGCCCCATTCAGCCCCGGGTCAATCGCCGTACCAGGCGTCACCACCCGGGTCACCTCACGCTTGACCACCCCTTTCGCCAGCTTCGGATCTTCCATCTGCTCGCAGATGGCCACCCGGAAACCACGGCGCAGCAGCCGTTGTAGGTACCCTTCCACCGCATGGAACGGAACTCCGCACATCGGCACCTGCTTCAATCTGTCGCGTGCCGTCAGCGTCAGCTGCAGCTCCCGCGACGCAACCACCGCATCCTCGAAGAACAGCTCGTAGAAGTCGCCCATCCGGAAGAACAGCAGTGCATCCGGGTACCGCTCCTTTGCCGCCCGATACTGCCGCATCGCCGGCGTCAGCGCACCCTCGACGTCGGCTTTGCCGCTCTCCTTTGCCGCGCGTTGCCCTGGTGTTGCTTCGGTTTCCATCGACTGAACCGTCAGAATACCCCACACCAGGGGCATCCAGATCGCTCCCAGGTCCGTCTATCTTCACTAGACATTTCTGTTTTCATGGCTATGGCTGTTCCATGGCTGTTGCTGTTTCCGCGTTCGAGAGAACATGGGGAGCGTTCATGATCCAGGTCCGAATGACCACCGACGAGTTTGAACAAAGGGCCGCAGAGCTTCATGAACGATACGGAATCGCACTAACCGACCCCGTAGGTCAGGTCACCAAAGACGGCGTCACCGCTGGGTACACGCATTACAACGACGTCCTTACCGTTCACATCGTCGATAAGCCGTTCTTCATCTCAACCGAATATTGCGAGCAGCAGCTACAGGAATGGCTTGCCGGCCGAGACAGCGTTCCTGTCGCTTGATGTAAATACCGTGTCATCCCCAGGCTCACCCCACACCGTCTCCCCGGAGCGCAGGCGACTATACTGATGAGGGCGCCTCAGCGCTCGCCACCGTCATGTCCCTCCTCTGGCTCCGAGCCGCCGTCCTGCTCTACAGCATCGCTGCTCTCGCGGTTCTTCCGGCTGCCCTCTACGACCGGCCCCGCTGGCGCCGTATCGCCATTCCCGCCACCATCGCCGGTCTCCTCTTCCACTTCGTCTCCCTCGTCGAAACCTTCAGCGCCGCGCAGCAGACTGCACCGTTCGACCTGATTACCCGACACGAGAGCCAGTCCTTCCTCGCCCTTCTTCTTGTCCTCGCCTTCCTCGCCGTCTCCTTGCGGTATCGCACCGTTGCTCTCGGTGTCGTCCTTCTCCCGCTAGCCGTCCTGCTCAGCCTCGAGCCGGCCTTCCGTCCCGGCCCCGAAACCCTTCCGCTCGCTCATTCCAACTGGATCTTCCTCCACGTCGCCCTCCTCCTTGCCGCCTACGCCGCCCTCCTGCTCTCCCTTCTCGCCAGCGTTCTGTACCTCATCCAGGAACGCCGGCTCAAGCGCAAACTTCCTGCCCTCCGCGGTCTGCCCCCGCTTGAAACTTCTGACAGCATCGCCCGTCGCGCCCTCCTCTTCGGCCTGCCCTGCATGACCGCTGGCCTTCTTATCGGCACCACCGTCGCCGAACTCACCGTCGGCCCCGCCTACTTTCGCGACCCCAAAGTGCTCCTCTCTTTCGCCATGTGGCTCGCTTACGTCGGCATGATCCACATCCGCCAGCACTCCGGCCTCCGCGGTCGTCGCGCCGTCTATCTCTCCGGCTTCGTCTTCCTCGTCGTCCTCGCCGTCTGGTCCGCCAATCAGCTCTCTGCCGTCCACAGGTTCACCGCTCCATGAGCCTTATCGGCAAGAATCCCGAAGTCTTGAGCCCTTCGCCTGTGGAAAACTCCAACGTCGGCCCCATGCTCGTTCTCGTTGGCGTCAATCACACCACCGCCCCCCTCGATATCCGGGAGCGCCTCGCCATCCCCGCTACACGCCTCGCCGAAGCCACCCGCACCCTCGCCCATCAACCCGGCGTCCGCGAAGCTCTTATTCTCTCCACCTGTAACCGCGTCGAACTCCTCACCACCCACGATCCCGCCGTGCCCCTCCAGCCCGCAAACCTCGCCGGCAGCCCCGATCTGCTCCGTTTCCTCCACGAATACTTCGCCATTCCCGCTGCCGTCATTCAACCCCACCTCTACGAGTTTCGCGAGCGCGAAGCCGTTCGCCACCTCTTCCGCGTCGCCTGCTCGCTCGACTCCCTCGTGGTCGGCGAAGCCCAGATCCTCGGCCAGGTGAAGGAGTCCTACTCTGTCGCCCGCGAGGTCGGCGCCGTCAGCACCACCCTTGATCCCCTCCTCCAGAAAGCCTTCTCCGTCGCGAAGCGCGTCCGCACCGAAACCGAGATCGGCGCCTCCTCCGTCTCCATTGCCTCGGTTGCCGTCGACCTCGCCCGCAAGATCTTCGGCACTCTCCGCGGCAAGCAGATCCTCATCGTCGGCGCTGGAAAGATGGCCGAGCTCGCCGCCCGACACCTCATCGAGCACGGCGCAACCTCGCTCCTTATCTCTAACCGGACCGAGTCCCGCGCCCGCGACGTCGCCGACCGCCTCGCCAGCCAGTTCAGTCGCACCCCCATCTCCACCACCATTCTCCCCTTCGACCAGCTGAATGATCACGCCCATCGGGCCGATATCCTCATCACCTCCACCGGCCTGGGCGCCCAAACCGGTGATCAGCCCGGCGCTCCCGGTAAGCTGATCACCCCCGCCCAGGCCCGCGCCTTTCTCGACCGCCGTCGCAACCGCCCCGTCTTCTTCATCGATATTGCCGTGCCCCGCGACGTCGACCCCGCCGTCAACGCGCTCGAGGGCTGCTTCGTCTACGACATCGACGACCTTCAGCAGGCCGCCTCCTCCAACCTCGCCAGCCGCAGCAAAGAAGCTGCCGCCGCCGAAACCATCGTCGCCGACGAGGTCGATCAATATCAGCAGCGCCTCAGCGCCAAACCCTTCATCGAAGCCATCAAGACCCTGCAACTCTCCGCCGAGACTCTTCGCCGGCAGGAACTCGCCCGCTCCGCCGCAAGGCTCGCCACGCTCACCCCCGCCCAGCGCGAAGCCGTCGAAGCCCTCACCCGTTCGCTCACCGCCAAGCTCCTCCACCCCCAGATCGCTCAACTTCGCAGCGGCATCCAGCCATCGGAGAACGATCAACGATCGTCCCTGACTCCACCTCCGCCGGTTCGCATCGAATAGATGTGCTGTCCCAGACACACGAGGTGAGATCTATGAACGTTCTTAAGCTTCTTCCGATCCTTCCTTTTACCCTTCTGGCGAGCGCCCAATCACCCGTCGCACCCGTTGCACCCGCGATTCCCGTCACCTCCGGTCAAACGGTCCAGACTTCGTCCGATCCAGGGCTACTCCGCCTTCACGTGCTGGTCACCGACAAGTCCGGCCACGCCGTCACCAACCTGCCCCAGAGTGACTTCGTCCTTCGAGACAACGGGCAACCGGTGCCTCTCCTCTCCTTTCAATCGCCTGAAGGGACTGCTTCTACCCGCGTCGCCCCAACCGAGGTCGTGCTCGTCATCGATGCCGTCAACGTCGGCGTCAACACCGTCGAGTTCGAACGCGAGCAGATCGATCGCTTCCTCCGCCGCAACGAGGGCCAGCTTCCCGTGCCCGTCTCCGTCGTCATCTTCACCGACACCTCGTCCACCATGCAGCCCATAGCCAACCAGGACGGCAATGCACTCGCCGCAAGCCTCGACAAAGAGACCATTGGTCTGCGAGAGCTCCGTCGCTCCGCAGGATATTGGGGGGCGACGGAGCGCCTCAATCTTTCCGTCAGCACCCTTCGAAAACTCCTGTCCGTAGAATCCACCCGTCCCGGTCACAAGCTCATCCTTTGGATCAGTCCTGGCTGGCCGCTGCTCTCCGGACCGGGCGTCGACCTCGACCGCAAGGAGCAGGACCAGCTCTTTAGCTCCGTCGTTGACCTCAATCAGCAGCTGCAGCAAGCGCAGGTCACGCTCTACAGCATCGACCCCCTCGGCGTCGCGGATGCTGGCGGTTTCCGTCCCATTTACTACCAGTCCTTTCTCAAGGGCGTTAGCAAACCTTCACAGACCCAACTCGCCGACCTTTCCCTGCAGGTCCTCGCAACGCACAGCGGCGGCCGAGCCTCCTACGGCAACAACGACATCGAAAAGGTCATCGCCGACACCGTCGCCGAGGCAAACCGCTTCTACACCATCACCGTCCCGAGACATCCCACCGACCAGGCCAATACCTACCACGATCTCCAGCTCAAACTGGAGCAGCCCGGCCTCACTGCTTCCACCACGACCGGCTACTACACCATGTCCGACCAGCACCCCTAGCACCCTCTGGCCAGCCCGCTTTGAGCAGAGCTAGAAAGTACACGGGTGAGGCGTCGCTGACCGTTTCTACCGTCCTCGCACAAAGAGAAGCCCCGAGCGCGTCGCGCCAGGGCTTCTCGTTACACAAAGCAGCGCGGACGCCCTACACCGTCGTCAGTGCCAGACCTTCGGTCTTGTTCTCTCCGTCTGCGGCAATCGGCCGATAGAACAGCTGGTTGTTATCAAGATAGACCTCCAGGAACGCAGGCCGCTGGGTGATTCCGCCGGCAATCAAAGCCTCCGACATTGGATCCTCAATGAATCGCTGCAGCGCCCGGCGAAGCGGTCGCGCACCGTAGCTCCGGTCCACCAGCGTCTTATCCAGAATCCACTTCTTCGCCTCGTCCGTCACGCTGATCGTGATGGCCTTGTGCACCAAATTCTGATTCAGATTCTGCACCAGCAATTCCAGAATCTGCATCAGGTCCGCATCCGACAGAGCCGTAAAGATGATGACCTCGTCCAGACGGTTCAGGAACTCAGGATTGAAGGTCCGCTTCACCTCACCCTTGACGAGCTCCTCCATCTTGTCGGCCACCATCTCATCCTTACTCGACTGGAAGCCAAGCCCCTCGCGTTTCATCAGGTGCTTCGCCCCGATATTCGAGGTCATGATGATGATCGTGTTCTTGAAGTCAACCGTGTTGCCCAGCCCATCCGTCAACTGGCCGTCTTCAAATACCTGCAGCAGCAGGTTGAACACATCCGGATGCGCCTTCTCGACCTCATCCAGCAGCACCACCGAGTACGGCGACCGTTTCACCCGCTCGGTTAACTGTCCACCCTCCTCATAGCCCACATATCCCGGAGGCGACCCGATCAGCTTCGACACGGAATGCTTCTCCATGAACTCCGACATGTCAAATCGAATCAGCGACTTCTCCGAACCAAACAGGAACTGCGCCAGCGTTCGAGCCATCTCCGTCTTGCCGACGCCCGTCGGCCCCAGGAACAGGAAGCTGCCGATCGGCCGAGCCGGGTTTTTCAACCCCGCCCGCGACCGCCGGATCGCCCGGGAAAGAGCCGAAATCGCCTTCTCCTGCGAGATCACCCGCTTGTGCAGCTCCTCCTCGACCCGCAGCAGCCGCTGCGTCTCTTCTTCCTTGAGCGAAGTAATCGGTACGCCCGTCCACCGGCTTACCACATCCTCGATGTCCTCGCGCGTCACAATCCCCGCCGACGAGTCATCCAGGTGATACTTCTCTCGGAGCGCCCGTAGATTTTCCCGCTCTTTGCGCTCCTCGTCCGAGTAAAAGCGAGCCTTCTCAAACTCATGATTCGCAATCGCATTCTCCATGCGATGAACAATGAACTTGATCCGCTTCTGTACCTCGGTCAGCTCCTCCGGCAAGGTAGTCTGCCGCAGCTTCACCCGCGCTCCCGCCTCGTCGATCAGATCGATCGCCTTATCCGGCAGGAACCGGTCAGGAATGTACCGGCTCGAATGCGTTACCGAAAACGTAATCGCCTCGTCCGTATAACTCACCGCGTGAAATTTCTCGTACTTATCTTTAATTCCGCCGATAATCCGGATCGCGTCTTCCTCGTTCGGAGGCGGCACCTTCACCGCCTGGAAGCGCCGTTCGAGCGACCGATCCTTCTCGATCGACTTGCGATACTCCGCCGGCGTCGTCGCTCCAATGCACTGCACCTCGCCCCGGCTCAGCGCCGGTTTAAGGATGTTCGCCGCGTCGAGCGAACCCTCCGCTGACCCTGCCCCAACCAGCGTATGGAGCTCATCGATAAACACGATGGAGTTCTGGTTTTCCATCAACTCTTTCATGATCGTCTTGAGCCGTTCTTCAAACTGCCCGCGGTACTTCGTTCCCGCAACGATCAAGGAGAGATCGAGTGCCAGCACTCGCTTATCCGCCAGAAAGCTTGGCACCTCGCCGTCCGCAATCTTCTGCGCCAAACCCTCAACGATCGCCGTCTTTCCAACGCCCGGCTCTCCGATCAGCACCGGATTGTTCTTTGTTCGCCGGCACAGGATCTGGATCACCCGATCCACTTCCACATCCCGCCCGACCAGCGGATCCAGCTGCTGATCGGCGGCCGACTGCGTCAGATCCCGGCTGAACTCCGCCAGCATGCTCTGCTCGGCCCGTCCACCGCCCTGTTTGCCGCTCGCCGGTGCCTTCTCCTGCGTCGTCCGTTGCAGTTCTTCGCGGATCGCCGGCAATCGCAGACCCCGTTCCTGCAGGATTTCGGCGGCGAAACACTTCTCCTCTCGCAGCAGCCCCAGCAGCAGGTGCTCCGTCCCGATGTGCTTGTGGCTCAGCCGCTCCGCTTCCTCCGCCGCGTACGCCAGCACGCGCTTGCACTCGTTCGACAGCGGCAGATCCACCGATGTCGAAACCTTCTCACGAATCGTGGTGTGCTGTTCAATCTGCTTCCGGATTGACTCCACCGAGGCATGCGACCGCAGAAATCGATTGGTAAGTGCCTTGTCCTCGCGCAGCAGCCCCAGCAGCAGGTGCTCTGTCTCGATATAAGGTGATCCAAACTGACTAGCCTCGTAGCGTGCAAAAAAGATCACGCGACGCGCCTTCTCCGTATAGCGTTCGAACATCGTCACCCCTTCGAGCCGATTCCGGCCGACCATCGCCGATGGCGTCCGAAACCCTTGATGCGATCCCCATTCCGGCGAAGCCGCCGGAACACTCAGGCTGCCCATACTCGGCAGCCATCCTGCTCCTTCAGTGTAGTCCTCGTCGAAGCCGGATGAAAGCGAGGCGAAACTATGCCTACCGTACCGCGAACAGAGACTCGACGCGCCAGAAAATGCGGCGAAGCACCCAATTTCCCAACGCCTCCGTTCCAAAACGGAACTCCCGCCCCACACTGTCCCAATCTGGGACATGCAGTCAGCCCTCGCCGACCCTCGCCTCAGCCTGCAGGCTCCCGCCGCTCAACCGCAGTACCCGGCTGCACCGGGCCGCGAGCGCCATGTTGTGCGTCACCAGCACACTCGCCAGCCGGTGCGCCTCATGCAGCCGTTGCATCAAGGCAAACACCACCCCCGCCGTGCGTTCATCCAGGTCCCCCGTCGGCTCATCCGCCAGCAGAATCCGCGGTTCCGTCACCAGCGCCCGCGCCAGGCTCACCC
>CALMVL010000222.1 GCA_937873265.1 uncultured Granulicella sp.
GCGGGGGGTGGGGAGGGTTCAGGACGGGGTTCCTGGAGTGGGAGGGGTGACTGGAGGGACGGACGGGGGGGGCTGCGTGTTTTGTTCCGAAATGAAACTGCGGTCGTTTTTTCTGCGAGAAAGTGCTGGGCTAGGGCTCGACCTTGAACGTAAACTCTTCGATGACGGGGTTGGTGAGGACGTCCCGCGCGATGCGTTCGACTTCGGCGCGCGCCGCGACCTGTTCCAATCCGTCATCGAGGGTGAGGAGGAAGTACTTGCCTTGCCGGACGTCGGCGACGCCGCGGTACTGCATACGGCGGAGGGCGTCGGCGACGGTTTTTCCCTGCGCATCGAGCACGGTGCGCTTCAGCGTGACGTAGACATGAGCCTTCATTGTGCTTGATTATAGTCACGTTATCTGGACGGACGGCGTTCGTCAGGGCGTCGAGATCGCGTGCTGCGACGTTTGAGTCGCGGCTATTTTGCAGAGCGGAAGAGATCGAAAGTTTATGCCGAACTACCTGGAACTGCCCGTCGGCGAGAAGTCGCCCGAGGTGATCAACGCTGTTATTGAGATTCCGCATGAAGGGATCAACAAGTACGAGTACGACAAGGATCTGCATGTGTTTCGGCTGGATCGCAACCTGTACTCGCCGGTGCATTACCCGGGCGACTATGGGTTTGTGCCATCGACGCTGGGCGACGACGGGGATCCGCTGGATGTGCTGGTTCTGGTGGACGCGCCCTCGTTTCCGGGATGCGTGATGGAGGTCCGGCCGATCGGGCTGCTGGAGATGCTGGACCAGGGGCTGGGGGACGAGAAGATCCTGTGCGTGGGCAAGGGAAATCCGCGGTACAAGGATGTTTGGAATTTTTCCGAGATTTACCCGCACATGCTGCGCGAGATCACGCATTTCTTTGCGATCTATAAGGATCTTGAGGGCAAGCGGGTGGAGGTTCGCGGTTGGCGCGATGCGGCGTTTGCGCGGGAAAAGGTGGTGGAAGCACAGCAGCGATTTATCGCAGACAAGGCTCAGCGGGAGAAGTAGATCCGGTTTGCAGTGGGCTTCGCAGATTCCCCCTCGGCGCGGCAGTCTACTGAGGCGAGGACTGGGCTGAGCGGGGAGCGGCTGGATCGTTCCCTCGGCGACGGGCGAGCATGTAGACGGCGGGCCCGGCGGTGGCTACGAGCGCGGCGAATCCGAGGGCGGGTATCCCGGCGATCCGTTCGGCGCGGGCGGCCCAAAGGGCGAAGGCGATCAAGGCTGCCGGTCCGAGGCCTGCCAACACTGTTCCCGGGATGCCACCGGGAACGCGAAAGGGTCTTGGCAGGAGGGGCTGACGGATGCGCAGGACGATCAGGGCGAGGAACTCGAGCAGCAAGGCGGCGCCGTAAAGGACGAGGTCGATGGAGATGAGGCGCTCGAAGGAGAAGCGGAGCGCCAGCGCCCAGAGCAAGGCGCAGAGCAGGACGCTGACCCACGGGACGCCCGCCCGGGTTCGTCGACGGAGGACGGCCGGCAGGAGGCCCTGCTCTGCGAGCGCGTAGGGGACGCGCGCGTAGCTCATCATGAGCGCGTTGAACATGCCCAGACCACTGAGCATGCCGCCAAAGACGACGCTGAGAGCGAGCCATCTGCCGCCGATCGCGCCCCCTGCGTCCGCCCAGGCTCCGGTGGCGAAGCGATGGGCGGGGATGCCGGCCAGGGCGACGGCCGCGAGCGGCAGGGCGTAGGTAAGGGCTACGAGGCCGGCCGCCAGTAGCATGGCACGCGGGTAGTTCCGTTGCGGGTTCTCGACCTCCTGCGCGATGGTGGATGCGTTGTCCCAGCCCATGTAGTTCCAGAGCGCGACGGAGATGGCGGCGGGCCAGTCCGGCTGGGCTGGACTCGTGCCACGGAGGGTGAGCAGGCCGCCGACGGCCCCTGTGGCGGGGTGTCCGGGGCCAAATGCCTTCCAGCAGGCGATGGCGACCAGCACGGCGAATGGCGTGAGGAGAAGCGTGAAGAGGCCGCCTGAGCCCTCGCCGACGGCAACGGCGCCGCGCAGGTTCCAGGCGCAGGAGAGGCCGACGACGGCGAGCGCCCAGAGAGTGCCGCGCGGGCCTGCGGTCCAGGTGGGGGCGAGGCGGCTGAGGTAGAGAACAAAGACAACCGGGTAGATCGCCATGTCGAAGACGCTGGCGGCCATGGAGAGCCAAGCCTCCTGGAACCCCCAGAAGCGGCCGAGTGCGCGCTCGACCCAGAGAACGTAGCCGCCTTCCTCGGGGAGTGCGCTGGCCAGTTCGCCGACCATGAGCGAGGTGGGCAGGCTCCAGACCAGAGGGATGGCGAGCAGAAGAAGCAGAGCGCCGGCGTAGCCTGCGCCGCCGAGGATGTCTTCGAGGCCATAGGGGCCGCCCGACACCATGAAGTAGGTTGCCGCGATGAGCGGCAGGAGCCGCATTTTGGCCGTGCCCGCGGATCTTGCCAACGCCGTCCCGCACCCCCCGCCAGCCTTTCCGAAGCTGTTTCACAAATCTAACGCGAAACTCTCACGGGGAAGGATCGGGACGCTATAATCGCACCAGCCGGAACGGAGCGCCGCTCGCGGTCGCAAGCGGGATTGCCTGCGCAGCCGCATCGTAGATGCAGCCGAGCGGGGTGCTTCTGGGTTCCAGGGTTGGAGAGTTGGCCGAGTGGCCGAAGGCGGCGGTTTGCTAAACCGTTATAGGACCAAAAGTTCTATCGAGGGTTCGAATCCCTCACTCTCCGCCAGTCCTTCTAAGTGCTTTGGAATGA
>CALMVL010000223.1 GCA_937873265.1 uncultured Granulicella sp.
GTCCCATCCCCACCCGGCTCATCAGCTGCTTCGACTCGGCATCCTGCGGTCTTAGCCGCAGCACCTCCGTCAACTGCTTCTGCGCCCCCGCGCTGTCCCCCCGTCGCAGCAGCGCTACGGCAAGGTTGTAGTGGTAGTCCGGGTCATTCGGATCGGCCGTGGTCGCCCGCTCAAACAGCGCCGCCGCATCCTTTCCCTGGCGGCTCGCCGCCACTCCCTGGTTGTTCACCACCTCCGGCAACGGCAGACGGCTCGCCACAAACGCAAACGCGCTCTCCGCCTCGGCATACTGTCCGGAGTTGAACCGCGCCAGCCCCATGTAAAACCGCGCCTCGAGCGCCCTCCGGTCCGTCCCGGCAATCTTCCCCAGCGTCACCGCCGCCTCGTCATACTGGCGCTGCGCATACTGCGCCTTTCCCAGCGCCAGCAGCGCCGCCGAGTAGTTTGGAGCCTCCGCCACCGCCGCCTGTAACCGCTTTACCCGCTCCGCCGGCTGCACCGCGTTGGTCCCCCGGATGTAGTTCTCAAACGAACTCAGCTGCACCCCGGCCGACGCCGCCAGAAACGTCTGCTCGGCCACATGGAACTGCGGATCCATCTCCCGCGTTACCTTCCATGCAAGCGCATTCTCCGCATCGAGCAGCCGCGCCAGCTCACTCGAGTCCGCCAGCGGCGACGACATCTTCAGACGGTCCACATCCAGCACCTGCGCCTGCACCTGGATTCGGCCGCCGCTTACCGTGAAGCTCCCCAGCACCACAAAGTTCGCGTCCAGCGTCTGCGCCATTCGGATCGTCGTCGCCCGGCTCGGGCGAAAGTCCGCCGGCAGCCCCAGGTGATCGAGCGCATACAGGCGGTCATCCCGCGTGATCGTCAAAAACCCCGCCGACCCCAGCCGCTGATCAAGCGTGTCCGGAAACGACTCCCCTACCCAGTCCAGTCCCGCCTGCCCCGACCGGTTCTCAAACGGCAGCACCAGCACCACGCGCCCGCCGGCCTCATGCGCCGAAGCATCCTGTGCCGAAGCTCCGTTGCCTACGCCGAGCGCCAGCGCCAACCCCAGCCAGATCCGCCCAAAATCCGCTCTAACCCGCATCGTCCTCACCGAAAAAGTATAGCCGCCTGCTGCGGCTCGGCCTCCCCTACACCGTTGCCACGTTCCCACGGGAAAAGCACCACGCCCGCCCACTCCACCCCGCGCTGTTCTTCCCAGATCACCGTGCCGCCTAACAGGCGTGCGACTTCCCCGGGCAGCATGTCGTCATGGAAGTCGAAGTACCGCGCGTCTGCCGCCCGGTTTCGTCGCGCGAGATCGAACTGGCCCGTCGTCGGCACGGCTTTGGTCGAAAAGACCATCGCAACCTGAAAGGTCCCCCTCTGCCCTTCCATGCCGGTCATTTTCGATCGGGAAAAGTTCTTCACCTCCACCACGTGTATCGGAGAGCGCGTGTACCCCAGCTCCGGCCGCTCCAGCTCCGCCGCTCCCGGCCACGCCGTCAGCACCGTCGCCCCTGGGAACTTCCGCCCAATCAACCCCACCGCTTGCTGGTGTAACACCACCATGTCCCGGTACGTCAGGTTGTCCTCCGGCGCAAACGCGTAGGGAGGATTGACAAAGATCCCCACGACAAACGCCGCCAGACTCACCCCCGCCATTCCCCAAAATGTCCCCGTCCCCACCCCCTGCCGCCCCCAAGCCCCGCACCCCCGCAGCACCAGCGGAAACATCGGCAGCAGATACCTCGTCAACAGAGCCCCACCCAGAACCGAGAACTCCACGGAGTTCGCCACCAGCACCACGCCAAGTGCCGCAACGGCTCCCCGGTCCAAACCCCATCCGCGTCCGCGCCAAAGCGCCACCACCAGCACCGTCCCCAAAACCGGCACAAACAGGTTCATATGCATCGTCAGGTGCAGCAGGCGATGCCACAAACACAGCCCAAAGCGGTACGGCGTCAGGTTCGCCGTCGCGTTGTACCGAAGGAACTCCGGATTCCCAAATATAAACCCCGTCCGACGCCAGTGGAACCAATAC
>CALMVL010000224.1:0-1763 GCA_937873265.1 uncultured Granulicella sp.
GCCGCCCCCCCCCCCCCCCCCCCCCCCCCCCCCCGCCGGCCCCCGGGGCCGGGGGCGAGCGCGGCGTAAGTGCCGGGGACGCCGCACCAGGAGACGCGGGCGCCGGGCTTGAGGCCGAGGGCGGGGGTGCCTTCGATTGGCGGCCCGAGCTAAACGATGGGGCCGGCGGCTTCCTGGCCGAGGGTGTAGGGGAGAGGTGCGGGGTAGCGGCCTTCGCGGAGGTAGGTGTCGATGAAGTTGACGCCGGAGGCGTGGATGCGGAGGAGGGCTTCGCCGGGGCCGGGGATGGGGTCTGGGAGTGTCTGAAAGGTAAGTTGTTCGGGGCCGCCGGTTTGGAGGATCTGGATCGCGCGCATGGTGGTGTTGGATGCGGGGTGGGGTGGGGCGGTGGATGTGAAGATCATGTTTCCTTACCGGCATTTTGACGTCTACAGCGGATTTACTACCTCCTTGCCGGGTTATTTACCTGCAAACCGGGATTATTGACGTTCGTACTGGGATTCTTATAAGAACGCGCTTGTCAGGAGCGACACGCGCGTACCTCGTCTTGGCCAGGTGAGCCAATCTCCACCCGAATGGCGAATCATGCATGCGAGTTAGCGTCTCTCCCCAACTCACCTTGCATTGACCGGCGATTTCTACATTGTAAGGATTACCTCGTTGGAATGGTTCACTTACTCAGCACATGCAAGGGCTGGTGAGGAGTTAGTGCGAACAATGCGTAGTTCGCCGGTCTACGGCAGCTATCCCGGACAGCAGGTCCGCACGCCGCTAAAAACTTGCTGTCATCCTCGTGTGCTAGAGTGACGCTCGTGGTTCACGTGTCGACTTTCGTCATCTACCGACTATCGGTACCGCTCAGAAGGCGTTTTTCGTCAATGTGAGCATGCTCGACTTGATGTGATATCTGCCGAAAGATGTCCGCTCAGCATTTTTCGTCTGCAGAGGAGTACATGTTCCTCCCCATGCGCTTACCAATTCGGTAGTTTCCCCCCAGCAACACAGGAGAGCAGTTTTATGAAAGTAACTTTGGCAGCAGCACTTGCGTTGACACTCGGTATCTCGGCAACTTCTCAGCTGAAAGCACAAGCCGCAAACCAGATCCTTGGCGGATATACGGCGATCACCTTTAGCTCCTCATTTGTAGACTCCACGCGCGAGAGCGGGATATTTATCAGCGACCTCAATGGCAACCCGCTTCCAAATGCAAAAACTGCGGGCGAGCTGGTTGATAATCTCGGTACGGTCTCGGGGGTCATCGATCTCGACACCGGCGAGACGAACGTGTCCTTTCGCGGGGGCTTTCTGATTAATTACATTGGGCGCACCATGGTCCGGGTCGACAACCTGATTCTGAGCGCAAGCAGAACGAGCTCCGTCATTACGGGCGACTTCACAGAAAATGGAGCGTTCCTTGGCCGCAAGGAGATTTTTGTCGTCAACCAGAATCCCAACCTCGTTTTGCCGCTGAAGCCGGTAGCCGGCGTACTTACCCTTCCCACCCTCAGCCTGGGCTTGTCTCCGCAGCTGATTGCGCAGATCGCTCCGATTATCGGGTCGCAGTTCACCCCGGCGACTCAGGTAGCCACAGCGAGCCCCATCGCCGTCGTCAGCCAAGAGCCGGCAACGACGGCAACCGCACAGTAAGCTAGGCAGCAACGGTCGGGAGATATCCTTAGCTATGGGTATCTCCCGAGCCCTTTTATCGCGATCTCAAGGACAAAACGATGCAGCTAGCCTACAACGTTGCACGACGGAGTGCG
>CALMVL010000224.1:1863-16946 GCA_937873265.1 uncultured Granulicella sp.
CCTCAGTGCACCAGTCCTGAAGGTAGATCCCGCTAGAACGTTTGTAGGTAGGAATGCCGGCTGAGGACCTCCGGGGCATGATCCGTTGCGGTGCATGTGCCGGTAACGGTGGAGGCGGTTAGACTCAATACATGCCGATTTCGACGACGAACACACTTCCGATTGCGATCTATTATGAGCAGCCGAACTGGTTTAAGCCGCTGTTTGCGGAGCTGGACCGGCGGGGAACGAACTACGTGACGATCAACGCGATCGAGCACTGCTATGGGCCGGAGGATCGGTCGGAGGAGAAGTACGCGGTGGTGCTGAACAAGATGAGTCCGTCGGCGTGGAATCGTGGGCATGGGGATGCGATTTTTTACACGATGGGGTTTTTGGAGCACCTGGAGGCGCGTGGGGTTCGGGTGATCAATGGGACGAAGGCGTTTGCGAGTGAGTTGTCGAAGGCGGGGCAGCTGGTGATGCTGGAGCGGATGGGGCTGCCGTACCCGAAGGCTCGGGTGATTCACCGGGCGGAGCAGGCGGTGGCGGCGACGGAGGGGCTGCGGTGGCCGGTGGTGGTGAAGCCGAATATCGGTGGGAGCGGCAGTGGGGTGAAGCGGTTCGACTCGGTGGAGGCGCTTGAGAACTCGGTGCGGGTGCCGGACGGAATTGTGCTGGGGATGGATACGGTGGGGCTGGTGCAGGAGTTTGTGCCGGCACGGGGGTCGCACATTATCCGGGCGGAGGTGCTGGACGGGAAATTTCTGTATGCGATCCGGATCCACATTACGGGCGAGACATTTGATCTGTGCCCAGCGGACATTTGCAAGATGCCGACGGGCGCGGAGCTGACGCGGGCGGCATGCCCGGTGGATGCTCCGAAGACGGGGTTGAGCGTGGAGGGGTTTGAGCCGGAGCCGGAGGTGATCGCGGAGGTGGAGCGACTGATGCGGGCGGCTGGGATCGAGCTGGGTGGGGTGGAGTACATGGTCGACGACCGGGATGGGCGGCGGGTGTACTACGACATCAATGCGCTATCGAACTTTGTGGCGGATGGGGAGAAGGTGGTGGGGTTCGATCCGTTTGCGCGGCTGGCGGACTGGCTGGAGCGGGAGCAGGCGGCGGTGAACGGTGGGCAGCGGAGCGCGGATGAGTCGGAAGCGGCGACGCTGATGGGGGTTCGCTGATGCGGTATGGGTACTGGATGCCGGTGTTTGGGGGGTGGCTGCGGAACGTCGAGGACGAGGGAATGCAGGCGACGTGGGCGTACACGCGGGAGCTGGCGGTTAAGTCGGAGGGTTGGGGATATGACCTGGCTCTGGTGGCGGAGCTGAATCTGAACGACATCAAGGGGGTGGAGGCGCCGTCGCTCGATGCGTGGTCGACGGCGGCGGGTCTGGCGGCGGTGACGAAGCAGATGGAGCTGATGGTGGCGGTTCGACCGACGTTTCACAATCCGGCGCTGCTGGCGAAGCAGGCGGCGAATATTGATCAGATGTCGAAGGGGCGGCTGACCTTGAATGTGGTGTCGAGCTGGTGGAAGGACGAGGCGACCAAGTACGGGGTGCACTTTGACGAGCATGACGACCGGTATGCGCGGACGAGCGAGTGGCTGGATGTCGTGGATGGGTGCTGGCGCACGCAGGGGTTTAGCTACAAGGGCGCGTACTACGATGTGCGGGAGAATGTGCTCTCGCCGAAGCCGGTAAGGCGGCCGCGGCCAACACTGTATGCGGGTGGGGAGAGTGAGCGGGCGAAGGATCTGATCGCGGCGAAGTGCGATGCGTACCTGATGCACGGGGACACGCCGGAGAAGGTCGGCGCGAAGATCGCGGATATGCGGGAGCGGCGGGAGCGGGCGGGGTTGGTGCCGATGACGTACGGGGTGGCGGGGTATGCGGTGGTACGGGATACGGAGGTGGAGGCGCTGAAGGAGGTGGCGCGCATTACGGACGTGAAGCAGAGTGCGCGGGGGTACGCGAATTTTCAGCAGTTTGTGCAGGGGTCGAAGCTGGAGACGCAGCTTTCGATGGAGGATTATTCGGTGTCCAACCGGGGGCTGCGGAGCGGGTTTGTGGGGACGCCGGAGATGGTGAAGGACCGGGTGGCGGAGTTCGCGGCGGCGGGGGTAGAGGTGCTGCTGCTGCAGTCGAGTCCGCAGATGGAGGAGATGGAGCGGTTTGGGCGGCAGGTGATCGGGGTGTAGAAGTTGCCGGGTATGCTGGCAACATGATTGTTCGTCTGCTGCTCTTACTGGGACTTACGGGGTGCGCTGCCGCTCAGCAGGACCCGGCCTGGACGGAGCCGTTTCCCCCGTTTCGGATTGCCGGGAATCTGTATTACGTGGGGAGCAGGGATTTGGCGTCGTACCTGATCGTCACGCCGCAGGGCGACATCCTCCTCAACAGCAGCTTGCCGCAGTCGGTGCCGCTGATCCGACGGAGTGTCGAGCAGCTTGGGTTTCGCTTCAGCGACATACGCGTTCTGCTGATCAGCCATGCGCACCTGGACCACGCGGGAGGGAGTGCGCGGGTGAAGCAGATGACGGGTGCGAAGTACATGGTGATGGACGGAGATGTCAGCGTGGTGGAGACAGGCGGGCGTGACGATTTCGCGTATGGGCGGCGAAGTGGATTTTCGTACCCGCCGGCGAAGGTCGACCGTGTGCTGCACGACGGAGACGAGGTGCAGCTGGGCGGCACGGTGCTGGTCGCGCACAGGACGGCCGGGCACACCAAAGGCTGCACGACCTGGACGATGCGCATCCAGGACAGCGGGCGAACGTACGATGTGGTGATTGTGGGCAGTCCGAACCTGAACCCTGGTCCCGGGTACAGGCTGTTGAACAATCGGGCTTACCCAGGGATCGCGGAGGATTACCGGGCTGGGTTTCGGGTACTGCAAGGGCTACCGTGCGATCTCTTTTTAGGGGCGCATGGAAGCTATTTCGATTTGCTGGGCAAGTATGCGCGGATGAAGGCGGGGGATGCGCATGCGTTTGTGGATCCGCAGGGATATCGGGAGTACGTGACGGATCGAAAGCAGGCGTTTGAGGCCCAGCTCGCGCGCGAGTCCCATGCGGCAGTGACTCGGTAGAGCGGCAGCTTACTGGAGCAGGCTTTCTTCGCTCGAGCGGAGGCGGAGCATGCGGTCGACGGCGTAGGGCGCGCGCTGGTTGGAGGTGTGATGGTGGCGTACCTGAAGCTCGCCGAGCAGGCCGATGCCGAGCATCTGGATGCCGGCAAGGATGAGCACAGCGGCGATGATGAAGATGGGACCGTGCTGGTCGAGCATGTGACCGTGGGTGAGGAGTTTGAGGATCAGCATCCAGAGGGCGAGAGCACCGCCGGCGAAGATGCCGGTCGCACCGATGATGCCGAAGAAGTGCAAGGGACGCGTCATGTACTTGAGCAGGAAGCGAATGGTGAGCAGATCGAAAAAGACGCGGATGGTGCGGGAGATGCCGTAGTGGCTTTTGCCGGCGAGGCGCTTTGGGTTGGAAATGGGGATTTCGCAGATGGAGGCGCCGTACCAGGAGGCGAGGGCGGGGATGAAGCGATGCATCTCGCCGTAGAGGGGGATGTTCTGGATGACTTCGCGGCGGTAAGCCTTGAAGGTGGTGCCGAAGTCGTGGATAGGGACGCCGGAGATGGCAGCCATGAGTCTATTGGCGGCGCGTGAGGGGATGCGACGCAGGAAGAGATTATCGCCGCGCTCGGAGCGCCAGCCGGAGACGACGTCGTAGCCCTCTTCGAGCTTGGCGAGGAAGTTGGGGATCTCGTCGGGGTCGTGCTGGAGGTCGCCGTCCATGGCGAGAATGAATTCGCCCTGCGCGTGGTCGAAGCCGGCGGCGAGGGCGGAGGTTTGGCCGAAGTTCCGGCGGAGCTTAATGACGAGGACGCGCGAGTCGACGGCAGCGATCTCTTCCAGAAGGCGGTAGGTTCGGTCGCGGGAGCCGTCGTCGACGAAGACGAGCTCGAAGGAGTCGCCGACCTGCTCCATGACTGATTTCAGGCGGTCGTAGAGGGCGGTGACATTGGCTTCTTCGTTGTGAAAGGGGACGACGACGGAGTACTTTGGCACGGGTTTAATCATAACCCCCAGGAAAGATGTTCGAGGTCGGCGACTCTCGGTTGAGATACATCATCAGGGCCTCGCGTTCTCTACGACATAGATCCTGCGGAGAGGGGCGGGGATGCTACTTTTTGTGTACGCCGGGCACCGATTTTGCGGGGTACGCCGGAAGGGGTTCGGACTACACTGTGGTGGACTGGCCTATGATGCTCAAGCGTGCGCTCATTGCGGTGTTGGTCCTGGTCGTGGCGGTGTTCTTCTACATCGGCTACTCGGGGTACGACGCTGGGCGGAGCTCGACGACGTCGGTTTCGGCAGCCAGCCGAAGCAGGACGGGGGAAGGACAGATCAGCGTTCCTTCTGCGGAGCTTCCGGCTGCTTCGCCATCAGGGGAGATGCCGGCGAGCGGCCTAACACCGGCCCAGGGTGCGGCGCTTGACGGGGCAGCGATTCAAGGAACGAAGAGTGGGGTATCGCAGGCGCCGGGTGATACGATTCAGCCGAATCCGCCGAACGGGATGACTTTCGGCGGGAGTGGGCATTACCAGCTGTACCGGCAGGGAAACCTGACATGGCGGCTGAATACGGACACCGGAGACAGTTGCGTGCTGCTGGCCACAGAAGAAGAGTGGCGCAAACCGCAGGTGTATCGGTCGGGCTGTCGCAAGCACGAGTAGGCGTTGCGGGTTGCAGCGGCGGATGTCGGCGGTCGGAAGACTGTGCGGTGGTTTGCTGGTGTGATGGGTCGTCGATGAGGGAAGTGTCCGCAGAGACGGAGACTTCTGGTGCAAGGGGAGGCTGGTCGGCTAAGCTTGTCGGGACTTCGTGGAGGTCCGCCCGTGCGTTTGAAGTTCGCCCCGCTTCTGTTTGCCCTATGTTGCTGTTCGCTTGCCGATGCTCAGCAGTCGCCTCCGCCCCAGGCGCAGGCAGCGGAGAGCCGGACGGGGACCGATGCGTGGTGGAAGCATGCGGTGATCTATGAGGTGTACCCGCGGAGCTTTCAGGATTCGAATGGCGACGGAAAGGGGGACATCAAAGGCATTGAGAGCCGGCTGCATTACCTGAAGGAGTTGGGGGTCGATGCGATCTGGATTACGCCGATGTATCCGTCGCCCCAGGTGGACTTCGGGTATGACATCGCGGACTACGAGGCGATCGATCCGCAGTACGGGACCATGGGGGACTTCGACACACTGCTGAAGACGGCGAAGACGCAGGGTATCCGGGTGATCATGGATATCGTACTGAACCACACGTCGGATCAGCATCCGTGGTTTCTGGAATCGAAGTCGTCAAAGACAAACCCGAAGCGGGATTGGTACATCTGGCGGGATGGAAAGAATGGTGGGCCGCCGAATAACTGGCAGTCCTGGTTCGGGCACTCGGCATGGCAGCTGGATCCGACGACGGGGCAGTACTACTACCACTACTTTTATGTGCAGCAGCCGGATCTGAACTGGCGCAATCCAGAGGTGCGCAAAGCGATGTACGACGTGATGCGCTTCTGGCTGGACAAGGGGATTGCTGGATTTCGGATGGATGCCGTGTCGCGGCTGTTTGAGGATCCGGAGCTACACGACGATCCGTATCTGCCGGGGTATAACGCATTCGGCGACAGGAATATTCAGCACAAGTACACCGATGATCTGCCGGAAACGCATGAGGTCTTTCGCGAGCTGCGAAAGCTGGTGGACAGTTATCCGAATCATCCGGTGCTGATTGCGGAGGCAGACGAGCCAAATATCGAGGCGCTGAGCAAGATGTACGGCACGCATGGCGACGAGGTGCAGCTGCCGATGGACTTCCAGATTGCGGATGCGAATGAGCTTTCAGCGCCGAAGTTTCGCAAACTGTTCGGGGAGGTGGAGACGAACCCCGCGGAGGGGTGGCCGGAGTGGTTTTTTTCCAATCATGATCAGGTGCGACAGTGGGAGCGGTACGGCGATGGCGTGCACAACGCACAGATAGCGAAGCTGATGGCGGTGCTGGAGTTGATGCCGCGGGGGACGCCGCAGATGTACTACGGCGAAGAGATCGGGATGCGCACGACGGAGCCGACGCGCAAGCAGGATGTGCGCGATCCGATCGGGATTACGGGGTGGCCGAAGGAGAAGGGGCGCGATGGGGAGCGAACGCCGATGCAGTGGACGCCCGCGGCGCCGAATGCGGGGTTTACCACGCCGACGTCGACGCCGTGGCTGCCGATTCCGCCGAGCGCGCGTACGGTGAACGTTGAGACGGAGCTCGGAGATTCGGGGAGCCTGCTGAACTTTTATAAGGAGCTGCTGCGGCTCCGGCATACGGAGCCGGCTCTGCTGTTTGGGGATTATGTTGGACTCAATCCCGACGATGCACAGGTCTTTAGTTTCATGCGGCGGGTGCGGGCGGGCTCGGCCGGGCGAAATATTGTGGTGGCGCTGAACATGAGTGGCGAGGTGCGGACCGTGACGCTGCAGCTGCCAGGGAAGAGTGTTGGCGCGAAGGGTGGGGTGGTGCTGGAGAGTAACTTTGTGGCACAGCGGACGCGGGTCGATCTGGAGAAGCTGGAACTGCCAGCCTTTGGTGCGGTGGTGCTGGCGGTGGAGTAGGGTCCTAGGCTGTAGCAGGCGCAGGCGGGCTGGCGGGTGCTGCTGCGGGTGTTAACGGTGCTCTTCTGTGTCGGTCGGACGGGATGGGGCGGTGCTGGATGGTTGGCGATGGCGCGTATTTGCGGAGGAGATTGACGATCTTCTGCGAAAAGCCGCACAGTGGGTGACACGGTTATGAGCGGCGTTGCGGCGAAAAAGCCAGGAGTGCGTAGGAGCAAGGCGACCAGATTGCGGTGGTTATCGTTCGGTTCTGGGCGTTTTGCCTGGGTGCTGAGCGTTGCCTTGGCCGTTCCTATCTGCTCCGCGCAAGAGACGCTGACCATTGCAACGGTCAACAACGGCGACATGATCATCATGCGGCGGCTCTCGCGGCAGTTCGAGAGACAGCATCCGGAGATCCACCTTGAGTGGGTGGTGCTGGAAGAAAACATCCTGCGCGAGAAGACAACGACCGACGCGGCGGCGCACGGCGGGCAGTATGACATTGTGACGATCGGGCCACTGGAAGCGCCGATCTGGGGACATCGGGGCTGGCTGCTGCCGCTCGACGAGCGGCTCTCGCCGAATTACGACCTCGGCGATCTGCTCAAGCCGATCCGGGACGGCGCGTCGGACAACGGCCGGCTCTATGCGTTGCCGTTTTATGCGGAGAGCTCGCTGACGTACTACCGGAAAGACTTGTTCGCGCGGGCCGGTCTCACCATGCCGGCGCAGCCGAGCTACGACGACATTGCGCGGTTTGCGCGGGTACTGAACGATCCGGCGCGGGATCAGTATGGGGTCTGTTTGCGCGGAAAGCCGGGGTGGGGCGAGAACGTCGCGCTGATCACGACGATGGCCAACACCTTCGGCGCGCGTTGGTTTGATGAGTCGTGGCGACCCCAGTTTGACTCGCCGGAGTGGCGCAACGCGCTCCGTTTCTATGTCGATCTGCTGCAGAGGTACGGGCCGCCGGGCAGCAGTTCGGATGGGTTTAACGAGTCGCTGACCCTGTTTGAGAACGGCCGCTGCGCGATGTGGATCGATGCAACGGTTGCGGCCGGTGCGCTCTTCGATCGCGCGCAATCGAAGGTGGCCGACACGGTTGGGTTTGCTTCGGCGCCAATTGCGGTGACACCGCACGGAGCGCAGTGGCTGTGGTTCTGGGCGCTGGCGGTGCCGTCGTCGTCAAAACATGCTACGGCGGCGATAGAGTTTATCGAATGGGCGACATCGAAGGAGTACATCCGGATGGTTGCCGAGCAAAATGGATGGGCGGCGGCGCCGCCGGGAACGCGCCGCTGGACCTACGAGCAGCCGGGCTATCTGGCGGCGGCTCCGTTCGCGGAGCTCACGTACCGTTCGATCATGGCGGCTGATCCGGTGCACCCGACCGAAAAACCCGTGCCATACACGGGCGTGCAGCTGGTGGTGACGCCATCGTTTCCGACTATCGGCAACCAGGTGGGGCAGCTGTTTGCGGCCGCGCTGGTTGGGGACCTCTCGGTGGACGAGGCCCTCCGCCGGGCGCAGCAAGCGACCGAGCGCGTGGAACGGCGCATGGGCACGGGACGGTAGCGATGTCGACGACGCAAACGAGTGCGGGGAGGAGGTCGCGGGCGAGCGGGCTGCCGGGCGCCGGAAATGCCGGCTTCTATGCCAACCTTCCATCGATTGGCGTGCTGCTGCTGTGGTCGGTTGTGCCGTTGGGGATGACGCTTTGGTTTTGCTTCCGGCGCTACAACCTGATGGCCCCCGAGCGCAACGGCTTTGATGGCTTGGGAAACTTTCGCTACCTGCTGAGCGACCCTGGGCTCGGCATGGCTGTCTGGAACACGGTTCTTTTGTTGGGCGCGGTGCTTGTGATCACCGTCGGCCTCGGTACGCTGCTGGCCGTCCTTTTTGATCAGGAGTTTTTTGGCCGAGGACTGGCGCGCGTGCTGCTTCTTGCGCCGTTCTTCGTGATGCCGACAGTGAGCGCGCTGCTATGGAAGGATATGATGCTGCAGCCAGACAACGGCGTTCTCGCGTTTCTGTGGCGGAGCTTCGGGTTTCGGCCGGTTGACTGGTTCGGGCGGCTGCCATTGCTGTCGATCATCGTGATCGTGTCCTGGCAGTGGCTGCCGTTCGCCGTGCTGACGCTGCTGACAGCGGTGCAGTCTCTGGATGCCGAGCGCATAGAGGCGGCCCGCATGGACGGCGCGGGGCCGATTGCGCTGTTTCGCTACATCCTCTGGCCGCACCTGGGACGTGCGGTTTCGGCGACGGTGATGATCGAGACAATTTTTCTGCTGGGCGTGTTTGCCGAGATCTACGTGACAACGGCAGGCGGCCCGGGCTTTGCCTCGACGAACTTGTCATTTCTGATCTATCGCTATGTGCTGATGGAGTACGACATCGGTGGAGCCGCCGTGGCCAGCCTGCTGGCAATTTTCCTTGCCAATCTGCTGGCGCTGTTTTTGATGCGCTCATTTGCGCGCAACCTGGACACCTGAGGAGTGGACCGATGATCTCCCATGCGACATGGCGGAAGATGTGGATGACTGCCCTCGGCTGGGCGGCTTCGCTGGTTGTGGCGTTTCCGGTGTTCTGGATGGTGCTGACGAGCTTCAAAACGGAGACGGAAGCGATCTCGCGCGTTCCGCACCTCCTGTTTGCCCCCACGCTCGGCAACTATCGGGCGATTGGAGCGCAGGCGCGGTATCTGCGGTTTGCCTGGAACAGCGTGGTTGTGGCGATGGGATCGACTCTGCTGGCGTTGCTGTTTGCCGTTCCCTCGGCGTACAGCATGGCCTTTCATCCCACGCGGCGCACGCGCGGTACGCTGCTGTGGATGCTCTCGACCAAGATGATGCCGCCGGTCGGTGCGCTGGTTCCCGTCTATCTCATCTTCCGCGATACCGGACTTCTGGACACGCGGACGGGGCTGGTTGTGGTTGATGCGCTGGCAAACTTACCGATTGTGGTCTGGATGCTGTACACCTTCTTCAAGGATGTCCCGCGGGAGGTGCTGGAGGCAGGACGAATGGACGGGGCAAGTGCGCTGCGCGAGATTGTTGACCTGCTGATGCCGTTGTCGCTGCCGGGCATCGCTTCGACCAGCCTGCTTGCGGTGATCCTGGCATGGAACGAGGCGTTCTGGAGCCTGACGCTGACCGCTGCGAAAGCAGCGCCGTTGACGGCATTTATTGCTTCGTTCTCGAGTCCCGAGGGGCTGTTTTATGCCAAGCTTTCGGCCGCGTCGACCATGGCGATCGCGCCGATTCTGATCCTTGGCTGGGCGAGCCAGAAGCAGCTGGTGCGCGGCCTGACCTTTGGGGCGGTGAAGTAAGATCGGAGCGGCATGGCACAGGTAGAGCTGAGGCAGGTGCGGAAGAGTTACGGCGGCGACGAAATCATCCGCGGCGTCGACCTGATGCTGCGCGATCGCGAACTTACCGTGTTTGTGGGACCTTCGGGATGTGGGAAGTCCACGCTTCTACGCCTCATAGCAGGCTTGGAGGAGATCACGTCCGGCGATGTGCTGATCGACGGAGAGCGCGTCAATGAGGTGCCTCCGTCGAAGCGTGGGCTCGCGCTGGTGTTTCAAAGCTATGCGCTTTACCCGCACATGACGGTAGCCGAAAATATGTCGTTCAGCCTAAAGCTCGCGGGTGTCGGCAAGGCGGAGCGTGAGCGCAAGGTGATGGAGGCGGCGCGCATTCTGCACCTTGAAGCTTTGCTCACTCGCCGACCGAAGGATCTCTCCGGCGGTCAGCGTCAGAGAGTCGCGATCGGTCGAGCGATTGTGCGTCATCCCAAGGTATTTCTGTTTGATGAACCCCTCTCGAACCTCGATGCCGCGCTGCGGGTCCGTATGCGTCTGGAGCTGACCAGGCTGCATCGCGAGCTCGAAGCGACGATGATCTACGTCACGCATGACCAGGTGGAGGCGATGACGATGGCCGACCGCATCGTTGTCCTGCAGGGTGGGCAGGTCGAGCAGGTAGGCTCGCCGATGGAGCTGTACAACCATCCCGCAAATCAGTTTGTGGCGGGGTTTATCGGTTCGCCCCGGATGAACTTTCTTGAGGCGAAGGCTAAGGAGAACGGTGAGGGTGAAACGGAGCTGGTGATCGGCGGCTCGACCGCGACGGCGCCTGCGCGTCTCGGAGTGGATTTGACGGGCACAGGGGATGCGGTCACGCTGGGAATCCGTCCGGAACACGTGCAGGTGGTGAGTTCCGGAGGCCTGCCTACTCGGGTGCAGGGCGTTGAGCACTTGGGGAGCGAGAGTTACCTTCACCTCGCGACGATCGCGGGCGAGCCGCTTACGGTACGGGTGAACGGACAGACCGAGGTGCGTCCTGAACAGACGGTCGAAGTTGCGTTTGACCCGCGCTTTGTTCACATCTTCGACCGCAACGGCGCTTCGCTCCGGCGGGCCGACGATCCCTCATCCAGCCCGGCGAAGCCTGTCGGCATTGGTCCAGGAGTCTCCGTCGTATGAGTTCCCATCCGATTAAGCTCAGCAACACCAGCGTCGCTGAGCTGCGCGACAAAGTTGTGACGCCGGCGTATGATCGCGGCGCTCTCGAGCATCACACGGTGCACATCGGTGTTGGCGGATTTCATCGCGCGCATCAGGCTGTGTACCTCGACGACCTGCTTGCCATGCCTGATGCCGAGCGCTGGGGCGAATGCGGCATGGGTGTGCTGTCCAGCGACGATCGGATGCGTGATGCGCTGCTCGGCCAAGACTGCCTGTATACGCTGGTGGAACGCAGCGGCGAGGCACAGAGGGCGCGGATCATCGGTTCGATGACGGCGTTCATTTATGCACCGGATGCTCGGGAGACCGCGATCGAGAAGATGGCCGACGCAGCGACGCGCATTGTTTCGCTCACGATTACCGAGGGCGGGTACTTCCTCGATGAGGGCTCGGGCCGCTTCTTGGCCGAACATCCCGCGATCCAGCACGATCTCGAACAGCGCAGTGAGCCAGCGAGTTGGCTCGGGTTGGTAGCGGCGGCCCTGGACCGCCGACGGCAGCGTGGCATGCCAGCGTTTACCGTGATGTCGTGCGACAACCTGCAGGGCAATGGCGACGTGACGCGCAAGGTTCTGCTTGCGTTTACGGAGATGCTCGATCCTGGGTTGCAGGCGTGGATCGGCGAGCACGTGGCGTTTCCAAACAGCATGGTGGACCGCATCACGCCGGCGACAACAGCGGCCGATCTCGCATTTGTGGCAGAGCGCTTCGGGATTGTCGATGCATGGCCAGTAGTGACGGAGCCGTTTCGTCAATGGGTGGTGGAGGACCACTTTTCGAGTGGACGACCAGCTTGGGAGAGGCTCGGCGTCGAGCTGGTCGGCGACGTCGCGCCGTACGAGATTATGAAGATGCGCTTGTTGAACGGAAGCCATCTGGCGATGGCGTACCTTGGCGCGCTCCATGGTTTCGCGTATGTGCACGACATCATGGGCGATCCGGTCTTTCGTAGTTTTATTGAGCGATTTATGGAGCAAGTTACGCCGATCGTACCCAAAATACCGGGAACTTCGCTGCCAGAGTACAAGCGCACACTTATTGAGCGATTTGCCAATCCGACCATCAACGATCAAGTGACGCGCATCTGTTCGGAGGGATCGGCGAAGATGCCGAAGTGGCTGCTGCCCTCCATCCAGGATCTGCGAAACGAGGGTGGCGCGACAGATCTGTTGAGCCTGGTCGTCGCTGCGTGGATCTTCTACTTTTACCGGGGTGTGGACGAGGCCGGACGCCCACTTGAGATCGTGGATGCGCGCGCCGCGGAGCTTACGAGCGCCGCTCGCGCGGAGGGACTCGACCCGCGCCCGATGCTTGCGATCCGGTCAATCTTCGGCGAGAACCTGCCGACGGATGCCGCGTTTGTTAGCGCGGTGGAGATGGCGATGCGTAAGCTCGCGGCAGACGGCGTTCGCTCGACGGTGAGCTGCTACCTCTAAGGAAGAAGTCATGCAGCAGTCACGGGTACGTATCCCGCACTTATTTCCAGACAGTTTGAAGCACCCAGCTTCCGCCCGTAGCCGACACGGGCTGACCCGCAGCAGAGGAGAACAGATCTATGGCGTACGTCTGCGAGTCGGGATAGATGAGATCCGTCATGGCGATGGTTCCGTCCTGCGCATAGACCTCAACCGACGATCGGTCGACCACCAGGTGCAGATCCGAGGGACGGCTCCGAACGAGAGGAGATGTCGTTTTGGTCAGAAACCCGGGTCCGATCGCGTCGCCGGAATGGGTTCGATCGATGTAGAACTGAGCGTGTTCGCGATCGAAGCCGACTTCTGTCCAGTGCTGCCGGTCGGAGTGAAGGCGTACGCCGAAGGTTTGTGCCGTCCCTGCCTGGAACTGCAGGTCGAGTTCGAAGGGCGAAGTGGCGGTGATGATTTGCTCTCCATCAAGACCCGCAGTAGATGTTGCGTGGATGGCGGTGTACGAACCTCGCAGCGGAGCGACGACAGGCTCCTGCCGGAGCGCCAGGCCTGCGTCGTCGTGAAGAAACGACAGACGCCGGGGGAGGCTCATCTGACCGCGCCAGGGCGAGGTCGGCAGCTTTGCGGCGTACTGCCAGTTGTTCATCCAGCCGATCAGAACCGGCTTCTGGCCGCTTGGCAGCCCGTTGAAGCTGATCGCACAGTAATCGTCTTTGCCGAAGTTGGTCCAGCCGTGCGCTCCCGGATCGGTCGAGGGCGTGAACTTTTTGCCGTCGAAGCCCCCCAGAAAATACTGCTCGCCCGAGCCGCCCTGGGGCGCACCGGGGTTCAGGCCGACCTTGAGGGCCCAGATGCTTCCCTGCCCCGGGGAGGCAGACGGGATCTCGAGAAGATCGGGGCACTCCCAGTCGCCATCGACGTCGCCGGCAGGACCGAAGTCGCTGAGTTGCGTCCACTGCTTTAGGTCGGGGGAGCTGTAGAAGCGAACTTTGTGCTGCTTGGGAAGCGAGACGGCCATGAGCCAGCGATGCTGCTGTTCCTTCCAGGAGACGCTTGGATCGCGGAAATCGGTTAGGTGGAGATCCAGGACGGGGTTGGCGGGGTACGGTGTCCAGGTTCGACCGTTGTCATGGCTCGATGCGAGATTTTGTGTTTGCCGGCCGCCGGCGGGGGTTTCGCTGGCGCCGGTGTAGACCGCGACCAGGCACTCCGATCCCGTTGCGCAGAGATTGCTGGTGTTGTGGTGGTCGATTACGACGCTGCCGGTATAAATCATGACGCCGTTCTTTTCGGGGATTGCGACGGGGAGTTCGTGCCAGTGCAGCAGATCGGTGCTGACGGCGTGGCCCCAACTCATATGGCCCCATTGGTCGCCGAAGGGATTGTATTGGAAGAAGAGGTGGTACTCGCCGCGAAAGAAAACAAGTCCGTTGGGATCATTGGTCCAGTGCTGGCGCGGAGAAAAGTGGACCTGCGGACGATAGGGCTGATCGTAGTCGCTGCCCTGAGAGCAGGCGACGCCAGGGGAGAGAAGAAGGGCAACGCAACAGAACGTTTGAATGAACTGCGGCAGAGAGTGTTGGGGCATGGACGTTTCCTGGTGATGAACGGTTTTGGCGCTGGCTGGTCGCGAGCAAGAGTACCAGAGCCTCGACGGTCGGCCACTGTACATGCTGAGGACACGGCGCGTCGCCACGGCTTGAGGCGTCGCTCTGTGGGCGCGAACGACGTTGCTCTGCTTGCCGCATAGACGGTGGACAGACGGAGTTCGTTGTGGTCGCAGTTCGCAGCGGAAGAAGATGTGCAGGCGCCATAGGACGGTGCTAGTTTGCGTTCGCGTACCCAGAAGAACAAATGGTCAGAATGAGTGTTTAGGAGCTTTCGTGAAGCCGATCGGAGATCTCGCAGATCTCCTTTGGTGTCCTCGGGATCCCGTCCACGGGTATGACGAACCCATCCTCAAGGGAGATCTCCGTGGCTGCTACGTCCCGGCCATGAGCTTTCAGGACTTGAATGGCTCTTTCCAGTTGCTCTTTCGTGCACATGCACTGCCTCCTGGGCGTTTGGCCTGTTCCGGTGACCTAATCTGGTGACGATCAAAGCCCGCACGTACGGTGTACGGGATATCAGCAAGGGACGTCTCAGTCCCTGGCGCATTTCAGTACAACTTCTCGGTAAAGCGTGCCCCTCCATGGCCGCTTCGAGACCTGGAAAAGACAAGAATGCAAAGAATACCGTCATCTAAGGACCGGCTCTGATGGTCAACAGCGGTCATGGGAGCTCGTCATCCTCTGCTCTGGGCGATCTCAAGCTCTCTGCATGCTCGATATTCAAGGCTTCTTCAAGGTTTCCTTTCTCGACGGCTGCCTCGTAAACCGGTTCCTGTTCACGCAGGGAAATCGTCCTCACCCTTCCCAGGTGACTCCGATTGTGTCTCAGGAAGGACTGCAGGTCCTGTTCGTCTCCGACGACTTCGAGGCACCGGGGAAGCCGGGCTGGAGG
>CALMVL010000225.1 GCA_937873265.1 uncultured Granulicella sp.
CGCCCCCACCGCCGATCCCCGCCACACCCGCGACCGTCTCGTCGCCGGCCGACTCGACCTCCACCGCGACGGCTACGGCTTCGTCCGCCCAAACGGCTCCACATCGAGAGAAGACGACCTCTTCATCCCACCCACCGAGCTCAACGGGGCCATGCAGGGTGATGAGGTTCTGGTCGACGAAGCGCCTCTCGGCCGTGACGGCCGCCACTCCGGCCGCATCCTCCGCGTTCTTACGCGTCGCAACCCCACCGTCGTCGGCATCTTCCACTACGCCCGCTCCCACCGCAAACGCCAGTCCGACTGGGTCGACGGCCAGCTGATCAAGGGCAACTACGTCACCCCGCTCGACGAGCGCATCGGCACCCCTATCCTCATCCCCGATGGCGCCGAGCTCCTCCCGGCCGCTGCCGAAACCCCGAACCGCACCCTTGGCGAGGAAGCCGTGGCAGCCCGAGCCCGCTGGTCCCTCGACGATGAAGATTCCCTCACTCCCCTCGAAGGCCTGGCCGTCGACGTCGAGATCACCGACTTCCCCCAGCCCGGCCGACCCGCCAAAGGCCGTCTGCTCGAAGTCCTTGGGCCCCCCGATGCCTTCGGCGTCGACGTCGAAATCATCATCCGCAAGCATCACCTCCCCCACGTCTTTCCCGCCGACGTCCTTGCCGAAGCCGCCGACGCCGCCGCCCAGACGGTCGAAGCCGCCGACCGCGCCGAGCTCGCTCGCCGCCAGGACTTCCGCCACCTTCCCATCATCACCATCGACGGCGAGACCGCCCGCGACTTCGACGATGCCGTTCTCGTCCGCGACCTCGAAGACGGCCACTCCGAGCTCCAGGTCCACATCGCCGACGTCAGCCACTACGTCCAGCCTGGCACCGCGCTCGACCTCGAAGCGCGCCTGCGCGGTACCTCCGTCTACTTTCCGGATCGCGCTGTCCCCATGCTCCCTCCGGAGCTCTCGAGCGGCATCTGCTCCCTCCGCCCGCACGAAGACCGCTTCGTCCTCTCCTGCATCATGGAGGTCGACGCCCACGGCGAGATCGTCGGCTACCGCGTCAGCGAAGGCGTCATCCGCTCCGCCGAGCGCATGACCTACACGAACGTCCAGCACATCCTCGATGCCGTAGGCGACACCCCAACAGACACCGACCGCGAGGTCCGAGCCGCGTACCCCAACCTCGCGCCCGAGATCGACCGCATGCTCGCCCTCGCGCTCCGTCTCAATGGCAAACGCAAACGTCGCGGCTCCATTGACTTCGACCTCCCCGAGCCCGTGGTCCGGTTCGACCCCGAAGGCAACATGGCCGCCATCGTCCGCTCCGAGCGCGGCTGGGCCCACCGCCTCATTGAAGAGTTCATGCTTTCGGCCAACGAGTGCGTCGCCACCTGGATCGAGCGCCAGGCCGTCCCCTCCATTTACCGCATCCACGAGATGCCCGACCCTAAACGCATCGTCGACTTCGAAGAGACCGCCGCCGGCTTCGGCTTCTCGCTTGGCATCGGCAACCTGCCCGTCAAGAAACTCACGATGAAGTCCGACCGCCGCGACACCCGCCGCAACGCTTCAGAAGGTCGCGGCAGCCGCGCTCCCCAGCAGCACACCGTCCCCGAGCGCATCCCCGTCACGCCACAGATGTACCAGCGCCTCACCGCCAAAATCGCCGGCACGCCCGAAGAGCGCATCCTTGCCTACCTGATGCTGCGCTCGCTCAAACAGGCGCGCTACGCTGAAAAGAACGAGGGCCACTTCGCGCTCGCCAGCCCCTCCTACACGCACTTCACCTCGCCGATCCGCCGCTACCCCGACCTCATCGTCCACCGCCTTCTTCGCGACCTCCTCGAGCGCGGCGCCGACCCCCACGGCACCGCGATCCACTCCGGCGATTGGCAGCCCTGGCAGGCCGAGTTCGACGCTGTCCGCGGGAAGCACCGTACAGGCGCCGCGAATCGCCGCCCCGACCAGGACGCCGGCCCGGTACCGGCTGCCGAGCTCGAAGCCATCGCCACCGAGTCCTCCCAGGCCGAACGCCGCGCCGACGACGCCGAGCGCGAGCTCATTGAGTGGAAAAAGATCAAGTTCATGCAGGACCGCGTCGGCGAAGACTTCCCCGGCATCATTCTCTCGTGCACCAAGTACGGCTTCTTCGTCGAGCTCGCCGACCTGTTCATCGAGGGCATCGTCCCCATTGCCTCGCTCTCCGGCTTCGGCGCGAGAGACTATCGTGACGAAGACCGTTACATGTTCCGCGACACCGACCGCGCCATCGTCGGCCAGCGCTCCGGCCGCGTCTTCCGCATCGGCCAGCCCGTCCGCGTCCTGCTTGACCGCATCGACCGCCAGCAGCGGCGCCTGCAGTTCTCCCTGCTCGAAGCCCCCGCCTCCGACCCGCAAACCGCAACCGGCTCCGGGTCGCTGCGCCGCCGCACGTACCCGGTCGCCGGAGACGAACTCGCCGCCCGTTCCTCCCCCAACCGCTCCGGCAAGCCCAAACCCGGCAAGAACAAAAAGCGCCTCCGCAATCAGAAGAGCAAGGGCAAGCGCCGCGGCTGACGTCGCGCCCGAAACGCTACAATCACCCTGAGACCCAAGGAGACACGCGCACATGGCAAACATGGTTTTCGACCAGCGGTATAAGCAGCAGATGGAGGGCCTCGACGAGCCCCCGTTCGATTCAGACTTTGGCCAGAAGATCTATAAGACCGTTTCCAAGAAGTCCTGGTCCGAATGGGTCGAGCGCCAGAAGATGCTCCTCAACGAATACCGCCTGCAGCCCTGGACGCGCGAAGCCCAGGAGTTCCTCGTCGAGCAGATGAACGACTTCTTCTTCGGCTCCGGAGGCGAGCTTCCGAAAGAGTTCGTCGCCCCGACAACCTAGCCGCGGTCGCGGACGGCAGGCCGCCCTGATGTACACTGAATCTGCAACAAACCCCACCGTCCGCCCGCCCGGGCACGACGGGTCACCGAAGTCGGGACGTGGCTCAGCCTGGTAGAGCGCACCCTTGGGGTGGGTGAGGTCGCTA
>CALMVL010000226.1 GCA_937873265.1 uncultured Granulicella sp.
TCTGGATGGTGGGTTGCGCGGCGAAGGCCTGGTCGAGGCGTCGATAGAGGCCGGCGAGCTGGTCGTACTTGTACCCGGCGGCCTGGAGATCGATGAAGGCGATGAGACGGCCGTCAGTTTGGAAGTGGAAGTTCTGGTGCTCGAGGGCGCGGAGGCTCGCGATAAGGAGGCCGGCGGTGGACAGCAGGACGACCGAAAGCGCGGCCTGGAAGATAACGAGGACGCGCTGCGGCAGGGAGCTCGCGTTGCCGAGACTGCGGTTGGCGCCGCGAAGGGCTTCGGCGGGGTGGGCGCGCGAGGCGATGAAGGCGGGGGCGGTGCCGAAGAGGAGACCGGTGACGAGCGAGACGCCGAAGGCGAAGAGCAGAACGGGCCAGGAGGGCGCGGCGCTGAGCGGGTCGATTTCGACGCCCTTCATGGCAAGGGCGAGCATGGCGCGCGTTCCGGCGTAGGCGACGGCGACCCCTGCGGCTCCGCCGAGCAGAGCGACGAGAATCGACTCGACGAGCATCCTGCGGATGAGGCTGGAGCGGGGAGCGCCGAGGGCGGTGCGGATGCTGATCTCTTGCCGGCGGCCGAGGGCACGGACGAGCATGAGGTTGGCGAGGTTGGCGCAGCAGATGAGCAGAACAGCGGCGGCGATGAGGAGAAGGAGATGGAGGCTTTTTTCATACTGATCGCGAAGGTCGTTGATGCCGCCGCTGGCCGGGGCGAGCTCGGTGGTCTGCTTGGCGATCTGGGCTTCGGTCTCGTTGCCGCCCGGGCTGCGATGGTCGCGGATCCATTGCACGAGCTGGGTCTGCATGGACTTCTCGATGGCCGGCACGGCGTGTGGGTCGGAGATGCGGACGAGGATGTCGAGCCAGTGAGCGTTGGGGAAGTTGCGCAGATTGCGCTCCGGCTCCATGACGGGCTCCTGCGCGATCGTCATCCAGACGCCGGCGGGGTCACCAGCGTTGCGTTCGCCGAGGAAGCCTTCGGCGGTGATGCCGACAACGGTGACGGGGTGGCCGGTGAGCAGGAGGGTCGAGCCGACGAGGTGCGGGTCCGAGTGGTATTTGGTGGCCCAGATGGTGTGGCTGAGGACGGCGACGGGAGCGGCGCCCTCGTGGTCGTCGTCGGGATCGAGCAGGCGGCCGGCAAAGGTGCGCACGCCGAGGAAGCGGAAGTAGTTGCCGGAGACGAAGCGAACGCCGAGCGGCTGCGCAGAGGCGTCGTGTTCGGTGCGGGCGCTGACGGTGTCGGCGCCGGCGTCGATGGCGGCCATGCCGTCGGTGCCGGAGGTGTGGTCGCGGAACTGCTTGTAGAGGTCGTAGGAGAAGATGCGCCAGTCATCCTGCAGGCCGCCGTCGACGCAGCACTCGATCTGCTTGCCGACTTTGTAGAGCTGCTCGGGGTGGGCGACGGGAAGGGAGCGCAGAAGAACCTGGTAGGCGAGGGTGAAGATGGCGGTGGTGGCGCCGATGCCGAGCGCCAGCGTGAGGACGGCGGTGACCGTGAAGGCGGGCGACTTGCGCAGTTGGCGGAACGCGAAGCGGAGGTCCTGGATCAACGTTTGGATAGCGGTCGGCATGGCGGTGGCGATCTCCTGGCGGTGCAAGCTGCGGGGTTACTCGGTGCGAAGAGCTTCGATGGGGTCGATGGTGGCGGCGCGGCGAGCGGGCAGAAGGCTGGCGGTGAGGCCGGCGACGGTGAGGACGAGGGTGATGGTGGCGAGCAGGAGGAGGTCGTGGGTGGGATGGAGCTCGACGACCGCCCCGAGCACACGGCGGAGCGCGAGGGTGAGCGCCCAGCCGACGGTGACGCCGCCCAGCATGAGGGTGGCGACGCGGGTGAGGATGCCGCGGACGACGCGGGCGCGGGTGGATCCGAGCGCCATGCGGACGCCGATGTCGCGGGTGCGAAGCTCGACCTCGTGGCTGGTAAGACCGTAGAGGCCGATGACGGCCAGGATGAGGGCGAATGCGGCGAAGAGGCCGAACAGCCAGTTCTCCAGACGCTCAAAGACGAGGCTCTCGCTGACGACGTCGGTCATGGTTTCGGGGGCGAGAAAGGGGACGGTGGGATCGACCTGATGCATGGCTTCGCGGATGGAGGGGATGAGGAGTTTGGGATCGGCGGCGGAGCGGACGACGAGGCTCATGTTGCCGAGATAGCCTGGGCGGTCTTTGGGGTCGATCCCGTCGATGAGCCAGTCGAGCTCGGCCAGGGGTGGGGCGGAAAGGGTCTGGTGGACGCTGGTGACGAGACCGACGATGTTGTTTTTGTCCCCGTCGTCGGTGTGGGCGCCGATCGGATCGCCTCCGTGGGCAAAGAACTTTTTCTGGAAGGCCTGGTTGACGACGATGTTGGGGACCTTGAGGTCGGGCGTGTCCTCGGCGGGCGAGAGCATGCGGCCGCGGAGGAGCCTGATACCCATTGCGTCGAAGTAGCCGGTGGAGGCGACGCGAACCTCGGCGAGCATTTCCTGGTTCGGCGGATAGGGTGGCTGGCCGGCGATGTGGATGTCGGAGTTGCTGCCCCAGTTCTGGATGGGCAGGATGTTGATGACGCCGGCGGCTTGGACACCGGGCAGGTGGGTGACGCGCTCGAGCAGGGGTCGGTAGAAGCTGATGAGCGGATCGCGGTGCGCATACTCGCCGGGCGAGAGCTGGATGGCGGTGGTGAGAATCCGTGCGGGCTCGAAGCCGAGCGGCGTGT
>CALMVL010000227.1:0-1074 GCA_937873265.1 uncultured Granulicella sp.
TCCTGACTCCGCTCGGGAACGATACCGTGTTGCGGAAGAGCATCGCGGACGTTCGTGTCGTCGCGGGTGACTGGTGGACTGAGCACGCGCTGCTGCCGGAACTGCAGGCCGTGATCGTACCTGCCTACCACTGGTCGTCACGCAGCGCCTTCGACAGGCGTATGGCCCTCTGGGGCGGTTTTGTTCTGCAGGCGGCGGGAACCACCATCTACTGCGCCGGCGATACGGGGTTTGCCGATGGAAGTGTCTTCGACGGGATCGCTGCCCGCTTTCCAAAGATCGATCTGGCTTTGCTTCCAATCGGGGCGTACGATCCGCGCTGGTTCATGCAGGCGCAGCACGCCAACCCGGAGGATGCGCTGCAAATCGCGGACATCCTGCAGGCCCGGGCTGCCCTGGGCATCCATTGGGGAACGTTTCATCTCACTGATGAGCCGTGGGACGAACCCGGTCGTCGTTTTGTCGAGGGCGTGGTTCGGAGGGGATGGGATGCGGGTCGCTTTCTGCCCCTACAGGCTGGCGACATTTGGAGTGCGATGCCGTAACCGCAGACAACATCCTAGCGCTCACTGAGTCAACGCCAAGGTGTGGCTTACTTCAAGCGCTTAGCCCCTGCGTACGCACCCGCAGTGGTGATTAGCGGAATGACAAGTGATGCTCTGACTGAGCAAGAGAAAAGATTCCGCTTGCTTCTGTTCTCGCCCAGGTGCCCCAGTCACTCCGGTAGCAAACACTGTATGCGCTGTCCGTGAAAGTACCTGGCAAGAAAGGACGATTTCGGCGAGCACACCAAGTCCGGCCAGTGCTGCAGCGAATCGCTAAACAGCTTCCGAGAACGGCGTTTCTCAGGACTAATGGCCCGAACAGGCGCTGGCCGCATTCAATGAGTGCATTGGCCTGGATGCGACAACTGAGAATCACAGAAGCAGGTTAGTAAACACTAGCCGACTTCGCGGGAGTAGAGTCAGTGAGACAGTTGTCATGTGGCAGCTGGCTGAACCGAGAAGCTGCCCTCCCGCTGCGCGAAAGGGCTGGCATGCTCTTTCTCCTGAGCCCAAGTAAGGAACTCAGTGG
>CALMVL010000227.1:1084-1392 GCA_937873265.1 uncultured Granulicella sp.
CATCTTCAATTCGTGCACGAGGTTCACTTTGTCTTTGAGGCGTTCATATTCGGCGTCGATGTCGTCGACCTGAAACTCGAGGTAAACCGTGCGGTTTGCCCCAGGCTCCGCACTGCCTTCCTTCCAAAGTTTCACCGTCTCAGCTGCACCGATGGCAAGAGTTGCGCCAGGAGTCACGAGTTCGGCGAATACGGGTGCGAGCCAGTTTGCAGACTTTCCGGTCACCATCTCGTAGAAGCCGACCATAGACTTGAGGTCGGAGGCAATGACGCGCGTTGAAGCAAATTTCATGACCATTCCTTATGGTG
>CALMVL010000228.1 GCA_937873265.1 uncultured Granulicella sp.
GCGACGGTGACAGTAATGGCGATCGCCCACGGATTGTGCTTGGGCTTCCAACGGTCTGGCATCAATCCTCTTTCGGTCGTGTTGGCGCAAGGTCCTGCGCGGCAAGCGTTATTTACCTGCGTGGAACCGAACGCGCTCAGCCCGGCTTACTTCCAAACGGAGAGACAAGCGGACATGGGTGCGTAGTTGGGGGTGCCCATGCGAAGCGACAACGGGTGATGAGTTCAAGGGCTCACGTTGGGTCAGCCTTCGTTCTCGTCTTCGACTCATGCTCTGGACATGAGAGCTCTATTGCTTCGCGTATTCACGTGCCCACACGACGGCTTCGTCTCTACATCTTCTCGACAGCGTGCAGCGGCAGTAACCGCAATGACAGAAGCCTACAGAGCGTTTCGATCGTGATCTTGCGCCAATCAGGAGTGGATACGCTAAGTTCCCAATCAGCTGACTCCAGCACTGTCATCCATTGGTCGCCTGCCGTAGCTGCGCAGTTTTCCCCGTACCGTTCTCTGATGGCGCACATGAAAGCCCCCAGTTCCCGTGAGGCGGCGGCAATGAGATCGGCCTCCGTACACCACGGGAACTGCGAAGGCTGGACTGAATGAAACGCGCTCATGCCTGTGCCGGTGCCGGGGTGCGCTGCTCGAAGAGTTGCCGTGAGATCAGAACGCCATGATCGACGTTGGGTTGAATCATGGATCTTGCAATTGCGGTTATGCCGGGTCCGGCGTGTTCGGGTAGACCAGCGTTGAAAGGGGGTGCTGGGTCATACTCCATCATCAATTGCGTCACTTTCGCGATGTTCGCGTCCCGCAGTAGGGCGAGCAGGCTCAATCCGAAGTCCAGACCCGCCGTTACACCGCCACCGGTAATGCGGTTGCGGTCGACAACTACCCGCTCGTGAACAGGCTGTACGGTCGCAGTGGCTGCGAGTTGATCGTAATAAGCCCAATGCGTAGCTGCCTTGTAGCCATCCAGGAGTCCAGCTGCGGCCAGAAGAATCGTTCCCGTGCAAACGGCGGTCACATAACGTGCTCTCGAACCACGTTCGACTATAAAGGCCATCGTGTCCCGATCTTGGAGGACTCCGTTCGTTCCGATGCCCCCTGGCACGAAGAACACATCCAGATCCGATGGGCAATCTTCAAAAAGAGCGTTAGGCATCACCGCTACACCTGTGTCGGTCGGCACTGGGTCAAGCGATTTGGCTACGAGGTGTGTCTGGCCGTGGACACCTAAGACTGCTTGGGGACCCGCCAAGTCGAGCAAGGTCATTCCTGGAAAGACGAGCATCCCGAACTGCATTGGACGCTCGGAAGACGAGAAGGAGATGGAGTGGTCGCTCATGTGTCTAAATGTAGCACGACCGGTCGTACTGAACTCTACGAAAAGCCGCATATCGCACTTCAGATCGAGAATGAGAGCTAACGATGCAGCGCCTGTTAGGCGCAAATGCGCCAACAGGGTCTACTTGACTTCTTTGCCCATCATGAGACGGTCGGAAACTGTTCTACGAAGGCGTCGCCGTAGGTGGCACTGCAGCTCTGTCTGAGGACGTTTCCCCATGTCGCATTCACTTGGAGAGCGGGGCGATAAGGGTTTCCCAGTTTTCATGACCGATCCGAGCCTGATCGGCTTCCGAAAGCCCAGAATCTGTAAGAAACGATCGCGCTGCCCCGCCCATGGCAGGATGGTACGGGTAATCCTGCGAGAACATGATTCGCTCGACGCCCACGATGTCGACTGTTCTCTGCAGGTACTGCTGACTGTAGATGCCGCTGGGCGTGTAGAACAGGTTCTGCCGAAAATAGTCCTTGATCGGACGCTGCAAGCCTAACTGCGCCCTTTCAAGTAGTTCGATCCGCTCCAAATAGAACAGAACCACCTCACCCCAGTGCCCGGTGATCATCTGAAGCTGGGGATGACGATCAAAGACACCGGACAGAATCAATCGCAGCAGTTGGATTCCTGTCTCGTAATGCCATCCCACCG
>CALMVL010000229.1 GCA_937873265.1 uncultured Granulicella sp.
GGACGGTGGGGGTCGGTGCGGGCGAGCTATTTCTGGACCGAGATCAACCGGCCGATCTCGGCGGTGACCCTCGCCGCGACCGCGACCACGCTGACGCAGATGCGCGAAAACCTTGGGCAGCTGCGCAGCCGCGGGGTCGGCGCGGAGTGGGTGCTGCGGCCGGCAGGATGGGTGGAGCTGACGGGCGGATACCAGCTGGCCGTGTCGACGGTGACGCGCTTCGATGCGCAGCCGTCGCTGGTGGGCACGTGGACGGCGCAGGTGCCGCGCAACACCGGGACGGCGCAGGCGCGGCTTACGCGCGAGCGATGGGGAACGCTGCTGCTCGATGCGCGCACCAGCGGACGGCAGTTTGACAGCGCCGGCAACACGTATGAGCTGCACAGCTTCACCGTGTTCAACGTATTTGCCGACCGGCAGGCCTGGCGCGCGGTGCACCTGTATGTTTCAGCGCAGAATCTGTTCGATCGCAGCATCGACGCCGGACGGACGCCGGTGCTGACCCTTGCCCAGCCGAGGTCGGTGCTGGTCGGCCTGCGGCTGCATTGAGGTCCGGCGCGGCGTCGCTCAGTCGCGCAGCGTGTATGGGATCTCGAATCGGCCGATCTGCAGGATCGATCGTTCGCTGGGCGGCCAGATCCGGAAGGCCTCCACGCGCACGCCCGCCGGCAGCTGCCGCGCGAGCGTGCTTCCGCGCTCGGCGCCGTTGGCGGCGTCGAAGAAGTGCACGTCCAGCCCCGCCTCCACGCGCTTCCAGCCGAAGACATACGCCCCGGGCGGAAGCGCGATCTCGCCGACCGTGATGGGACTCTGCACCAGCAGGTAATGCGAGTACTTGCCGTCAGCCGAGTACCCTGCCGTAATCAGCACGATGCCGGCGACGATGCGGCCGCGATTGCTGATCACACCCGAGGCCGTGCGCATCTCCGTCTCGATGCGTTCCTTTTCGACCGGCGCTCGATCGGGCAGGGCGGCCTGGAGCTCCTCCGGCGTCGCCGCTCGCCAGATCGACTTTGTCTCCGCGCAAACATCCGCTCCGGGAAATGTAACCAGAAGGGGAACACATAGCAGCCAGGCGAAGACAGACCGTCGTCTCATGCGTCACCGTAGGGGAGGTGGACGATGCCGCGCTGCAGCGCCATGGTCGCGGCGTGGGTGCGGTCGGCGACGCCCAGCTTGCCGAGCAGGCTGTTGACGTGCGACTTCACCGTTGTCTCCGAGATGTTCAGGTCGCTTGCGATCTCCTTGTTGGCGCGGCCGGCGACGATGCGCTCGAGCACGCGCAGCTCGCGCGCCGTCAGCTCCTGGCTGCCGACGCGGCCGGCGAGCTTCTCGGCGATGGCCGCCGGGATGCGCGCCTTGCCCTGGTTGACGGCCTCGATCGTCGACAGCAGCTCTTCCATCGTCATGCCCTTCAGCAGGTAGGCCTTGGCGCCGGCCTGCAGCGCGCGGTAGATATCCTCGTCGCCGTCGAAGGTGGTGAGCACGATGATGCGCGCCGCCGGGAAGTCGGCGCGGATGCGCGTGATGCTTTCGACGCCGCCCATCCGCGGCAGCTGCAGATCCATCAGGGTTATGTCGGGCTGCAAGGCGCGGAACTGCGCGATCGCGTCCACGCCATCGGAGGCCTGACCGACCACCTCCACTTCGGGCGTGGCCGAGAGCAGCGCGATCAACCCCTGGCGCACCACGTGGTGGTCTTCGACCACGAGAATGCGAATGCGATCAGCCATGTCGTTCCTCCTTCAAACCATCCAACGCAACGTCGAGCGTCACGACCGTTCCCTCGCCCGGGTTGCTTGCGACGCGGAGCTGCCCGTGAATGTTGCTGGCGCGCTCGCGCATGCCGCGCAGACCGAAGTGCGTGCCGCCCGGGTCCTGCGCAGCATGGAAGCCCCGGCCATCGTCGCGGACGCTGAGCACGAGACGGCTGGGAGCGTAGTCGAGGGAGACCTGGATGCTGCCCGGATCCGCATGCCGCATGCTGTTGGTCACGGCCTCCCCTGCCACACGAAGTATCTCACTCTCCCACTTTGCCGGCAGCGGTCGATAGGTTCCGCCGACGGTCAGGGTCGTCGCGACGCCTCGCTGTTTCGCGCGCTCCACGATGCGCCCGAGGCGGCCGGGCAAGCTGCTGCGCGCGGTTGTCGCCCGCAGCTCCCAGATGCTTTCGCGCGCTTCGGCGATGCCCTCCTGCACCAGCCGCCGCGTGCTGCGCAGCTGCTCGGCTACCACGGCCGGATCCGCCCGGCCAAGCAGCTGCGCGGCGACATCGAGCTGCAGCGAGATGCCGACAAGATCCTGCGCGAGCGTGTCGTGAATCTCGCGCGCGATCCGGTTGCGTTCGCCGAGCACAGCATCGAACTGCCCCCGCACCTGGCGCAGCCGAAGGTAGTAGACCGCGTACACAAGGCCGCCCAGCAGCGCCAGGCAGAGCAGGTAAAACCACCACCGGCGATAGATCGGCGGATCGATGCGGAGCTCGACCGCAGCTTCGCGCCCGCTCCACAGGCCGTCGCCGTTCGCAGCCTCCACAACGAAGCGATACGTGCCCGGCGGCAGATTGGTGTAGAAGGCGGTGCGGCGCGTGCCCGCCTCGACCCACTGCCGATCGAAGCCCTCCAGCCGGTACCGATAGGTGACCCGCGAGGGCGCGCGATAGCTGAGACCGGCGTAGGTGAGGGTGATGCTGCGATGTCCCGGAGCGATGGTGAGCGGCGAGCCGGAGAGCGGATGCTCCACATCGTCTACCTCGACGCGTTCGAGCACGACCGGCGTCGTCGCGCGGCTCTCGACGGCCTCGCCCGGATCGGCGATGGCCACGCCGCGCGGCGTCGCAAACCACAGCTCCCCGGAGCTCGTCAGGGTTGCCGCCGGATGGCCGAGCGCGGAGATGTCCTCGCTCGGCAGACCATCGGAGTAGCCGAAGCGCGAGATCGGCGCATCGCAGATCTGCCGGTCGATGCAGCTCGCCAGCGCCGCCGAGGGGACGCGCAGGATGCCGTGCCGGGTGCCGAGCCACAACGAGTCGGCGCTGCCGGAGCGGTTGTCGAGCAGAATCGACTCGACCGAGGCCGGCATCCCAGGCTGGCGGAACGGGTGAAAGCGGCCGTCGCGGAAGACGGACAGACCGCCGTCGCGCGATCCGACCCACACGGCGCCGGAGGGATCGGCGGCGATCGCGGTGACCACATCCCCTGCGAGCCCATCGCGCGTCGTGTAGGTTGTGAGCTGCCCGCCCTGGAGGCGCGACAGGCCGGCGAGCGTCCCCATCCACAGATCTCCGCCGGCATCGCCTGGAGTCGGTCCGGGCGTCCACAGCAGAGCGCCGACGAGCTCGCTCGGCAGGCCATCTTCTCGCGAGACGACCCGGTCGACCAGGCCGTTGGCCCAGTGCGCGAAGCCGCGGCGCGTCCCGACCCCGAGCGATCCGTCCGGCTCGACCAGAAGGGAGCGAATGAAGTCGTCCGGGAGCCCGTTGGCCGAGGTGAGCAGAGTGACGCCCCCGTCCGCTGCGACGTGGTTCAGGCCGTCCGGCGTACCGACCCAGAGGTCGTCGTGCGGACCGGCGGCGAGCGCAAGAACGATCTGGCTGGCCAGCTTCGCCCGCAGCGCCGGCCGCTCGATGGCCACCCCGCGTACGCGCAGCAGACCGTCTTCGCGCGTGCCCAGCCACACGTCGCCGCCGGTGGTCTCGACCACGGAGGTGATTGCCTCGTCCTCGAGTCCGGCCAGCGTGCGAAACCGCTGCGGCCGCAGGATGTGGAGGCCTCCCGTCTCGGTGCCGACCCAAAGGTCGCCCTCGGCGTCCCGGGTGATCGAGAGCACCGACGCCGTGCTGAGCTCGGGCACAGGGGCGGACACCGTTCCACCCGCGGCGACGTGGACCAGGCCATGGTTCGTTCCGACCCACACGCCGGCACCATCGGCGAGCAGCGCCCCGATCCGCAGGCCGGGCAGCTCGCGGCCTGCGAGCCAGCTGCGCCGCGCCCCGCTGCGTCCGTCGACCCACACGAGCTCGCGCGCTGTTCGCAGCCACAGGCTGTCCGCGGGTCCGGCAGCGAGGCCGAGCACCGCGCCCGCACGGGGGGCGACCCGCCCGACCGCGCGGCGGCGCTCGCCCTGCTGCGCCGCTTGCCGCAGCTCGGCATCACGCTGGTCGACACCGCGGATAGCTACGGCCCCGACGTGTCGGAGGAGCTCATCGCCGAGGCGCTCGCGCCCTACGGCGACCTGCTCGTCGCGACGAAGGGCGGGCTCGTGCGCACCGGCCCGGACGTGTGGCTGCCGCTCGGTCGACCCGAGTACCTGATCCAGCAGGCCCA